>PLOL01000011.1 GCA_003142075.1 Patescibacteria group bacterium | reverse complement strand
AAACTGAACTTGTTGTTTGTGTAATTTGATTTACAACGACTGAAATTGATGCACAGACATTTGATGATGAACATACCGACAATGTTCCCGAACCCGCAGCTTTTCCTGTAATAATCAATTCACCTCCGTTTACATAAACTCCGATTGCATTTGAATTTGAATTGTACGAAATATAATATCCAACTCCAGACCCTCCTGTTACATTTATATCAGTCGTGTCTCCGACATTCATATTTACTGATGATTTGTCAAAAGTCAGAGGAACCGAGCTGGCTGTCGCCGTTGTCGAGTTGCTGACTGTAAGATAAATGGTATTGCATTGTCCTCCAGTCTGGCAAACTGTAACATTTGCCGAGCCGACATTTATTCCGAATATAACGACGCTGTTTGCGCTGATTGCAGCCGAGATAATATTTGGATTTGAATTATTTGAAACATAATATCCGCCATTGCCTGACAAATAAACTGCGACAGTTTGATTGGTGTTCATCGAAAAATTATTTTGGCTGAATGATGGTTCCACTCCGGAAACTGCAGAATTTGTTACGTTGCCGGTTACAGTCACGGCCAATGTTACGCAAGCACCTCCGGCAGAACAGATCGTTGTTGAAGAATTTCCTGCAGAAACTCCTGTGACGGTGACAATACTGCCGCTCAAGCTGTATTGAGCTTTGCCGTCATTGCTTTGAATTATTGAATAAGGAGCTGTGCCTCCAGAAATTGTGACACTTATTATTTGTCCGGTCATCAAACTCAAACTTGTCTGGCTGAGTGAAAGTGCTCCGCCTGATGCGCTTGCAACCATTGCATTTATCGTTCCGCATTCTCCCGATGGTGCGCAGACTATAATTGTAGAATTTCCTGGAGCTCCGCCGTAAATTGAAATTGTATTGCCGGAAATATATGTTTGCACAATATTAGTATTTGAGTTTGATGAAATATAATAATTTCCGGAACCTCCGCTTATTGTTATTGATTGAGTTTGTCCCATTATGACAGTCGGATAATTTTGGCTCAAAGAAAGTCCGCTTCCTGTTGTCGTATATGTTCCGACTGAGGCGACGACATTTCCGCAAGAGCTCATATCTGTGGAACAAACTGTTATTGTACTTGATCCTGTTGTCCCGACTGCATAAAGAGTAAGTACTGGACCATTCAAACTTGCGCTTATTGCAGTGGAGCTTGAATTATTTTGAATTTGATAGAAGCCATTTCCACCAGTTATATTTATTGAAACATTTTGTCCGCTGATTATTGAAGTATTATTTTGGCTGAAAGAAAGCAGTGATGTTCCAGAATTTTGTACAATAACATAAACGCTTGCGCAGTTTGTCGTTGAAGTGTTTGTTGTGATGTAGCAGAAATTTGCGGTTGTCTGACCTGCTGATAATCCTGTAACTGATATCTGATTTCCGCTGATTGAAAAATTTGCGACTTGAGGATTTGTATTGCTGGACAAATAAAGTGATGCTGTTCCATTATTCGATGCAGTAATTGTTGTAGATTGTCCGACCATCGTTGCGATGCTTGTTTGGCTGAAAGTCAGATTATTTGAAGATGTGACTGTTGAAGAGTAAGGCCACGCGATTGAATTTGATTGTACTCCGTCAACCAAAACATAAATGTTACTATTTTGCGTGATATTGTAATCATTTAAAGATATGCCGGAAGAATATGTACCAGATGAATTTGTGTTTCCGATATATTTTAGCTGTGGACCGGAGACATTTGCAGAATAATAGTACAGAACTATGCTTGAGTTTGCATCTCCTGTGATATTCAAATCAGCAATAGTATTGACGTTTGGATCGGATGACACTGAAAATGACGGAGTCATCGCGAAAACATTGCTTGCGAATAAAAATATTGCTAAGGAGATGATTGCAATGGAGATTTTTTTAATGTTTTGCATTTGAAAATTAAATTAATCTAATAAAAATTAAAGATGCTCGTCAAATTATATCACAATCGTCCAGCTTTTACATTTCGGCCGACATATGCAACTTAATACGGATGAAAAGGCTTTTTGTGCACTGTTACAAATCAAAATTAAACAAAGGCGCCGCGGATTACCGCGGCGCCCAGAAAATTTTTAGTGTTTTTTAAATCTGTATCTTCGTAAAGAAATAACTTCCGAGCGACAGGAAAAATAGAGTTGTTATTGATAAAACTATTACATCAACATGCAAACTGAATGTTGTTGTGTTTATAAGCACGGCTCTGAAAGAGTCGATTCCGTATGCAAGCGGATCAAAAGCTGCGATTGAACTCAGCACTTTTGATACGCCCGTCAGAGGGAAAATTGCGCCAGATAGGAAAAATAATGGCATGACCATGAAGTTTACGATGAGCTGAAAGCCTTGCATATCGTCAAGAAGCGAAGCAATCATTGTTCCGACTGCGGTGAAAAGCAAAGCGACGAGAAGCATAAGCAAAATAAATATAGGAATGAGATACCAGTTTGTTGGGCGAAAACCGATAAAAAGTGAAATGACAAAAACAATAGAACCTTGCATGACGGACTGTGTTGCTCCGCCGAGTGTCCTTCCGAGCATTATATTGAAACGAGAAACCGGTGCGACGAGAGTTTCTTTCAAAAAACCAAACTGCTTGTCCCAGATTATTTCTATTCCGGAAAATACTGCGGAGAAAATTATGCTCATGCCGATGATTCCGGGAACCAAAAAATTAATATAATTTCCTTCACCTGCTTTTGCAAAAACCGGTCCGAGTCCGAAACCCAAAGCAACCATGAATAGCAAGGGCTGAGCAAGAGATCCAATCATTCTTGATTTCGATCTGAAATACCTTTTCATTTGTCTAAGCCAAAGTATGTAAATTGTTGTCATCCTGTAAAGAAATTTTAATGTTTTGATAATTTCGACTAATTTTTATTAATTGATTCTATGTTTATTACTCTAAATTTTGTGTTATGGTGAATTTCACACGGGACAAGTTTTATTTTTTGAAAATTATCTTCTTGTTCTTGCCATATGCCTCATTCTCATTCCGTCGCTTGCGTCGGCATCTTCGTGGCGAATATCTCTTCCGGTAAAATTCAAAAACGCCTCTTCAAGCGAGCTGGCATTGTTTGCTTGTGTTCTTAATTCTTCTGCTGTTCCTGAAGCGATTATTTTTCCGTGATCCATGATTGAAATCTTCTGTGCGACTTTCTCAGCTTCTTCCATATAATGTGTTGTGAAGAAAATTGTCGTGCCTTCTTTTTTGTTCAATTCAATCAAATAATTCCACATGCTGTTTCTAGTCTGTGGATCAAGTCCTGTTGTCGGTTCATCAAGGAAAATTATTTTCGGATGATGCAAAAGTCCGCGGGCGATTTCCAATCTCCTTTTCATTCCACCGGAAAATTCTTTTACCAAACTGTCTTTTCTATCCCAAACTTCGACAAATTTCATAAGATATTCTATTCTTTCTCTTCTGATTTTTTTAGGAACTTTATAAAGCACTCCGTGGAATTCCATATTTTCCCAAGCGGTCAGTTCGTCGTCCAAACTTGGATCTTGGAATACGATTCCGAATGATCGTCTTGCTTCGGTCGGTTCTGTCACAGGATCGTGTCCGTCGAGAGTGATGCTTCCTGAAGTCGGATTAAGTAGAGTCGTCAATATTTTTATTGTCGTAGTTTTTCCTGCGCCATTCGGCCCGAGAAAAGCGAAAATTTCTCCTTTTCCGACATTGAAAGAAATATCGTCAACAGCTGTGATGCCGTCAAATTTCTTCACAAGATTTTTTACTTCGATTATATTCATGTTTTTATATTATATAAAATAATAATTGATTAGGCAATCTAAATAAATAATACTTTTTATTCCACCAACACTTTTACATCCGTTCTTTCATTTTTCAATTTTAAAAAGAGAATCGTAAATGCACCGAGGAACACGATGATTGCAGAAACAAGAAAAACGTAAACATATCCGTCCACCTGTGCTTTCAATTCTATGAGTGCGATATATTTTTGGAAATCAAGCGGATTTATACTGTGGATGAAACTGAAACTATTTATTTTCAGCACATTGCTGTTTATATTATTGCTCAGCAAAGTTCCAAATATCGCGATGCCGAAAGCTCCGGCTATGTTTCTCACGAGCGCAAGTATGGATGATGCCACGCCGATTTCATGAGGATTGACGATTGAAGCAACAATATTTGTTCTTTGTGCCATTCCAAATCCAAGTCCGAAAGCCATGATGCATAGCGGTATTATGATATCCATTGCGCTAGATTTTGGATCGAGATAAACAGAAAACAAAAATATTCCGAGTGCTGCGACAACTGTGCTGGCAAAAATAACATATTTCGCTTTTACTTTTCCTATGAGTGCGCCTCCAACCGGCGAAGCGAGAAGCATTGCTGCCGCCATCGGCATAAAAAGATATCCCGATTGTGTCGCGGTGTATCCCATAAATGTTTGGGCAAAAACGGGAATCAAAAACATTGATCCCATCATTCCCATAAAAACAATAAAATTATTTGCCAGCACGTTTACAAAAGTCGGCATTTTGAAAAAATTCAAATCGACAATCGGTTCTTTCACTCTTTTTTCAATCATCACAAATATTTTGAATAGTGCGATGCATAGTGCATAGCAGATTATACTTCCGACAGAAAGCCATCCCCAATCCGATCCTCTGTCGAGTACGAGAACAAGTGCTGAAAGTGCGCCGCCCAAGCTCAAAGCTCCCCACCAATCGAAGTAAACCATTTTTTGCATTGCACGAGATTCATGCACGAATTTTATCGCCATGAAAAGTCCGAGAAGTCCGACAGGAAGATTTACAAGAAAAATTGATCTCCATCCAAAATTATCGATAAGAGGTCCGCCGATAAGCGGTCCGAAAACTGCTGCAGCGGCAAATGATGAAGACCAGATTCCGAGAGCTTGCGCGCGTTCTTTTCCTTCTTTGAAAGTTACTGCAATAATTGACATAGCTGTCGGATAATCCGCCGAGCCTGCAATTGCCTGGATGACTCTGAAAACAATCAATGAAGGAAAATTCCACGAAAGTCCGGCAAGTACCGAACCTATGATGAACATTGCAAATCCGATTATGTAAACTTTTTTCCTTCCGATAGTATCTCCGAGTTTTCCCCAGATTGGAACGAATATTGCGTTTGCCAGAATATATGCGGTGGCAATCCATCCAGCATTGCTGACTGTGATGCTGAAGTCGCTGATTATTTTTGGTAAAGCAAGATTTACAATCGTCTGATCAAGACGACCGAGAAATGTTCCGATTATAACGGTGACGAGAACCCACCATCTCAGACTGGATCCTTTTTCTTTCATGCTAATTATTTGTGTAGACAGTTATTTTTGCAGACATTCCGCTTTTCAATTCCGGATATTTGCTGTCGTCAAAACTAACTTTTATATCAAATTTTTTGACTGGACGATCATCAGAGATTGAAAATACTACTCCGGTATCTTCAGAAACTGGACTGACTTCTTCAACAATTCCTTCATAAGTTTTTCCAGGAAATGCATCGACTGTAAAAGTTGCGCGCTCGCCTGCGACAATATTTTTCAAACCTTTAGTTTCATCGACAGAACCGATGACTTTCATCTGGCTGTCATCAACTATTGATATAACTGTTTGTCCCGGAGAATAATATGATCCGGTGACTTCAGGCGCGCTTGAAACTATTCCGCCATTTTTTGAATATAATATTTCTGAACCGACGACTGCAATCTGGCTGTTTGGAGCGACGATGTCGCCTTCTTTTACATAAATTTCGTTTAACATTCCTGGTGCTGTCGGTGAAATATTTGCGACCGGAGCATCTAGATATGAATTTTCAACTGAAATAGTATTTTTGACCGAGAGCCAAATTAAAAATACTGCAAGAACTCCAAAAATAATTACGATTGAAATGACGCTTTGAACCCAAGGCGTTTTTAAATGATTTTTCTTTTCAATATGTGTTGTTGTATTTTCCATGATTTTATTTTAATGAGTTGCTACTTCGTCGCCTGCTAATATTCCAGAAAGAACTTCTGTGTTTGTCGCATCGCTTGAACCGATTGTAATTTCTTTTTCTTCAGTGCCACTGCCGGATTTTATTAAGACATAAAACTTTCCAGCTCTATCGATGATTGAATTGTTTGGTATCATAAGTGATACATTTTTAGAAACTGTTTCTCCGGACAAGTCGATGGCTGGAACATTCGGCGAAGCTATTTGTCCTGCAGAAATATAAACTCTNNGCTATTCCATTGCCTGGAGATGTGATAATTCTATTTTGATATGCCGATTGCGCTATTTGCACCGCTCCAGATGCGTTTGAAACTTGCGCTTCTGCTGAAACGACATCTTCAGGTCGGGCGGAAGAAGTTTTCAAAGTTAAACTTGCCTGATTTTGATTTACACCAGCCTCCGCTGAAGAAACCGCTTGTGTCGCATTCGTCAATGAAGCTATCTGCGCCGTAATCGAAGCACGCGTGCCGACAATGTTACTTATATCTGCATTCAGCATCGTTTGAGAGTTTTGATTCACGAAAGAATATTTCGTAAAGAGAGAATTTAAATCATCAAGATAATTTGCAACTGAAAGCAAATCGGATTCTGTATCGTTTGATAATGTGGACAAATCGCTTTCTGAATTTAATCCGACAAGTTCTTGCTTCAAAGACGAAATCGTATCATTTAATGGTTTTCTCTCGCTTTCAATCTGATTTTGCAAATTCTGATTTGTAAAGCTTAAATTATTTTCAATGAGTTGCGGAGTGATTGAATATGGATTATTGAAAAAAATATCCGTATTGCTCACGGCATTATTTGCAGAAACAAAAGAATCATTCAACGACTGAACCAATATTTCTTTGCTGTGTTCAAGAGCTGTTTGCGCGGACTGAAGTGAAGAACTGCTTACTGCAACATCCGCTGAAGTGGCGCCATTTACCAATTTATTATAGTTTGCGACTGCCGATGCATACGCGGCTTTTGCCTGTGTCAATGCTCCAAGAGTATTTTCAGGATCAAGAGTTGCCAGCACTTCTCCGCTTTTTACTGAATCGCCGACTTTGACTGACACGCTTTCAATTTCTCCGGAAGTCAAGAAACTCAAAGTTAGATTTTGTCCTAATGCGCTTGTGCTCGTGCTGAGGCTCCAAGTATCTTGTATCGTTCCAGATTGCGCTTTTACAAATTGATATTCTGGCGCTCGATTTATAAAAATAAAACCTAAAGTTCCGATGATGATTGCAATCGTGATAGATATTACGATTATATGTTTTGGCTTGTGTATGATTTTTAAAATATTTTTCATATTATTTTTCAATTATAATTTTTATTATTCTCTCAAAATGATTCTTGTCCGTCTGTGATAATTTATCAATAATTTTTTTAAGCAATTTTTCTTTATGTTTTCTCAGAGCTTTCAAATGTTTTTTTGTCTTTGCTGTCAGACTTATATAAACTATTCTCTTATCTTTTATGTCATGCTTTCGGCTTAGCAATCCCCTTTTTTCCATTTTATGAACCATTGATGTTGCTGATGGCGGAGTTATTTTTAAGTAGTCAGCGATTGATTCCATGCTTCTTTTTCCATTGAAGCCAATAAACCATAATATTTCGAATTGAGGAAATGTCAGCTCATTTTTCAAAGAATTTTCCTTTGTACTTTCTTTTATTTTCCTGCTGAATCCGAGCATGAGCTCGAATATATTGTCTTTATTTGTCAACATAATATTTATTAAAATAGTTAGATTGTGAAAGTATATTGAAATAATTGAAAAAGTCAAATCAATTTTTTGATCTTTATTTCAATTCATATGCGACAAAGAGCCGCGGATTACCGCGGCTCTTTCATTTCGTGCTCGCTTTTATTTGAGAATAATATTGCGATATACAAAACAACCATCAAAACTATTGAAATGATATTTCCTGAGACGCTGTTCATGTAGTTTGGGATAAATGAATCGATGTTTAATATTTTGAAATAATTCATAATATAAATATTTGCATCTTTGATTGATAGATAAGCGAGAATAAGCAAGTGAACGATTGCGGTGAATAACATCAAAATAAATAGTGCGTTCAGATATTTATTTTTTACGATTGTGATTTTCATATTCTGAATATAGCAAATTTAATGCATTTGAAAAGCGCCGCGGACTACCGCGGCGCCATTTCACTTTCCTCCTTTATGTTTAAAATATTCAACTTGTTGCAATCTTTTCACGGCTTCACCGCGCAATTTGTACGGCCCGCCCAAATTTTTCCTAGTTTTCTCGGAGATAACATGATATCCATCTTTGCGTTTTACAATCATAGGTTTATTTTATCACAATTCTAAATTAAACACAGCGTCACAAACTATCACGACATTCTCTCTATTTTAATTGTTTATTTTATCAATAATATTTTGAGTATTATTGCAATGGTGAATGCTATAAATTTGGTATTAAAATTACTCACAACAATAAAATTCCAGAGACTTTTATTATTTTCATTATCTGCATTCTCGTGCGTATATTTTTTTATAACTGATAAAAGTTTTTCTAAATCTTCTACTTTTTTAATTTCCCCATTTTTTGCTATAGAGATTTCCCCTCTTTCTTCTGAAACAATGATGGCAAGAGCATCAGTTTGTTCTGTAATGCCTATGCCAGCGCGATGTCTTGTTCCCATACGAGAAAAATTCTTGAAATTTTCGGCAAGCGGCAAATGCAATCCAAATTTATTTATGCGGAAATTTTCTATAAGCATTGCACCATCGTGTCCTGGTGTATTTGTATCAAAAATACTCAAAATAACTTGGGTAGAAATTTTTCCATCAAGCAAAAATCCACCTTGCACGATATCATCAATCGGACTTTTTCCAGGAAAAACAATCAGGGCTCCAACTTTATTCTTTGCCATTTCTGATACGGCACTGACAATTTGTTCAGAGATTTTTTCGTTGCTATCGTTTGTTTTAATTAAATTTTTTGGAGAGGATATCCAGTGGAAGAATCGCCTAATATCATTTTGAAAGACAATAACAAAAATCACAGCAAGAAGTGTTATGAGTGGCTGGAGAATATTTTGAGAAAGTTCTAGATTAAAAAATTTTGATATAAAATATGAAAAAATAACGACTATGAAAGTTCCAATTATAAATCGGGATTTTGTTTGCTGTAAGAAAAGTATAACTACATAAATAAAAAATGTAGCCAAGAGCACATCTATAATATCTTTAAAATGTAACACTAAAAAATTCAACATATTTTTGTTTTATAACTTATATTTATTACGTAGATTATATCAATAAAGGCGCACTATTAATAATAATTAATGTGATAAAAGATGCGCCACCTGCGTCGCACTTATAGGACGGTTACGCGACTTTGTTTACTTATGAGCTGTACTCAGCGATTTAGTAAACAAGAAGTACTCTTGTGGTGCGACGTGACTTCGCTAAGTCAACCGCGGCGCAATTTCCTACTTTATCTCTCCAGAAAAAACATAAAATACCACATCGCACGGACATTGCACCGGCTCATTTGCTTTTGTTCCTTTAAAATTTGTATCGAAGCGGATGATTATATATTCACTGCCTTTTTTGTATGCAGTAATATCAGATCCTGGCCCGCCTGCTGCAAGTGAATTATCTACTGTCCAGCCGAGCGACTCAAGTTTTTCCGAATAATATTTTTCAAAAGGACTAGAAACTTCTGCAATATTTGAAATATTTTTTGCCGCACTTGCTGAAACTTCATATCCAACAAGATTATAATATTCATCAGTCGAAGAAGCATTGCTCCATGATAATCCACTGTAAAGCGGATAAACATCTGGATTCAAGGAAATTGATTCAGAAGAATTATTCGTATCAATGGATATATTTTTATTTAAAAATATATNNTCACAACAAGTAATAATACAAATACGATTATGATAATTATATTTTTGTTTTTCATAATTAGTTTATCTTGATTAATTTCTTTTTCTCTTCTCTACTCAAACTTTTTACTCTTGCCTCTTCCGAGGACGCACAACTTCTATTCTTAAACTTTTTTGAATACACGAGCTTCACCGGTCGTCGCCCTGCCGTATATTTCGCCCCAAGTTTTGAGGTGTTGTGTTCGGCAACACGTCGCTTCAAATCGGTTGTTATGCCGGTGTATAAGCTTTTGTCTGAACAACGGAGAATGTAGAGGTGGTACATTTAGTTAGAAAAATATTTGTGTTTGATATAAGCTAGTGAAAAAGTTGATACGAGGATGATTATCCCATATAAATAACCAAATGACTGTACGAGAAAAAAACACATTATTATTAATAGTACAATTAAAAAAATAATTAAATAAAATCCAATTATAGATCTGAGTATTTTACCTGGCCAAAATTCATGAAAAAAATAATTTTGATATCTTTTCCAATAAGGTTTTGAAAATTCAAAAGTATTTGGATAATCGTATATAAAAAATCCTAAGTAACCAACTAGCGCAATTAATATAGCAATACATAGTACAAAATGTGTATGGTCTATTTGATTCCAGTTCAAATTTTTTGTAATAAAAAAACTGTAGTATAAATTAGAAAAAATATTAATAAGAAAACCAATTATACCTCCGATTACGATACTCCATACTATATAGCCTCTATTTTCTTTTTTATAATCATTCATAAATATTTTAATAGAAGCTAGTATATTTTAATAGATTATTAAAATATTTTTGATAATTTTGAATCAATATTATCTTCTGCTATTTTTGTTTCATTTTTTAACTTAATTATTTTTTCTCGAAATGGCCCTATAAAAGAATTTGCAAACTCATTTTGTTTTTCTATATCTATATAATCAATATAATAATTTTTAAATGTTTCTTTATTAATGGTCAATTTTGAAGTACCATCAGCTAAATCTGATACCATCTTCTTTCTCATATATGAAAAATATGTATTATAGAATTTTAGATTTACTGGATATTTAGAATCAGCTTTAGGGGTTAAAACAAGACATAAATTACTTGCAATAAATTTACCATTTACATAATGACTTCTACCTAATGAACCTGCTGCACTTATAACATAAACTAGAGCCTCTGTATCATAATCATATTCAGAATGCTGTTTCCAGTCTTCTGATCCGGTTATAAAATCATATTCTCCTTCCTCACTATTTTCACTTGCTAATGATCCTAATTTTATATCAAATATTTCCTCAATCTTTACCATCTTGGAATTTTTATTATATGTTTTTTGTACCCCTGCACAATTAAGGATATTATCTTTGTAAATTTTTCTTTTTTCACATACTCCAGTTTTTTCTTTAGAATTTGTAATTGATTCAATTAAAATATTCTTTATATCAAACCATTTATTAAATTTATCTACTCGCCCTTTATGTTGAATACTTACGTAACCATCATCTTCAAGATTGTAAAATATTACATCATCACTTTTATTATGAGGGGTTTTTGTAAATCCAAATATAGATGTATTTACCGTTCTTTTTTGTTCAGAAAACAACTTATTGGGCATTTTAATAACAAAATCTAATTTTGCTATTTTAAGTATTTCCTCCGTATAACCATTTTGGTTTTGTGTTAATGTCGGAGTGGGCATTATAATTATAAGTTTTCCATTTGGCTCCAAATAATCCAAGGCCTGTTTTGTAAATTTTATTGAATTATTATTTTCATAAGGAGGATTTATAATACATTTAGTAGGTTTTAAAGACCTTATGTATGATAATAAATCAGTCTCTTTATTATTTATGATATTTTCATTTTTATCATTTAATAAACTACTGCGGAATATAAGATTAGTTCTTCCGTCTCCATGTAAGAACATGTTTGAACAAGCTAAAGCAAAAAGCACTGAGTCAGTTTCAAAACCTATTAGTTGTTTTTCTTTTATCTTTTGAATTAATTTATTATCACCTTCTGCTTTTTTTATTAATACCTCCATAGCTTCCATTAAAAAACCTCCCGTACCAGTACAAGTATCTAATACAACGTCGTTCACATTTAATCTCGCGAGACCAATCATTAGATTTTTAACATGATCAGGAGTAAGAATAATGTTTTTATTATCAATTTTTCCAGCTCTTGATAAAAAAATTTTATAAGCTCTTCCTAAAACATCTTGTTTTTCATCATTCTGAAAAGGTTGAAAAATATTTTTTTCTATTCTATCTATAATTTCAATATATTCTAGCAAAGAATAATCAATATTTTTAATAAAAGAAAATTTATCCTTCCAACTATATTCTTTTGACAAATTATTTATCTTGGTCACTAACTGTCTTGTAATTGCCTCCAAAATGGCATTGTTAAGATTATGAGATTCTGTGATAGTATTATTTTTTGTAGTTATTTCTGTTTCGGTTGGAGCTTGTATATTTTTATAAGTATTTCTAAAAGTATTATCTTTTAGTGCAATCATTAATCCAGAAAAAAACAAACTTCGGTCAGTATCTCTAACTTTATTACCATTGTTAAATATTTTATTTAAATCATTCAATATTTTAGTTAACTTTTCTGAAGAGATACTTTCTCCATATTTATTTTTCCAATAAATTTGACCAATATTGTTTAATGTCAGTAAGTTACTTGTAACTTGTAACTTTTTACATTCGCTTGTCCCATTTAATTTTATGAAATAATCAACTTTTAAAGTTTCGATAGTTTGACCTGATATCGCAATACCAAAAATATCTTTAGTTATTTTATTTTTTAACATATAATGTTGAGTTTCAGACATCGCATCATCTTGATTGATTGCTTTTGCCTCTACAACAATTACGTAATTTTCTTCTTCTTTCAAAAAATCTGGGTAACCTTTAAATGATGTATTTTTTTTAGATTGAAAGCCGAACTGTTTTGGAATTGCAGATTTTTCTATAAAAGTTGAAGAGCCATAAAAATCTCTAAACAGATTTTCGGTAACAGTTTCACTTTTTGAGATATTATTTTTTTGAGTTAACATAATTAATTATATTGTATCTTATTGTATAAATGTTATTCTAGCATTTTTATTCATTAATTGTACACAAAATATTAATAATTGAAATATACATACGGGACCGCTTCGCACCTCTTTTTACTTTTAAGCTCGTCGACACTCTCTAAAAGTAAAACGGGATTTGCGACATGCTGTACTCAGCAAGTAGACCGCAAATCCTTTTGAGTCCCTGACGAAAGTGCATTTGAGCACTTTCTTCCCCTCGCCACGAGATAAAAATAAGCCCATCTTTTCAGATGAGCTAAATTTTATTTTTCGTGACTGAGCGATTCGTGGTAGAGCCACGGTCGACCAAGCCCTACAAGGTAATTTTGATGCTTTTAAGTGTATAAAACCGACACGACAAGAGCTAGTTAAAATACTATAATCATTTTCCAATTAATACATTTGATGCGATTCGAGTATACTAATTTTCTTTGTAAAAGTGGTAATTTAATTCTTGAGCAATTTTCCGGATTATATTAACCATTTCTACAAAAATATCTTTATCTTTATAAAAATCTGATGGACTATATCTTTCATATTTGATTGAAGATGATTTGAGTTTATTATATCCATCAATAACTTCTAAATCAGATTTATTTAAAACCCCATTATTTATAGATTCAACATATTTTTTAAAATCCTCAATTTTTCTATCAATTTCAGTATGTGAGAAACCTAGTTTAAAATAAGAACCATTCTCGCTTATATCAATATGCGCAATAATTTTATTCCTATTAGTTGTTATTTTACTAATAATATCAGAGTATTTTAATTTAAAATCATTTATTTCTTTTTTAAATTGATTTGGTGCTAGTTTTTCCAACTCATTTAACCCTGATTTATCTGATCCAGTAACACAAAGAAGTTTACCTATATCTAGTAAAACAGAGTGCATATATACAAAGTCAATATTATAAAAATTATGTTTCAATTTAAAATTATCATGGATATTTTTTTCATAATCGTTGATATTACTCAATATAGATTTGCTCAGATCTTCTACGATAAAATATATGTTTTGAAAATTTCTTGGATAGTTCATGCTATATAATTATAAGATTATTCTAATAAAGAATTTATGTGTTTAACTAAATCATCATACTCTTTTTTATAAAAAAAAGATAAAAGGGTCAGGAGCCATTAATTTAAATTAACGAGTTTAATCTACTTTTACGCTACGGGAAGATTATTGAATAAGATTTTTGAAAAATTTCCAAATTTCATACATAACTTCAGTGTCGTATTTACAATATGTGAGCATGTCTTTTTTCTTTTGTTCTAAATCTTTTCCGGTAATTTCTCCTTTGACTATTTGTCTGTAAGATTCGATTGCGTCTGTGCCACTTCTTACAACGAGTTCTTTATAAGCTAAATGAGGAACAAGCACTGGTTGAACTTTTTTGATTGAAGAACTGCCTTTGAATCCGTGATGAACATAATGTTGATTTTCAACTATATCCATGAGGTCGTATGTTCTAGCCACCAAGCCAAGTAAAAATTCTGCTTCGTTTGGCACAAGTTTTGCTAATTCTTTATTGCGAGAATTTTCAAACTTTTTATACCAAGATATGACACTTCCGACATTACCAATATTTTTTCTTAATCCTGCAACGATTTGTCCGGCAGGATCGCCCTCAATAACTAAAAGTTCTTCATGAGTAAGCTTCATGTCTTCTGTGAGTATGTGTAAAGAATATTGGAATACGATGTGTTGATATGGATGATATCCGTCAAAAGGTGGAATGGCTGTTGGATATGTTTCGTAATCAAGAAAATATAAAGGAAATATAAGAGAACTGAGTTCAGATCTTATAGCGTCATAATCGATCATCGGTTCTTTTGTTCTATATACCTTTACTTGGTTTTGTTTTCTCGCTTTTTTTTCTGGTTCACCTTTTTTAGCTTTTGAAGGTTTTAATCTTTCGTCTGATTCTGATACATCTTCAATATTTAAAATGCCTTCATCGAGTAATGCTCTGAGAACATTTTTACTATTTCCGATTCTGTTTAGGTCGTGAACTGTATATCCAACCGCATCAGGATTACTTAAACTAAAAGTTGTGCAGTGAGCTGAACGGCCTTTATAAAAACAATCGCAATGACCCGCTGGCATATTTGTGTTTGAAAGATATGTATAAGCACTTTCCATTTCTGTAAGAGTCGCTGATAGAAAAGTCGGATTGAGAATCTCGGTCTTGTCTGTTTCTTCAAATAATTTATTTAGATTGAGTGCACCGTATCGAACATAATCACGATTGAGTCTGAGAAGATATTTTTTGTTAAAGTTTATACCGCAAAGTTTTGCAACATTTGTTTGAAATGAAATATCATGTTCGAATTGCCGTTCTTTTTTCTTATTTACTTTTCTTGGTTTATCATCTTCCTCCTCGTCCTCATCATCTGTAGATGACATCTTTATTTCATAAAGGTCATACATGCCGGCTTCATCATTCCATTTTAAAACGTCGGCTGCGGCTAAATATTTATCAGTGCTAAATACTGCTTGAAAAATAACAGGAGTTTTTTCTGCGATAAGTTTCTTTGTGAGTGCTTGAGCTTTTTCGTCTCGGCCTTCTACGAGAATTCCATTTGGAAATAATTTTCGCGCTTCATTTTCAACTTCAATACCCATAACGCCCAAAGCCTTCTCAAATTCAGAAATTTCAAATTTTTTATATTCGTCTGGCATGTGCCACTTGAGCCATACATTTTTAGTGCAATCTTTATACAAAATGAAATCTGTTTTTGTAAGTTTTTTCATGTTTATCATAATACACCTCTTTATTTAAATAGTAAGGTTGAAGGTTGCCATTTATAAATTTCACCTTGAATTTATTTGATTTTTCTAGTATCCTTGCAAATGTTAAATACATTGGGGAATCGTCTAATGGTAGGACGCGTGCCTTTGGCGCATGCAATCGGGGTTCGAGTCCCTGTTCCCCAGCAAAATAAAATAGGCCGTTAAGGTCTTTTATTTTGCTGGGTGGAAGAAAGTGCTTGAATGCACTTTCGTCAGGGACTCGAAAGGATTTGCGGTCTACTTGCTGAGTACAGCATGTCGCAAATCCCGTTTTACTTTTAGTGAGTGTCGACGAGTTTAAAAGTAAAAAGAGATGCGAAGCGGTCCCTGATTCCGTCGTTGCAATAATTTTGGGTTGGGACCTGAAATTATTGCTCGTGTTGGGACCAAAATGAAAAATCATGTATAATTATTTCATGAAAAAAATTCTCTACACCGACATCGGCCCGAACGGAACTCAATACAAAAAAGGTGAATGGGAACAATTTGTAATTCATAGTGATATGGAAGTTAAAGGATTTTTTGGTTCGTATCGTTTCCTTAGTAATTTTTGGCCGGCAAAAGTCTTTTTGGACGACGTAGAATATTCAAGCGTTGAACTCGCCTATCAAGCTGCAAAATGGAAACCCGAGCACAGAGAATACTTTCAAACTTGTTCTGAACTTGAAGCAATTAAATATAATGAAGAAAATAAACCTCATGATGCATGCACGAAAGAAGAATGGACTAAAAAGAAATTAGGAATTATGACGAACTTGGTCACACAAAAGTTTGATCCGAAGCTAAATCCTGAAAATTATCAGAAGCTTCTCGACACTGACGAGAAGCTACTAGAAGAAATGAATTGGTGGAATGATTTATACTGGGGCACGAATAATAAAGGCGAAGGAGAAAACCATCTTGGAAAATTATTGATGGAAGTCCGTAAGAATTTAAAATATCCCACAAGGGGATACAAGAAAATATAATCGCCTTGCTCATTATTTTCTAATAAAAAAATAGGGCCGGAGATTTAATAATCTCCGGCCCATTGTTTAGGATTGAAAGGCGAAGGTTAACTTCGGCTCTTTATCAGATTTTGGAAAAAGGTTATATTTATCGGCAAGTTCGTACGCCAAATTCTCAAAAAATTCCGACCGCGAAACCGCAGCGTTTAATTTTCTATAAACTTTTTTCAATATTTCTTTCAAAACATAAGAGTTTGTCCTCCCTGAATCAAATTTTAACACAAGGTATTCCAGTTTCTTGATAAGAGCCGTTCCTTCCCAACCAGCTCTAAGCGAGCCGTATCTCACTATGAGTGAGTTGATTTCCTGAAGAATCATCATCTGACTTCTTGATAAACCAGCATTCTCATCTGTTGTTAGAATATTCGAGATAAAAACAATTGCTGCAA
>PLOL01000028.1 GCA_003142075.1 Patescibacteria group bacterium | reverse complement strand
CCTTTACCTCTCACTTCGCCGTCGCTCAGTTCGGGTTAGGCACCAGCTCACTCGTTACACAAGCTTGTGGAACATCGCTCCGCTGTTCAAGTCCGGACGAAAGCAAAGCAGTTTGCTTTCTCCCTTGGCACAAATAAAAAAAACGCTTCCGCGCTTTTTTTATTTGTGCCAAGGGCCGGACTTGAACCGGCGACCACATCCTCTTCAGGGATATGCTCTACCAACTGAGCTACCTNNTACCTTGGCATATTAAATTATCAAAACTTGCTTGCGATGTTATCTGCCAAGACAGCATACCTTGGCATATTAAATTATCAAAACTTGCTTGCGATGTTATCTGCCAAGACAGCATACCTTGGCATCACAAAAAGATATTACACTATTTAAGAGAAAAATTCTAGAGCAGGTGTTTAAAATATTTCTATAATTTTGGGATCGAATTGACAGCTGTTTTAACGCTATTCAAACTACTTTGAACACTTTGATATGCTTTAACCATGGTATCAATATAAGGCTGTATAAAATAATATGCCGCTATTGATGCTCCTATTATTAATATCCAATATAAAATTCTTATAAAGGATGACCGTCTGTTTGAACTTCTAATCCCTTTGAGAATATGATTATTCTCTTTTGATAATTCGTATGTCTTCTCCAATAAATTTTTATCGTCTTGATCCATAAGAATATTATAGCATAATTTTTATTTTGTGCGGTTTCATGCTATATTCTCCCTTGTATCAATTGTTGCAAAACTAAAAAGTGACAATAAGGCGATGCCTGAGTAGTTCAATGGATAGAACAGTCCCGTCCTAAGGGATAGATGTCGGTTCGATTCCGGCCTCGGGCACAAATAAAAAAATAAAAAAACTCCGAAGATTAAATCTTCGGAGTTTTTTACTTATTCTTTTATTTCCAGCAGTTCTCTCAATTTATCCTCATCAAAACCCATAACCATGACGTCATCTACAAATATTACCGGCACTCCCATCTGTCCGCTTTTTTCCATCATTTCTTTTCTTTTTGCTAAATCGGTTGAAACATTAAATGCCTCATACTTGATATTGTAATCGTCAAAAAATTCTTTTGCGAGATTGCAATAATGACAAGTCGGCGTCGAATACATTACTACTTTTTTCATTGATTTTGCGAAATCACATCACACATTAGTTCTTATAGTGCGATGATCTTTCATTATTATTTATAACTACTAAATTATATATCACGCATATTAAAAAGCAATATAATTTATTTGAACCACAATTTTCGCTTTTCGTGAACTCAAAGCTTTGCAATTTGTGCGAGTAGCGGTAATCGAAACCGCGTATCAACCTTGGGAAGGTCGCATTCTGCCACTGAATTATACTCGCAATATATTACTTTTTAAAAAGCCCGAAAAAATTTGACCAAAAACTTCCCTGCGAACTATTTCCTGCTGATTGAGATGTGTCCGTAGCATCAATGACAGTTACAACTGTCTCGCCAGGCTTTGCAACATTAAATTTGCTCATTATTTCTTCGTCCACTCCGCCGTCAGTATTCAATTTATTTATTTCTGAAGTCAGCATGGCTTTCCTTCCGTTTAAGCTGTCATAATCTTTTTTTACAGAAGTATAATCATCAACGCTTATCTGATATTTTTTATAAATATCATAAGTCGATCTTGCCAAAAATATTATTATGACCAGCAATATTACAAGAGTGGCTTTTGAATATAGGATTTTGTTGAACTGTTTTTTTTCTTGAAAATCAATCATTTTGGTGTATAGTATTATACATACCATTTTATAAAAAATAACGAATAATAACAACGTGTCCTGTGTGAAATTCAACGTAATACAAAATTTAAGGTAATAGGTGTAGAATTAATTTATCAATAAGTCGAAATTATCAAAACATTAAAATTTCTTTACAGGATGCTTTTTCAAAAGAAAAATCAAAAGACAATAAAGATGCTCTGGATTATCCTAGGCATACTTATGATTCTCGGCATGATCGCATTATATATGCCAGGTTTGCGAAGTTAAAAAAATCAATTCAAAAGGGCGGCACCAAAGGTGCCGCCCTTTTTGACTTTGCGAAGTCACGTCGCGCAACCATCGATTAGCGCGACGCAGTTATTCATTCTTCATCATCTTCAAAAACACATCTTGCGTGATATTTACTTTTCCTCTTTCTTTCATTCTTTTTTTTCCTTTTTTCTGAGCCTCTCTCAATTTCATTTTTCTTGTAATATCGCCGCCGTATAAATAATCCGTAACATCTTTTTTCATTCCCGAAACAGATCTCGAAGCAATAATTCTTCCCATAGCTTTTGCCTGAATTTTGAAATTGAACATTGTTCTTTCTATAGCTCCGTGAAGTTTTTCCACCGTCTCATCCGCTTCTTCTTGAACTCTTCTTCTCGCAACAATCTTGCAAAAAGCTGGGACAGGTTCGTCTGCAACCAAAACTTCCATTTTTACGACGTCAGCAGCTTTCATCGGCATTGTCTCATAAGAAATTGATGCATAGCCTGAAGTGATGCTTTTTAGTTCATTAAAAAAATTTCGCATAAGCTCTCGCAACGGCATTTCGAGAGTCAAAGAAGTTCTGTTATCTCCAAAGCTTTCAGAATCTCCTATCACAGCTTCATGTTCATAAAGTTGTTGCATTATCGCGCCGATATATTGTGCCGGTGTAATAATTCTTACGCGTACCCAAGGTTCCATTACTTTTTCAATCTGATAATCTTCTGGAAAAAGTGAAGGAGAAAAAATCATTTCTTTTTTTCCATTAGTGAAAGTGACTTCATAATTTACACTTGGTGTTGTAACAATAAGCTGGAGATTGTATTCCCTTTTAAGTCTCTCGACAATAATTTCCAAGTGAAGCATTCCCAAAAATCCACAACGAAATCCTCTTCCTAAAGTTCCAGAGGTTTCTTCGTCATAAGTAAATGATGAATCAGAAAGTCTAAGTTTTCCTAAAGCGAGTTTAAGCATCGCAAAGTCATCTGCACCTTCAGGATAAATAGAAGCCCAAACAACTGGTGACGGTCTGAAATATCCATGAAGCGGTGGCAAAGTATCTTTCACGTGAGAAATAGTATCTCCGACAGAAGCAATATCAGATTCTTTTATTCCAGTGACGATGTATCCGATTTCTCCCGCGGACAAAGATTCTTTCGGCACTTCAGACGGAGAAAAAGTTCCGACTTCCACTGCTGTGAAAGATTTTCCGGAAACTTTAAACATAAGCGGTGTATTTTTCTTCGCTTCACCATTAAATACGCGGACAAAAACAGTAACTCCGCTATGATTTGAATATTTAAAATCAAAAACTAAAGCTCTGAAAGATTTTTCATCAATTTCAAGTTTGTAATTTTCTTCGCCAGTTTCTCCGCGAGGTGCAGGAATTCTTTTTACAACTTCATTTAAAAGTTCTGCGACACCTTCGCCTGTTTTTCCGGAGACTTCCAAGATTTCACTTTCGTCAATATTCAAAAGTTCAGCAATTTCTTCTTTCACTTCTGCAGTTCTTGCGAGTGGTGAATCTATCTTACTGACAACAGGAATAATCACGAGATTTGATTCCCGTGCCATGTTCAAAGTAGTCAACGTTTGAGCTTGAACGCCTTGAGTTGCGTCCACTAAAAGTATAGAACCTTCAACTGCTTTCAAAGCTCTTGAGACCTCATAAGAGAAGTCTATATGGCCAGGAGTATCAATAAGATTCATTATGTATTCTTCCCCATTTACAGTCCATTTCATGCGTACAGGCTGCATTTTGATAGTTATACCACGCTCTCTTTCGAGTTCCATACTATCAAGAACCTGGTCCATCATTTTGCGCTTTTCTATGGTATTTGTAATCTCAAGCATTCTATCAGCCAACGTGGACTTGCCATGATCAATATGCGCTATTATGCTAAAGTTTCGTATATTCATAAATTATGATTTTCCGCCTGTCCCGTAACCAACTTTTTCCTTCAAAAAAGTTGTGGTACTGGGATGGTCTATGTGGGCTATAATACTAAAATTTCTTATGTTCATTGAAAATGTATAATAGCAGAAAAATGAGAAATAAAAAATAGCAAAATAAATTTTAGCTTCTTCTTCCGACAATCATAGTATGAATTTAGTTAATCAATGTGTCACTATTTGAAAAATTATCTAAAAATTTTTTGTGACCTATAAATATATTTTCTGGTAATTTGTTCAAATCAAACCAAGCCCATTCATAAAATTTATCAGGTTCCATTAACTGTGGCTCACCCTGAAAATCATCTAAGATAAAATTAACGCTTACATAATGAGTGTTGTCATCCAATAAAACTACACTCGCAGTATTTTTATATATCAAATTATCTGATTTTAACCCAGTCTCTTCTTCCAATTCTCTTTTTGCTCCTTCAATTGGCGATTCCCCAAATTCTAAATGACCACCTGGTAATCCCCAAAAACCATTCCCAGTCTTCTTTCTTTTACCTAAAAGAATTTTATTATCTTTAATAACATAAACATTAATTGCTAATTTCGGTTTTGTTTGTTCCATACTCAAAATTATATCAGATTTATATTGATTTTTCACCAATCAAAAACTCAATTGTGCGCCGGGAGGGACTCGGTCACAGGTTTTTGCCTGCTGGCAAAACCCGCGACCCCGACTCGCTCGCCTTCGCTCGTTCCGTCTTTCTCGCCCCTCCTGCAACAATAAAAAATACCCCACAAAAAGTGAGGTATTTTTTATTGTTGTGCGCCGGGAGGGACTCGAACCCCCGAAGGCCGAAGCCGCAAGATTTACAGTCTCGTATTTCGCAAAGACAGTCCTTACGAAATAAAGGAAATTAAATATAAAATCTTTTTATCAAAGGATTTATTCTAGTCAAAAGTTCATATGTGGAACCATCAATAAGTTTTGAAATGTCGTCTGCTTTAATTTCATTATTTTTTGATTTACCAATAATTACAACTTCATTCCCCACCTTCACATTTTTTATATTTGTAATATCTATCATAATAATATCCATGCAAATTCTTCCAAGAACTTTTGCTTTTTGACCATTCACTAAAACATATCCGATATTTGAAAGTGCTCGTGGATATCCATGCCAATAACCAATCGGACAAACAGCAAGAGTTGTATTTCTTTTTACGGTATTTGTTCCGTCATATCCAACTTTTGATCCTTTAGGAATTTCTTTTATTTCCGCAACAATTGTCTTCCATGACAAAACAGGTTTCAGAGTAATTTTATTTTTTAAATAATTGTATGATTCTTTTGATGGCCAAATTCCATATAAACCGATTCCAATTCTCACCATATCAAAATCAGCTTCTTTAAAAAGTAATGTTCCACTTGTGGCAGAAGCATGACAAATTGGATTATAACCAGCGCTCAAAAAAGCTTTCTGCCATTTTTTAAATTTTTCTATCTGAGAATTTGTATATTTCTTGTCATGCGGATTTTTCGCAATAGAAAAATGTGTGTATAAACCTTCAACAATTATTTTTTTGTTATTTTTTAAAATAACTAAAACTTTTGGAATATCTTTCTCAAAAAATCCATGTCTGTTCATTCCTGTATCTACTTTGATATGGATTTTAATTTCTCTTGTGTCATTCCCGTGCAGACGGGAATCTAGGTTAGAATTTCTGGATCCCCGCATTCGCGAGGATGACAAATACAATTTATTAATTGCATTCAAAGACTCAAAATTTGAAATTGTAATACTAATGTTTTCCCTTGAAGCTTCTTTCATCATTTCAGGAAGTGTATAGCCAAGAACAAGAATCGGTATTTTTATTCCTTCTCTTCTCAGAGTAAAAGCTTCTACCACAGAATCTACACCCAAAAATTCAACACCAAGTTTTTCTTGTTCTTTGGCAAATTCAATTAAATTGTGGCCATAAGCATTTGATTTTACAACAGCAAGCATTTTGCATTTTTTACCAATCAAATTACGAAAAACTTTGTAATTATGTTTAATAGCTTTTTTATCTATTTCTATCCAGGTGCGAAGGCCTTTATGCAACGACTTTAACATTAGTATATGTTAACAAAGATTTTAAAGAAAGAGAATGAAAAAATAAAAAATACTTAGCGAGGACTGTACTTGCTAGATAAGATATGATCTATTTCAATACAATTTATCTAGCAGTGCAATGACTCGCGAATCTTCCTCAGGAAGAAATTCAATATTTTCTTGAAAATTGGATCTTGAATGATCTGGATTAAAAACGGCTTCAAAATAATCTTTAAGAATTTTTTCCTTTGTTTTACGAAGTATTAATAACTCACTATTGTAAGTTAAATCTGCAATTCTAAGGTGACTTATATCATTTCTAATTTTCTTTATTTTTCTAAAAATTTTAATAACATTATTCTCAAAAAATAGTTGTTCATATACAAATATCTTTTCACCAAATGTAGAAAGTTTTTCTATATCTATAAGTGGTTTTTTATTATAACGACCCTTAACCGATGTTAGTATTAAATTTGCTTTGTCTTGATCTAATCCTTGCAAAACATCATTTAATTCTTGTGTTTCATTGATTTTTTTATTTAGAAAATCATTTAGTATAATTTTCACTCTATCCATAACCTCCTGAGGATGATCATTCGAAAGTTTGTTCAGGATAGTCGGAAGCATTTCACCAATGTCTCTCTCAGCTAAATAACAAAGACCATATAGGAATACTAGAGTATTTATTTCTTTATTTGTTAATTTTAAGGCACCCTGCAAGAAAGATTTAGCTAATAAATCATCAGGTGCTTGAACTGCTAGTTTCTCTAATTCCTCGAGAGTTATATGTACCATTAATGTTATCTTATCATCCAATCTGCCTATAACAAAATAATAATGATCATAGGACTTTTATTGTCCAAAACAAGTTCTACTTCCTCTACTCAGCAAGGACAATCTTTGCTAGTTATAAATTTACTTATAATAAATAATTATTCTGTAATATCTTCCTCATTAAGAAACTTATTTAAATCAACTGGTCCTTTAGTTTTATTAATTATCTTTTTTTGTATTAAAATTTCTCGTGGTTTTTCGCCATTCGCATGACCAATCACTCCACGTCTTTCAAGCATATCAACTAGTTTGGAAGCTTGTGTATATCCTAAACCAAGTTTACGCTGAAGATATGAAGTTGAAACTTTTCCTGCTTTTAAAACTTCTTCCTTAGCAGTTTGATATAATTCATCATCATCTAAACCTTTAATAGATATACGCGGACCAACACTTTCTTTTCCTTTACCCAATTCTTCTCTTAAGCTATCATTTTCTTGTCGTAATTCTGTTTTTAACTTATTTTGTGATTCTTCTATAATATCTGTAATTATCATCTTTGAACCTGTACCAATAAGAGAGAATATTACAACTAAATACCAAAATGGTATATCAAAAGAAAATCTTTTATATGCATAAATTAAAACACCTATCCCTGAAAACAAAATAATATCTGCCCAAAAGTTTTTCATATTATCAATTGTAGTTGATTTTTAAGATTTTGTACATTAATAGAAAACGAGTCCCTCCACCGCTCAAATTTCGGGGCCCAACCCGAAGTTTGAGAACGACGACGAGGGACCGCTTCGCATCTCTCTCCTTACAGGAGCTGTACACCTTTCGTATTTTTTCACATGAGTACATGCTCAAAAATATACTCAAGGTTTTTCGAGTTCCCCCACGTAAGCAAGTAATCTTGCTTACTCGGCCACAAAATAATAAAACACCTTCTTAAAAAGGTGTTTTATTATTTTGTGCGCCGGGAGGGACTCGAACCCCCGAAGGCCGAAGCCGCAAGATTTACAGTCTCGTGTAATTGCCACTATACGACCGGCGCATGCAAGGCATAGTATCATTTATTTTATTATATTTCAAACAAAACAGGCGCAACTTTTTACTAAAAGTTGCGCCTGTTTTCTACTCTTCATCCTCCTTAAAAGTTTCTTTTTCAACGATAGATCCCTTCTTCCCTTTTTTAACATCAAATGTAATTTCATTATTTTTTACATCTACTATCACAGTTCCTCCTTTCAATATTCCTTGAGAAATTATTGATGAAGCAATAGGATTCAAAAGTTTTGTTTGTATCAATCTCTTAAGCGGTCTTGCACCGTATTGTGGGTTATAACCTTCCTTTGCCAAGTAATCCAAAGCTTTTACTGATATGTGAAGTGAGATTTCTTTTGCTTCCAATCTTTCTTCAACTTGTTTGATTTGGATATCAACAATTTTTCTTATAGCTTCCTTGCTCAAAATATCAAAGATTATTACATCATCAAGACGATTCATAAATTCTGGTCTGAAAAAATCTTTCAAGCTTGAGAATATTTTTTCTTTGACGAGGCTGTATTCATTTCCTTTTTCTTCTTTCGTCGAAAAACCGATTTGTTCCATTCTGTCTATAAACTGTGCGCCGATATTTGAAGTCATAATTATCAAAGTGTTTTTGAAATTAACGACTCTGCCTTTTGAATCCGTAAGTCTTCCATTATCAAGAACCTGCAAAAGCAAATTAAAAACTTCCGGATGCGCCTTTTCGATTTCATCAAACAAAATTACAGAATATGGTCTGTGTCTGACAGTTTCCGTCAGAGCTCCACCTTCTTCATAGCCGACATATCCTGGAGGTGAGCCAATAAGTTTCGAGGTGGAATGTTTTTCCATGAACTCAGACATATCAACTCTTATCAAAGATTTTTCATCGTCAAAAAGAAATTCCGCGAGAGCTTTTGTGAGCTCAGTTTTTCCAACGCCAGTAGGACCGAGGAAAATAAATGAACCGATTGGTCTGTTTGGATCTGCGATTCCTGCTCGCGATCTTTTTATTGTATCTGCAATTTTTCTGACAGCTTCATTTTGCCCGACAATTCTCTTTTCCAATTCTTCTTCCATTCTCATGAGCTTATGTGCTTCACCTTCAAGCATTCTTGAAACAGGAACACCTGTCCATTTTGAAACAACTGAGGCAATATCTTCTTCGGTAATTTCTTCTTTCAAAACTCTTCTTGAAGTCTGAAGTTTTTTTAATTTTTTAAGTTTAATATCGAGCTCTTTTTCAGCAGCTGGAATTTTTCCATATCTAATTTCCGCAGCTTTTGAAAGGTCGGCTTGTATTTCTGCATTTTCAGCTTCAATTCTCAAAAGTTCCAAAGATTTCTTTAGGGTTTTTATACTATTTAAAATTTCTTTCTCCGTTGTCCATCGAAGTTCAAGGTCTGAAGTTTTTTCTTTCAAATCAGCAATTTCCTTTTCAATTATTTCAACTCTCTTTTTTGTTTCTTTCTTTTTTTCTCCCTCAACTTCTTTTTTAAGCGCTTCTTTTTCAATTTCAAGTCTCATTACTTTTCTTCTTGTTTCTTCAAGAACTGGCGGCATATTTTCCAAAGAAATTTTTAGCATGGAAGAAGCTTCATCAATAAGATCTATTGCTTTGTCCGGTAAAAATCTATCTGTAATATATCTCGAGCTCAAATTTACTGCAGATAAAATCGCATCATCGGTAATTCTGACTCCATGATAAAGCTCATATTTTTCTTTTAGTCCGCGAAGAATTGCAACGGCATCTTCTATTGATGGCTCGCTCACAATCACAGCTTGAAAACGTCTTGTCAGCGCAGGATCTTTTTCAATTTTTTGATATTCTTTTAAAGTTGTCGCACCGATTGTTCTAAGTTCTCCGCGAGAAAGTGCGGGCTTCAACATATTTGAAGCGTCCATCGAACCTTCGGCTGAACCTGCTCCGACAATCGTATGTATTTCGTCGATGAAAAGAATTATCTTTCCTTCTGATTTTTCAATTTCTTTTATTATCGCTTTCAATCTCTCTTCAAATTCTCCTCGGTATTTTGTTCCTGCAATAAGCATTCCAAGATCAAGCGAGACGAGTTCCTTATCTTTCAAAGATTCAGGAACATCATTCATAGCGATTCTGATTGCCAAACCTTCAACGATTGCAGTTTTTCCAACACCGGCTTCACCTATCAAAATCGGATTATTTTTTGTCCTTCTTGAAAGTGTCTGAATTATTCTTGAAATTTCAATATCACGTCCGATAACTGGATCGAGTTTGTTGTCCTTTGCGAGTTTCGTGAGATTTCTTGTGTATTTCAAAATTGCTTTATATTTTTTCGGCTGATTTATTTCATCGCCTTTCANNAAATGATTGTCTTATCAATTTTGAATCTCTGCAAAATATCTCTTGCGGCATTTGGAGTATCGAGAAGTGCGAGAAAAAGATGCTCAGTTGAAATAAATTCATCTTTCAAATCTTGTGCTTCTTTTCCAGACAAATCCAAAACTTGCGCCAAGTCTGGTGTGAGATACATTTGGCCTGATGGAGAAATTGTTGTCGAACCTGGCGTCGATTCAAGCGCTTCAAAAACAGAATCATTGAACAAGACAAGATCGATTTCTAATCTGTCCAAAATTGAAGAAACAACGCTTTCCTCCTGAAGAATAAGCGCTGCCAAAAGATGGATAGGATTAACGTGATTTTGACCGCGTTCCATCGCAAGCTCATGAGCTCTTCTTATTACTTCCTTTGCTTTTGTTGTAAAATTGTTAATTGGTGGCATCCTGTAAAGAAATTTTAATGTTTTGATAATTTCGACTATATTAATTAATTGATTCTATGCTTATTACCTTAAATTTTATACTGTGCTGAATTTCACACAGGACAAGTTGATTCTTCGGAATCACATCACGTAAGTCCTATAGACGGGATGTACGATCACGTCGCATGATCGTCCTTATGATGCGACGCACTATTTTATCATTTCAAACCGCATTTTAATCTTTAAAATGCGGTTTGTCAAAAATTAGCATTTTAAGATTGTTTACTGACTCTTTTTCGTAGAGGTAGATATCGTAGAAATTGCATTCTCTACATCGCTCGACGGAGCAAAAAGATTCGTCAGCGAGCTGTCGACATAATCAGATTGTATTCCGACAAGATCTCCGGAAAGATTCAGTAATAATCCTCCGGGAATAAAATTTGAAGATATCGAGGTTTCAATCGAAGATACGACGGCTTCCGTGGAAGTGGAATTATCGATCTGCACATTTCTTGTATTTATATTTGAAACTATTCCGGTAGCGATTTCATTTTGTTTTTCTCCTCCGATATAAATAACTGTCTGTCCTAATTTTACATCAGTGCTTGACGCAATAGATACTTTTGACAAGCCCATAGATTTCTCGTCACCACTGCTCAATTTCAATAAAGCAATCTGTCTTCCATCTAAAGTTAAAATTGAAAGATTGTGCAATGTTCCGCTGCTATCGGTGGTAAAATAATTTTTATCTGAAGAAATTATGCTGTCATCCGTGGCAATAATTCCGTCATCAGATATTACTGCTCCGAGCCCGACAAATGAAATAGCAGATGTGTCAGCTGGATTCGCGCTGCCTGCATATATTCTTATTAAACTATTGGAATTATTTGCGACAGCACTGACAATCTGTTCATCAGGATTAATCTCGATTGTTTTTGTGACAACTGTTTGCTGAGCAGGAGCTGTGACAGTTTGAATTGTATTTTGCACAACTCTGTCTATCGTTTGAGTCACGCCGACAGGCGCTTGATCCATAAGTGCAACAGTAACGATTCCCGTCGCTATTGACGTTACAAAACTTACAAGAAGAGTAAGCAGAATCAATTGTTGTTTGTTTAGATGTTCCATATCAAACGTATTGTAATACATTATAGAAACAAAAACAAATATCGAAAATAAAATCTATAGGGTATTTTTTAGAACTTCCAATAGCTTTTTTATATCTCCGATTTTTGTATCCTTGCCCATTGAAAATCTTAGCGTGGATTTTGCTCTGTCATTTATTTCTTTTTCCGTCGCACTGGTTTTTTCCGCCAATTTTCTGACAACAGCCGATTCACCATTTCCTGATGCACAAGCGCTTGAAGATGAACAGATTATTCCTGCTTCATCAAGTCTAAACACGAGCATTTCTCCGTCTTGTCCGGGAATTGAAATATTAATATTATTTGGAAGCCTATTTTCTAAATCTCCGTTTATAATTGCATTTGGAACAAAATTTTTTATATTTTCAAAAAAATAATTTCTGATTTTTAAAAGTCTTTCATTTTCTTTTTTCTCCGACGCTGTAGTCGGGGCCCCGATTGAAACGTCGGAGTTATTTTTTTCTGCGAGTTCGACGGTTTTTGCAAAACCTGCAATCAGCGGAATATTTTCCGTTCCGCTTCTTATTCCCTTTTCTTGTCCTCCACCAAAAATAATCGGGCTGATTTTTATTCCATCTCGAATATAAAGTGCTCCGATCCCTTTCGGACCGTACATTTTTTGCGCATCAATCGTCAAGAAATCAACTCCGAGCTCTTCGACATTCATATTCAAATAAAGTCCGGCTTGAGAAGCATCGATGTGAAAATACGGAGCAAAAAATCTATTCTCGCCATTTTCTTTTCTCACATGCCTGATTTCTTTTATAATTTCCTTTATCGGCTGGATTGTTCCGATTTCGCTATTTGCATAACCGATTGAAACAAGCAGAGTTTCTGGTTTAATCATTTCTCGTAAATCTTTTGGATTGATCAAACCAAATTCATTCACTTTCAAATAATCAACTCTTGAACCTCTGTTCTCGAGTTCTTTGAAACATTCTAAAATCGAACTGTGCTCTATTTCAGTCGTGATGAAATGCATTTCAGAATATTTTTTGCCATCTTTTCTGACAGAATTTATCAAGCCAAAAATAGCTAGATTATTCGCCTCCGTTCCACCGCTCGTAAAAATTATTTCTCTGTCGTGCGCATTTAAAAATTTTGCCACAGTTTCCCTGGATTTTTGCAAAACTTTTTTTGCCTCAACGCCATATGAATGAATAGAGCTTGGATTCCCAAAATCGCATGCCCAATATTTATTCATTGCGGACAAAACCGCTTTATCTACTGGCGTCGTTGCTGCATTGTCCAGATATATTTTTCTCACCCCGTAAAGAAATTTACGAATATCGATATTATTTAACATTTTATATATTAGTAGTTTTTATACTTCCCTATCTTAATTTGGCTTACGCTGAATTTCACACGGGGCAAGTTACAAAAAATAATAGCAATTTAGACACATTTTTACAACAAAGTGAAATTGCAAAACATTTTAAAAAATATATAATTAATCCGTTAAAGTTTTTGCTGACGTGTTGAAAATGATAATAAATCAAGCCAATCTATCAAAAAAATAATGGTTTGAAAAAAGATTTCGTCATATAACATCAACACATTTTCATCAGCAAAAATTTTCTCGGATAAATGAATTTTGAAACATATTTAATTATAAGTTCGTCAGCAATAATTTTATTGCTTTTGATTTGGATAATAAGGCTTGAAATAATTTTGAAAAAAGTTCTTGGAAGCAAAAACGGCTCTCTGGATGAAGCAATAAACAATCTCAGGAAAGATGCCGAGATATTGAAGAAACATGCCGAAAAAACTTCCGGCAGGCTGGAAATCATGGACAATAAATTGAGAAAAACCATTTCAGGAAATGAAACTATCAGATTCAATCCTTTCAAAGGCACAGGTTCTGGAAGCAATCAAAGTTTTGCAACTGCACTCATAAACAGCGACGGCGACGGCGTAATCATTTCAAGTATTTATTCTCGCGACCATTTGAGCGTATTTTCAAAGCCAATAAAAAATCTTGACTCTGAATACGAGCTTACGCCAGAAGAAAAATCCGCCTTGCAAAAAGCCAAAGAAAGCATAATATAAACTCATTCGGTTACGCCATTTAAAAACACGCATGATTTTTTGCTAAAAATCTGCTATGCTCGTGCCGTCGCACTGCGCAATGTTTTTAAATTGCATGACCTCATTCGCCGGTGTCAAATACAATACAAATACAATACTAAAAAAGTGAAAAGATTATTTCTAAAATCAAAAATTTATGGAAAAACCTGCAAAAAACAGCATAATCAAGCGTCCTCCTATTGTCGTTATAATGGGTCATATTGACCATGGAAAATCTACTCTTTTAGATTATATTAGAAAAACAAATATCGTTGACACGGAAGCCGGCGGAATCACTCAAAGAATTTCCGCTTACGAAGTTGTTCACAAAATTCCTGACGGTATAAGTGAAAAAATTACTTTCCTTGATACGCCTGGGCATGAAGCCTTTGGTTTTATGAGAACCTGCGGAACAAATATCGCCGACGTCGGTGTTCTTGTTGTCTCTGCTGAAGAAGGAGTTAAAAAACAAACTATTGAAGCTTTGAAATGTATTATTGATAGCAAAATTCCCTACATCGTCGCAATAAATAAAATCGACAGACCTGGAGCAAACGTTGAAAAAACAATAAACAGTTTGATAGAAAATGGAATTTATATTGAAGGTTACGGTGGCTCAATTCCTTATGTAAAAATTTCTGCAAAAACTGGGCAAGGAGTTCCAGAACTTCTTGATATGATTCTTCTTGTCTCTGAAATGCAAGAACTCAAAGGAGATACAAAAAAACCTGCCGAAGGTTTGGTCATCGAAGCTCATTTGGACAAACAAAAAGGAATTGCAGCTGTGCTCGTCATAAGAGACGGATACATGGAAAATGGAATGTACGTTGTTGTCGGAGATAAAATCGCACCAACAAGAATGATGGAAAACTTCATGGGTAAAAAAATTACCGAAGCGACTTTCTCATCCCCTATTCGTATTATCGGTTTTGACAAGCTTCCAAGAGTTGGAGAAAATTTTATAACTTTTACTAATAAAAAAGATGCTGAAGAATATATCCTTGAACAGAAAGAAAAAGAAAAACTTATTCCAATAAAAAATTACAGCGCTGACTCTGACGAAATCGATCCAAATGTTTTGACAATAATGATAAAAACAGAAGCTGCGGGTTCAATACACGCAGTCGAGCATGAAATAGAAAAAATAAACAAAGACGGACTAAAAATAAAAATTGTCAGCGCAGGAACTGGAAATATTTCTGAAAATGACGTCAAACTCGCTTCAGGAAAAAATAAAGCAGTCATACTAGGCTTTGATGTCAAGACAGATGCTTCAGCAAAAGAGCTCGCCGAAAGATCCGGGATAGAAATACAGACATTTGATATAATATATAAAATAGCCGAGTGGCTTGTGGAAGAAGTTGAAAAAAGAACTCCGAAAATAATCGTTGAGGAAGTTACCGCCGAAATAAAAGTTCTGAAGCATTTCAGTACGATGAAAGACAAGCACATACTCGGTGCACGAGCTGAAAAAGGAACAGTGTTCGTCGGAGAAGAAGCAAAAATAATGCGTGGAGGAATTGAAATCGGCCGCGGAAAAATCCGAGATTTGCAGAAAGAAAAACAGAAAGTTGGAGAAATCCGCGAAGGAGTAGAGTTCGGCTGTCAATTCCAATCAGAAGTCATTCCAGCACCGGGCGATAAAATATTAATATTTAAAAGTATAGAAAAATAACGTCATTGCGAACGACAGTGAAGCAAACCAGAAATATAAAAGAAATTAAAATTAAACAAATTAAATGAGCGACAGAATAGAAACAATTAAAAAAATAGTCAAAAAAGCCGCTGCGGAATTCATGCAAAAAGAATCCAGCGGACAATCACTCATCACGATTACTGATGTCAGACTTTCAAATGATGAAAAATATGCTAATATTCTTTTTACAGTTCTTCCAGACGATAAGGAGGAGGCTGTTCTTGAATTTACCAAGAGAATGAGATCTGAATTCAGACAATATGTTAAGCACAATACTAAGCTTGGCAGAATCCCGATGTTTGATTTTGAAGTAGATCTTGGTGAAAAACATAGACAAAAAATAGATACTATTTCTCTAAAATAGTTTCAGGCCTGGTTGCTAAGTGGTAAAGCATTCCTCTGCAAAAGGAATATGCGGGAGTTCGATTCTCCCCCAGGCCTCAATAAATACTATTTTTAGTATTTATTGAGGCCTGAGCAAGCAAACTGCTTTGCTTGCGTGGGGAGAATCGAAAAGCTTCTCCCATATTTTTGAGGATTTAATAATCCGAAAAAATTGGAAAGCTATACTGACCCTGTAAGGGTCGATTTCCCCCAGGCCTCAAAAATTTTACCAACGGTAAAATTTTGGGGAGAATCGAAAGACGAAGCACACGAAGCAAAGCAAAGTCCGTTTTCAGCAGAAAACGGGTGCGAGTCGGGGTCGCAGAAATTTTTGAGCAACCTAATTTTCTTGAGCGAAGCGATTAGAAAATGGGAGTACTCTTGTGGTAGTCGACGAAAAAATTATCTGTGACCGAAAGCGTACTCGCGTTTCTCACGATTAATTTAATCTGCCTGGGTGGCGAAATTGGTAGACGCTAGAGACTTAAAATCTCTCGGTGGCAACATCATGTGGGTTCGATTCCCACCCCAGGCACAAATAAAAATCAGACNNGTCTGATTTTTATTTGTGCCTGGAGCAAACAAACAATTTTGCTTGCGTGTGGGAATCGAAAGACTTTTCCGTACGAGCGAAGCGAGGTGGAAAAGTACCTGGCGATGTAATCGCCGATTCCAGAATCGAAAGCCGGAGCGTGGCGGCACGAGGCGTGGTCGCGCAAATTTTCAGCAGAAAATTATGCGTGACCGATTCCACCATTGTTATGAGTTCACGAAAAGCAAAAGTTGTGGGCCAAATTAAAAATTATCTATGACCGATTCCCACCTCATGTTATTTTACTTGATAAAATTTACAAAACAATCAATTTCCTTAAATGATGTAAGCGTAATAACTTTTTGTTTATAAGGTTTGATACGTTCAGAAGTTGTCATTTGACCCATTTTTTGTCGATCTGCTTTTGTTTGAAACCTTTTGTGTATTACATGCCTAATATGAAGAAGTGTTTGATAAAAACTTGCATCTTTTCTAGTAAAATGTCTTTTTATTATACTAAATAATTGGAAAAAAATATTATTGTATTTTAAATAAATTATTATATCAGCTGAATCTAAACCAGATTTTATTAAGTGGTGAGTTGTACCTTCAACAATCCATTTTTCTTTATGATATATTTTTGAAATATTATCAATACTTTCTTGTTTGTCCCTTGGTTTAGTAAATTTTATCTCATAATAAAAATCATCTGTAGAATAATAAGGTATGCCAAGTTTTTCTGAAAGTTTTGAAGCCAAAAATGTTTTACCACGGCCAGAATCGCCAATAATGAGTATCCTGTTTAAAACTAGGTTTATCATTAGATTTTATATTTATCTTTACAAATCAATTTCGCAGTGCGCCCAGTTGGAGTCGAACCAACGACCTTATCCTTAAGAGGGATCTGCTCTACCAGCTGAGCTATGGGCGCATTATTATGCTGTCAATTAAAATAAAAACAGCTTTGTGCACGGGAGAGGACTTGAACCTCCATGCCTTGCGGCACTAGCTCCTAAGGCTAGCGTGTCTGCCATTTCACCACCCGTGCAGTAAAATGCATTCTATACTGAAATTGCATTAAAATCAATAAAAAAACCGCCTTTTGGCGGTTTTTTAAACTTTTCTTAAACAACTTCGCACATTCCCCCTGCGCACGCCAATTCTTTTTTCAAATCTGATTCATCCGTCTTTTCATAAGTGATTATTTTTGAAAAATCTATATTGCCAATTTTTTTCACGAGCTCATTATATTTTTTCTCATCTATTTCTTCATAAGGAGCTAGCGGATATACGTAATCATTCCTAGGCAAAAATGAAAGTCCTCCGATGATATCCCAATTGCTGTAAACCCAATTTGCAACTTCAATCCACTCATTTTCTCCTACATAAATAGTTACTGATGGATTATGTTCTGTATAATTTATTTTTACCATTTTCCAAAATTCCAACTGTTTGACTGCGGATATATCTTTTGAAACAACTGCACCTTTTGGAGCTTTGACAGGAAATTCAAAAACAAAAGTTGTCGCATTTTCTTTTGACTGTCCAACTTCCGGCTGATACGGAACTCCTTGATCTCTTATCATTTTGAACAGAGAATCTGTGACAGATATTCTTATTCTGCGAATATAATAAGGTGCGAATCTAGTATGCATGCCTGAAGCACAATCTACTGTTTGAGAAACTGTTCCGGAAGGTTTTACGCATGTAGCACAAGTGGAAGCACTAATTTTAAATCTTTTTGCATAAAGTTCATTTGCTTTGATAACTGCATGTTTTAACTTTAATAAAACTTTTGCATCACGAACTACTGGACAATCCCACTGTCCGGTAATAGAAACTCCGAGCAATCGTTCTTTTTCGCAATTTTCTTTCCACTCTTTTGAAAGATATTGAAAATTTGTAAGAGTCGCTTGATATGTGCCAAGAAGTGTTGCAAGCTTTATTTTTTTCAGCAAACTTTCCTCAGTATCATCTGCACGGGCAACAACTTCTGAAAGATTACAAAACTGTTTTGACTGAAGAATGATTTCTCCGCAAGGATTCGTTCCAAGATTGCTTATATTTCCGCCGAGAACTTTCAATCTTCTCTCCGGTAATGTTTTTGAAAGGCTTCCTCTATTGAATATTCCTCTTTCTCCAGAACCGGATTTCATAAGCGCTATCCATTCGTCAAAAAACTCGGTAGCTGAAGGTTTTTGTATATAAACAGCAGAATTGTTGGCTATACTTCTCTGCGGTTCTGTGAGATAAAACTGGCCTTTCTTGGCATCTCTTATCGCTTCATCATCCAAATCCGAAAGAGAAATAAGTGCGCTTCTCCTGACACCTCCGGCAACTACGCAATCACCGATAGAACAAATAATATCGTGAGCATCAAGATTTGAAAGTCTTCTTCCTTGTTTAGATAAAACTTTTGTCCTGACCAAATTTAAAAGTCTTATGAGCGGATCCGGACCGGAAGCTTTTCCTCCCATTGTTTTTAGTCGGGCGCCTGCAGGACGAATTTGAGAAAAATCAAATTCAACATCCTCGCCGTTGTACCAAGTTTTTATTCCAAAAGTCAAAGAGTCAGACCAACCTTCCTTGCTGTCTGCAACAACATGTTTTGATAATTTTTTTCCAGTCTGAAATTTTATTTGCGGAAGCGATTGAACATTCTGGCTTTCAACTGAAAAACCAACTCCAGTTCCACACATTGATATGTACATTATTTCTGCAAAATCTTCCAACTTAGATGGAGCGATGAAAGAACAATTATATGCGCAAACATTTGTTCGCTCGACTGCAGGACCGGCAAATTGCAAAAGTCTCATCGAAGGCATCACTTCTTGATTTAAAATTGCTTCTCTCAATTCTGCATACTCGGAATCTTTTACAGTTTTGCCCAATCTGCTTTTCATAAAAGAAATATATCTGTCGATTGTTTCAATCCAAGTTTCCCTTCTTCCTTCGGCATCAATCCATTTTGAATATGATCTGTAGTAAACAAATTCTCCAAGTTGGTTCTTGAAATATTTTTTGCTTTCTGCTGTGAGTTTTTTTACTTTTGCAGGAACTTGAACTCCGACACCTCTGAGCTTAGATCTTTCCTGTCTATAAAGAATATATTCCTTGGAAGATTTTACATATTCGCTCAAAATCAATTCTCTTTCAACTATATCTTGGATACCTTCAACATCTGGTAAAAAATCTTTGAATTTCTTAGCTATTTTAACAAGTTCGGCTAGAACCTTATTTGCAACAAGTTCGGCTTCTTCTGGAGATCCTTCGCCGGAAACAGACATTGATTTGTTTATCGCACTTGTGATTTTCGAAAGATCAAAAGGAGCAACTTGGCCGTCTCTTTTTTTAATTGTTCTGATAAGATGCGCTCTTCCGTTTCCTGTTTTTACCATTGATTTTGCGAAATCACATCGTGCAGCCGTCTTCTAAGCGCGACGAGATTAAAAATTAAAATTAATAAATTTGTAAGACAATTTTACACCCAAAATCATTATTAAAAAATAGAAAAAAGACTTTTTTTAAAAAAATAAACCGAAAACAATATCGTGTAAAGCTCTCCACCGTATTAAACCCAAAAATATAGGCAATTTTGGGTAAAAAAAATATTTTTACTTTCTAGGCTTTTTTTCTTTTGCAAAAATTGAAGAAAAAAAGCCTTTTTAGAGGCTTTTTTTCTTCAAAAATACTAAAAAATATATTTTCTAATTATTTTCGGTAAAAATAATTTTGTCTCCGACTTTTAAATTATTTTTGTCGGAATATCCTGCATTTATTTCCAAAACATACTTGGCAAAATATTCTTCACCGAAAGATTCAGGATAAGTGCTAGCAGCTAAATCTTTTTCTATGCCGACAATATTAAAATTGTCGTCAATCCAAATAATATCAAGCGGAAAATCCATATCTTTCATCCAAAAAGCATAATTTCCCAGATCGTTGAAAACAAAAATCATTCCTTGATCATCATTCATGGATGTTCTTCCGGAAAGTCCGAGTGTCTGTTTACATTCATCATCGGATACATCAACGAATATTTTTTTTGAATCGACTTCCACCGTTCCTGTGGAATACGAACCGCAATCTGTCTCATATATTTTTACTCCCGGCGATGTCGAGCTTGCCGATACATAAGTGCTTGTCGAAATCGGCACAACAATATTGACGGCTTGTTTTTCTTCATTATAAAATTTCATATAAATAAGAAAGAAAACAAAAAATAAAATTATAAGCAGAATTATTGTTGGTGCAATCTTTTGCTTCATAGGACAATGATATATCTTTTTACGATTAAAAACAAAGTGCGGGACAGTCGAGTTAGGTAATAAGTGTGTGAGACACCATAATGGTGGTTTGGAAGATTTTTAGAGACTAAGCTGGGGTATGTGAGTCAGCTTATTTTTTTTAAAATCCGAGTAATGTTTTCAAAACCAAGAACATCACCAACAACTACTTCATATTCGGGAGAATGCGTATTTGCGTAAAGTCTAATTATTGCAATTAACAACAGTCTGTTTTCTGAAATTACAAAACCTTTTGCAGTTAGCGAATACCCCAAGCTAGGAATAGGGGCGACATTTTTTGTTTGCTCTCCAACAATATAGGATACATTTTGTTCTTTTCCTAAAATATATGGTAAACAAAGAGGATTAAAATCTTCGGGTTCAAGAATAGTAAGAATATGTCCGTAACCTATCTTAATAAGCATTCGCCCGAAATCTTGAGGAACATGTTTAAATTTTAGTACTGGGTAACTACTATATTTCTTAAAGAAATCATCCCTTCTTTTGTCATCATCGATTACATCCATTGTCCACGAGGCAGAGATATCTCTATCTTTTGGCAACTTTTGTAATAGACCTGGTATACCCATTCGGTAAAAAATAAAACCAGCTGGATATTCAATGGCTGGAACTTCAATTTCTTTAGTACCTTGAGAAATATGAGTGGAGATAATCTTTTTTCTTTCTTTAGGATGTTTAGTTGGTGCATTAAAAGCTGTACGAGCATCTCCCCATAAGCCTCGAGCAACATTCATTTCAAATCGGCTTGTTATAGTTGCACACTCAGGGCAGCTCGCTTTTCTTATTATGTGAACACCGCCAAGAGATTCTGGCACAATATGCTCATCACTAAGTTTAGTGTCTAATTTACCACAATAAATACATTTATCTTTTGATTTTATATATGTTAAGCCATTAGACATGTTTTTTAAAAGCACTCTGATCACACCGATACTTTAGTTTTACTGCGGAACGCTCGCACTAGATTTTAATTTTTCAATTTAGCTAATAATCTGGAATAGCTACCGTCTTCCATATAATTATTGAGATTACCAAACATACTTGTGGCAAGATTAGATCTGTTAGGCTCAACTTTTCTTTCTTCTTCTGCGGCTTTATCTCTGTACGCATAGCAAGTCGCAAGCCTCTCTGAAAATTGCTCATTTTCCTCTTTTGTCATTTTATGATCTGCTTCCCCATTGTCTTGGAGGGTGAGATTTGGTATGAATTCATCAGTATCCATGTGAGCGTTAATTGCAAACATCTCTCTTTCACGTACTTTAATTAGCTCGTAAGAAAGACTAATCCACTCTTTTTTTCTATTATGTATTTGTATCGCCGACATTGATTCTGGTAATGTCTTCAAATCTATTGATGCATCATTCTCCGCATCTAGCATCTCATCAAATTGCTTTAGTTGGGTACTAATAAATTCTTTATAGTATGAAGCTACTTGATTTATTTTACCTCTATATGTTTTTGAAAATGTAAGTATTTCGTTCGCCTTTTTTATTCTATCTTGATTAGTTAATGTTTGATTTTTTAAAACGTCTTTTGTCATTAAATCTACAGCTTTATGATAAAGATTTCCTTTCATATCAAACCAATGATTATCTATCAGTGCTTGCCAAAGACCCAGACCCCTTTCAACTTCACGACCAAGTTCAATTATCGAATCATCTAGAGGAATTACATCCTTTGGATTTTCATTTTTTGTTTTTTTGTTCCAAAACATATATTTATATTGTAGCATAAAATTGAGAACTCAGGTACTCGAGTCACACCGATACTTTGTTTTTGTTGCGGAGACGGCGAGAATTTCGAAACTTACAGTTTCTGTACACCTTTTCTATTTTATTTTCGTGATTACACTCAATAAAATTATCAAAGGTTTTCGAATNNAACACGAGAAATTTCTCGTGTTTTTTAATTTTGCGGAGACGGCGAGATTCGAACTCGCGGGAGCTTTCACCCCATTCGCTTTCCAAGCGAACGCACTAGACCACTATGCGACGTCTCCATCAACAAAACAATATTAACCTAGTTTTATTTTTTATCAACCAAACTATTCATATCCATTCCCATCAAAGCTTTTATCCTGTCTTCTACCGGCGGATGCGTGCTGAAAAGATTTGAAACTTTTTTTCCGACACCTCCGAAAGGATTTGAAATATAAAGATGCGCAGTCGCATGATTCGGATTTGTCATCGGAATATTCGCAGCAGAAATTTTTTGAAGTGCAGAAGCGAGTCCGTCCGGATATCTTGTGAGAAGCGCGCCGTCAGCATCAGCAAGAAATTCCCTTTTTCTGGAAATTGCGAGCTGAATAAGAACAGCGACAATCGGCGAAAGAATTACAAAAATAATTCCGACAATCATAAGTATTCCGCCGGCTTCTCCTTTTTCCCTGCTTCTTCCGCCGAAGAAAGCTCCGCGCATGAAAATATTCGCCAAAATTGAAATAAAACCGACAAGCACGACAACGACAGTCGAAAGTAAAATATCATCGTTGCCAATATGAGAAAGTTCATGAGCAATCACACCTTCAAGCTCGTCCTTGTTTAAAATCTGCAAAAGNNTCTGCAAAAGTCCAGTCGTCACGCACACAACCGCATGATCCTTATTTCTTCCGGTGGCAAAAGCATTCGGCGAAGGATCGGTAACTATAAAAATTTTCGGCATCGGAAGTCCGGCCGTGATGGAAAGATTTTCCACAATATTATACAAATCGGTATATTGTTCGCGTTTGGCTTCAATTGCTTTTGACATGGACAAGACGATTTTATCGGAATACCAATAGCTGAAAATATTCATCAATATGCTGAAAATTATCGCAGCATATAAAATCCACGGAGCATCAAAATAATAGCTTATAAAATAACCCACTCCAATGACAACGACCAAAAAAACGCCCATCAAAAGCCAGGTTCTTGAAATATTTTTATCTTGTTCTGTATATAAAGTCGACATTATTTTTTATTTTTAATTATTTTATCAGCCATTTCTATTTCCTCATCAATTCCTTCGATTAAATCTATACTTTTTGCTTCTTCCGCGGTGATCCATTTATATTCAGTGCTATCGCCATCGAGTTTTATTTCTCCGGAAACATAATCGGCATAATAACTCAAAACAATCGATGGTGTTCCATCTGGAGCGACAAATGCTAAATCCAAAAGATATTTAGGTTTGCTTATTTCAAGATTAACCTCCTCTTTTACTTCTCTTCTTAAAGTTTTTTCAATAGCGTAATACCAATGACCGGCTTTTGTACTTACTGGAGAATTTATATAATCCTCAACTTCCATGCCGCCACCAGGCACAGTCCATTTGTTTGGAAAAGATTTTTTGTGCGGAGATCTTTTTGTAACAAGATATTTTCCTTCTTTATGTATGATGGCAGTAACAGCAACTCTATGAAGTTCCCTGTTTTTTATTTCCATGAATTTTAGAACTTTACTTCAACCGGTGCTTTTGCAGCCGTATCTCCTTCATCAAGAGTAAACAATTCCATTTTTACAAAATGAAACATATTTGAAATTATATTGTTTGGAAAAGAATCCACTGCGATGTTTAAATCTCTGACGTTGCCGTTGTAAAATCTTCTCGCTGCCTGGATTTTGTTTTCTGTGTCTGAAAGTTCTGACTGAAGTGAAAGAAAATTCTGATTTGCTTTCAAATCTGGATAAGCTTCAGCGATTGCAAAAACTGTTTTCAAAGCGCTTGAAAGAGTATTTTCGCTTTTGCCTTTGTCCACAATATTCTGCGCTCCCATAGCTTGAGCTCTTGCTGCAGTGACATTTTCAAAAGCATCCGTTTCGTGAGTCGCATAACCTTTTACGGTGTTTACAAGGTTTGGAATAAGATCGTATCTTCTTTTTAATTGGACATCTATATCTGACCAAGCTTCCTTTGCTCTATTTATAAGAGTAATAAATTTGTTGTAAGCCAAAACAGCCCATACAACTATAATGACTAAAATTCCTAACAATATATATCCTGCTGACATAATTTTAAATTATTGCTTATTAAATTAAATAATCGAATCTTGTCTCGAAAAACAAGAGCGGACTTCTGCTGATAAAAGGAAAAAGTCACCGAAACATTGTATCACATAAAATTATTTTTTACACCATCCGCTAGTTTTTTATCCTTGATATTTTTATTTGTTTTGCTATACTGCATACCGCAATGTCAGCTTTAACCGCATATCTGCCCTATATACAAGTAATCCTAGCCATATTGATAGTGGCTTCAATTTTACTGCCGCAATCAGACGCCGGCGCAGGAAGTGCTTTTGGCGGTTCTGACAATTGGAATTCCGGCTATCATACAAGAAGAGGTTTTGAAAAATTTGTCTTTGATGCAACCATAGTTCTCGGCATACTTTTCGCTCTTGTGTCACTGCTCGCGGTAATCTTCAAATAAAAAAATAAAAAAGTTGCAAGTTTTTAAACGCTTGATACAATAGTTAGTATCATTTTTAACTCGTGAAAGAAAAGATCAAACAAATTCTCAATAAGAAATGGGAGATTAAATTTTTTGAAAAACTCTCCGAAATAATAAAAAAATTCAGCATATCTGAAAAATTATTTTTTGGTTTTTTGCTTTTAATATTCACAATTTCCGGATTATTCATTTTAGAGAGAGTTAACGAATCGATATCAGTAAATGTTCCAACAAATGGAGGTTCGCTTAAAGAAGGAATAATAGGTTCGCCTAGATTTGTAAATCCTGTGCTTGCAGTATCAGATGTAGACAATGATTTAACATCTCTCATATATTCTGGATTAATGAAAGTATCCACAGACAACACTCTTGTTCCCGACTTGGCACAAAGCTATGATATTTCGAGCGATGGAATGACTTATACTTTTACTTTGAGAAATGATATTTATTTCCAGGATGGAGTGAAAGTCACAGCAGACGATGTTCTTTTCACAATAGATGAAATCCAAGATCCATCAATCGGAAGTCCTAAAAGACCAGATTTTTATGACATAACAGTTCAGGAAGTAGATAGCACTCATATCAAATTCATTTTGAAAAAACCATATTCGCCTTTCCTGGAAAATCTGACTGTCGGAATCCTTCCAAAACATTTGTGGGGCAATCTCAGCTCGGATCAATTCCCTCTCAGCCAATACAACGTCGAGCCAATCGGTTCGGGTCCTTACAAAGTTACAAAAATGGATACGCAAACAAAAAATATGCTTCTCATTCCGACTTATTATGAGCTGACGTCTTTTGATAAATACGCTTCAGGACAGCCGTTCATCAGCGATCTCATAATAAGATTTTATAAGGATGAACCATCTTTAATAAAAGCCTATGACAGCAAAGAAATTGAATCAATGAATTCAATATCGCCAGATCAAATAACCAATCTGCAAAAACAGAAAAATACGCAAATAAATATCACTCCGCTTTCAAGAGTATTTGCCGTTTTCTTCAATCAAAATCAATCCGAAGTTCTTTCATATCCTGAAGTTAGACAAGCTTTGAATCTGGCAGTGGACAGACAACAAATAATAGATAAGGTGTTATCAGGCTATGGAACTCCTTTATACGGACCAATACCTCCAGGATTAATCAGTGGTGAAAGCACGAGTACAGACAACAATCCCGATGCCAATACTGATGCAGCGATAAAAATATTGACGAACGCAGGATGGGTAATGAGCTCCACCACTGGAATAATGGAAAAGAAAATCAGCAGCAAGCAGACGATACAGCTTTCAATAACGATATCGACTTTAAACAGCGATGATTTGGTGCAGACTGCCGAACTTGTAAAAGCTGACTGGGAAAAAATCGGTGCTCAAGTGGATATCAAACAATACGACTTCGGAGATTTGCAACAAAATGTTATAAGACCGAGAAAATTTGACGCTCTGCTTTATGGAGAAGAAATCGGCAGAGACATGGACTTCTTCGCATTCTGGGATTCATCACAAAGAAATGATCCAGGCCTTAATATTTCAATGTACACAAATGTTGCCGTAGATAAATTATTGGAAAACGCTAGAGCAGACTCGAATATTTCAGACAGGATCAGCGACTATGAAAGTTTTTCTGCAGATGTTCAAAAAGATGTGCCGGCTGTGTTCTTGTATTCTCCTGAATTTATTTATATAACACCAGGTAAAATCCAGGGATTGAATTTCGGCACGATAACAGCGCCTTTCGAAAGATTTATAAATATAAACAACTGGTACATAGAGACGAATAATCTTTGGAAAGTATTTTTAAAAAAATAAGATTAATTTAATATTTTAAATAAATTTATAAGCTAATTAAAATAAATAATGATAAACAATCAACAAAACTCCCAAAATGGAGACGGAAGAAAATTTTTTCCAAAAAGAAATAATAATTTTTCAAATCAAAATAATAGGATTGAAACGCAAAATACTCCGGCATCCGCGCCTTATTCCCCTGTTGTGCATGCGGTAAACTCGGTTTCAAAATCTTTCGTCGCAGAAAATTTAAACAAACCGGAA
>PLOL01000031.1 GCA_003142075.1 Patescibacteria group bacterium | reverse complement strand
CATTCAAATCTTTTCTCTGAGTCGGCACATTTGTCGGAACAGGAATCGTATCCATGCTGTAAACTTTGAAAAATTCTTCGCTCGATGTCAAAGCAGTTCCCGTCATACCGGAAAGTCTTTTGTATAATCTGAAATAATTCTGATATGTAATAGACGCAAAAGTCCTCGATTCTTTTTGAATTTTTACGCCTTCTTTCGATTCAATCGCCTGGTGCAATCCTTCGGACCATCTTCTTCCTGGCTGAAGTCTTCCGGTAAATTCATCGACAATAATTATTTCTCCGTCTTTCACGACATAATCCGTATTTATTTCATAAAGCGCTTTTGCGCGAGTCGCCGTTTCTAGATGGTGAACATATTTGATTCCTCCTTCGGTATAAATATTTTCAACTCCTAAAGATTTTTCGGCTTTATTTATTCCCGCATCCGTAAGCTGTATCGCTTTGTGCTTTTCATCTACAGTATAATCGACATCTTTTACAAAACCGCTGACAATTTTTGTAAAAACATCGTAAAGTTCTCCGGAATCTTGCGCCGGCGCAGAAATAATGAGCGGAGTCCTAGCTTCATCTATGAGAATGGAGTCGACTTCATCGACGATTGCAAAATTATATCCTCTTTGTCTCAATTTGCTGACATCATATTCAATATTGTCTCGCAGATAATCAAAACCGAATTCATTATTCGTTCCGTAAGTGATATCGGCTTCATATGCTTGCCTTCTCGTGCACGGTTTCAAAAATTCATGGACAACTTTAAAAGAACCCAATTCATCTCTTTCTTTATCAAGTTCGGTATGCGTGGGATCATAGAGATAAGAAGCCTCATGATTCAAGATTCCGACAGACAAACCAAGTGCATTGTAAATCTGCCCCATCCAAACCGCGTCTCTTCTTGAAAGATAGTCGTTGACAGTGACGACGTGAACGCCTTTACCGCCAAGAGCATTCAAATATGCGGGCAGCGTTGCAACAAGAGTTTTTCCTTCTCCCGTTTTCATTTCGGAAATATTTCCTCGGTGAAGAATAATTCCTCCTATGAGCTGAACATCAAACGGTCTCAATTGAAGCGTCCTTTCGGATGCTTCACGGACAACGGCAAAAGCTTCCGGCAATATCAAATCTAGTTCTTCTCCATTTTTCAATCTGTCTCTGAATTCCTGCGTTTTATTTTTGAGCTGTTCATCCGAAAGTTTTTTCAAATTATCAGAAAAAGACCATATTTGCGCGATAATCGGCTCCAAAGTCTTTATATATTTTTCATATCTGTCTCCAAAAATTTTGTTCAAAAATGACATAAAATATATAATAGCATAAAATCGTTCATACGCTATATGTAAAAAATCAATTAGAAAAGGCGCACCCTTCGGGTGCGCCTTTTCAAAAAAGTTATCTCTTCTTTCCTTTCTTTGCTTTTTTTGCTACTTTCTTTGCTTTCTTTTTAGCTGCCATGTTTTTTGTATTCCGGATTAAGGAGAATATTTACAAGTTATCCGGAAAAATTATTTTAATTTGTTTTTAAATAGTAGTTTATCGACACAAGTTTTTAAAAAACTTGAAACCTACTGCTGACCATAATTTTACAACTTATTAAAATTAATACAATAGTTTTTGACCTGTTGATAACTTTTTTTAAAAAAATTAAAAAATATTTTCAACTTCCCTCTCAATCCTAACTTTTATCTTTTCAAAAACTTTTTCTTCGATTATTTTTGCAAAATTATCTATCTCAGAAAAATCTGCTCCGCCATAATTTACGATTACAAGAGATTGTTTTTCAAAAAGTCCGACTTGCCCTACGCGAAATCCCTTAAGAAGACATATTTTATCTATTACAAAGCCCAATGGAATCTTCACAAAATCTTTTCCGGCATCATATCTCGGCAAATCCGGAAATTTTTCCAAAAGCTTTGAATATTCTTCTTCTGTGATGATTGGATTTTTAAAAAATGAACCTGCAGTTCCCAAAACTTTCCAGTCCGGCAATTTTTCCCTTCTGATTTTTCCTATAGCTTCGATAATTTCTCTTACATCAAAATTTTTCCTGCCTGAAAAATACTCTTTCAAAGAAGGATATGAAAAATTCGGCAAAAAAACATTGTTCAGCTTGAATGATACTTTTGTAATTATGAGATTTTTATTTTTTTTGAAGATGCTTTCCCTGTATCCAAACCTGCACTCATTATTTTTAAAAGAAAATTTCTCAAAATTGTTCGCATCTATACCTTCCACTAGAAAAATAAAATCTTTTGTCTCGGCTCCATAAGCTCCTATATTTTGCACAGCTGAAGCTCCGACGGTCCCCGGAATATTCCAAAGATTTTCTATTCCCGACAAGCTATTGTCTGCCATAAATATTATCAAATCATCAAATGATTCTCCGGCACCGGCAGATACTACAGAATAATCCGCATCTTTTATTTCTATCTTTTTCCCCTTTATAATGATTTTTATGACAATACCGGGAAAATCATTATCACTGAGCAAAAGATTTGAGCCGTTACCTATTATAAAAAATTCCAATTTATTTTCTTTTGCAAATTTTAAAGCTTCAATCAATTCATTTTCGCTTTCAACTTCACAAAAAAACCGTGCGTTTCCGCCGGTCTTGAAAGTATTCAGACTGGAAAGATTTACATTTTTTCTTATGTTTTGCATATTTTTAAAAAGATTATTTCCACTTATAGCCGGCGAGGTTCAACTCTAAAAGTTAATATCTTTAAATGAGTGCGATCGCCGGCTATAAGTAAAAATAATCTTGCTTTTTTACCCGAACAAAATTTTTGCTGATGAAAATGGGTTGAACCGATATAAGAAAATTATAGTATATATCTACTCAATCGTTTTAAAATACCTATTATATATTAAATCATTTTCAACCCGTCAGCAAAAACTTTAACGGGTTAATTATAGCAAAATAAATATAAAAATATATTTCAAATATCAACAAGTACATAAAAACCCCTTTCGGGGTTCAATATGAAGATATTAACAAAGTGCTAAACTCTTTCTACTAGCACTCACTTGCAAATAATGTATCACACATATCAATAAAAATCAAGTATAACTATTTGAGCGTCCCGTTATTGATTCCTGTTATTACAGTTTCTCCTTGAGATTCAAATCCTGGATTAATTTTCATTGCATCTTTGACTTGCGCAATTGCGGAAGCCTTGTCGCCTTTCTGCAAATAATTTTCTGCTCTTATCAAATATGCTCTGACTATGTCTTGACTGGTTGTCGTAGCGGTGCCGATAATCTGGTTAGCCAAAGAATCCTGATTATCAACAATCAGAGCTGCGGCATAGCTCATCTTTGCATCATCATCAATCGGCATCAAATCATATTCCTTCTTTGCGATTGCAACTGCTTGATCTCCTTGTCCAAGATATGAATAACATTTTGCCAACTCAGCCATCATTGTCAATTTATCCGGTGAAAGTTCAACAGCTTTCTGCAAATAAGGCAAAGCCAGCTGATATTGGCTCATATTGTCCAAAAATGTTCCCATGAAAAATTGATATCTTGCATCATTCGGAGTTTGCAAAAGTTGTGTTTGCATTTGAGTATAAGCAAGCTCGACAAAATTCTGTTTCGTCGTGTCATCTATGCTGCTCGCAGATGCTATTGAAGGCGCAATACTTATTATCTGCTCTCTTGCTTCCGAACTTCCAAAAGTATTTGCTGAAAATACTTTATTGAAATAATTCAAAGATGTTTGTGGGGACTGATTGACCGATTCCATGGCATTTATGAGATTGAGATTGGCGTCTATTGGTTTTATATTGCAATACCAAAGAGATGCTCCCAAAGACAAAATCAATAGCGGAGCAACGACATAATTTGCGATATCATTACTTACTCCGACTTTTTCAACCGAAGATTTATCGGTTTTTGCGTCCCTAAAATAGATATATGCTAAGATCGCGTAGAAAAACATGTAACTCGTAAGATTGTCGAAAACGAAAAGATTTTGCGCAAAATATGCAGCAAGCAAACCGACTATCAATCCTGCTTCTATTACTCCAAAATTATTTCTCTTCTTTATAAAGACAAACAGTGCTGTAATAAAAATTGAAAGATACGCCAAAAGGCCGATTGCTCCGCCTGCGACAAGAACATCGAGAGGTGTATCATGCGCACGATCAAACCATTGCTCTTGATTCCACATTCTTGGATCATAATATTTATTGAAGACATAATTGAAACCTTCCTGTCCCCAACCTAGCACTGGTTTTTCCAAGAAACCTTTAGCCGCCATTTCCCAAACATATTGTCTTGCCTGTCCAGAATCAGAAACATTGTCCCATGAAATTTCTGCAAATCTTTCCAAAGTCGGATTGTTTTTTACGAATTGAGTATTTTTTATTGCAATAAAACCACCGACAAGCAAAACTACTATCGCGATTAAACCTATTGAAGAATTCTTGACCAACTTATTTTTCTTTTCAAAAATTGCAACTATAATTGATGTCACGACTAAACCTCCGAGCAAGCCGAGCACGACTCCTCTCGTTCCAGTTCTCCAAATGCCGAATGCGCAAATCGCGGCTGCCGCAACATAAGCATAAGTAAGCCAATTGCTGAAAATATCTCTTATCGGTTTCAAAGAGTCTGCTTTTTTTTCAATTACATCTTTGTACAAAAGTATCAAAGCGAAGAAGAAATTGAACAAGAAATAAACTGCGACATAAATGGCATTTCCAAAAGTCACAGAAACTCTGGTTGTATGAGTCGTGAGCCATTCATTTATCACAGGAATAATCATGATGACGCTTGCAAAAACAGAAGTTCTGAAGAACCACATCCAGATTTTTTCTGACTTCATGATTGAGCCGAAAACAAGCAGATACATCAAAAGATGTATAAGAGTTATTCCACCATCCATTCTTTCAAAATTGCTCCAGAAAGCTTTCGCTGGATTTACAGCAAAAATATCGGCGATTATCATTACAAAAACAAAAGCTGCAACTGAAACAGCCACCCACGAAAATTTCGGCCTATATTTAGGATCGACAAAGGCAAGATAAACCCACAAAGCAAAAATTATTTCTATTATTATTCTGAAAGCGAAATTTTTTCCTGTGATGAACGGAAAGAACATATTATTCGCCACATAAAAAGGTATCAGAAGAACTGACCAGAGGCCGACGATTATCGTCCACTTTATTATATTATTCACTACATTATTTTTGCTCATTGATTTTGAGAAATCACGTCTACGCAGTCGTCCTTCCCGCGCGACGGAACTTTTTAAATTAATTTATAAATGCCTTCGACTTATTATTTTTTAATGTCTGGGATTATATCACAAAAAAAAGCAAGCAACTACAATTATACGTTTTGTTTTTTAGCCCAAAAATGCTAACATTCACCTGTAAAAAAATAAAATTATGTACAGATTTTCTTGGAGCTACATAAAGGAAAAATGGGCAGATGCCGGCTTTCAAAAATATTTTAAAAATACTGGATGGCTATTTGCCGCCCAGATTTTCAGCATGGGTGCATCCTTTATTGCGACAATAATTATTGCCAGAAAGCTTGGACCGGGAAATTTCGGACAGTTAAGTTATGCAGTAAGCTTCATAAGCATTTTTTCCATCCTGGCAACGCTTGGAATAGACAATATACTTTATAGAGATCTGATAAAACATCCGGAGAAGAAGAAAGAATATCTTGGCACAGCTCTTACGATAAAACTCATAGCGAGTTTTATTACGGCAATATTAGTATGTATTTTTGCATTTTATTTTGGACAAGACGATGTATCAAAAATACTTATAGCAATTCTTTCAATCGGCTTGATTTTCAATGCCTTTCAGATAATAAATTTTGAATTCCAGGCGCAAGTAAAATCAAAATATCCGTCCATAATATCCTGCATTGCAAATTTTACAGTCAATGCACTCGAAGTGATGGTCATCTTGACGGGCAGAGGCGTCATTTATTTGGCAATTGTTGCAACTTTTGGATCAATACTCAGTGCAATACTTTACTGGTATTTCTATGAAAAAAAGATAGAAGGAAAATTATTCTCATGGAAATTTGATAAGAATATCGCAAAAAATTTATTGAGAGATTCCTGGCCGCTGATTTTTACCGGCGGATTTACATTAGTATACGCAAGAATAGATCAAGTGCTTATTAAAAATATGCTTGGCGCCAGCCAGGTTGGTATATACGGCGTGGCAGTAATTTTAGCAGAAGTATGGAATTTCATACCAGGAATTCTTGTCTCGTCATTTTTCCCAGCAATCATAAATGCTAAAAAAACTTCAGAAGAAATATATTACGCAAGATTAAAAAAACTTTCACTTCTTCTGCTGTCGCTTGCAATTATAATTTCCTTGTCAATGACAGTGCTTTCGTCATTTTTCATACACCTTATTTACGGTCAAGCATTCATGGGTGCAAGCATAATATTGCAGATATATGTTTGGTCATCAGTAGGCACATTTTTGGGAGTTTTAGCAAGTAATTATCTGATAACGGAAAATAATCAAAAGACGCTGATTTTTATGACTTTTATTCCAATGGTAATAAATGTCATCTTGAATATATGGTGGATACCAAAATACGGCATAGTCGGATCAGCTTATGCAACACTTATCTCCTATTCATTCGGCCCGCTGACCTTATTATTGTTTAAAAAGACGAGAGGAGATATAAAAAAAATATTCATGGCAAAAAATTATCAGGTATCTATAGCCGATAAAAAATAATGAAAAATAAAAAACAAATTTTTGTATCAATAATATGGGGGTATCCAGCACATTTTCCAAAACTAGTATTGGAAGAAAACTGTCTTTTACATGTGCTCAACGTTGCGTTAGAGCAAGATATGGAAGTTTATATTATAGGTAAAAATAACAAAAAAATAATTGAGAGCGACCCAAATCTTGACCCAAGAATAAAAGTAATTGATTATAAAAATTTTTTTAATTATTTATTCCAAATAATTAAATTTTCACTTAAAAATAGTATCTTTTATGTAAATAGTTATGAGTGGCAATCGTTCATTGTTCCCTTCCTTGCACGAAGAACAATTTTTATGGCTCATACAGAACCAAAGAGAAGATCTAAAATAAAGCAGATTGTTCAAAATTTTGTCTATAAATTATTTACTATAATAAGGTTAAACAATCAGGAAGAAAAAGATTTTCAACTCGAACAAGGCACTCCAGAAAAAAAACTTATGATTGTCCCTTTGGTTATAGCAGAAAATGTTTTTAAGCTCGAAGACATGGGCGAAAGAACAGATCTAGTTTGTTTTGGTAATGTTACCCCCAAAAAAGACTTGATTACTGCAATTAATGCATTCGAAATTGTTAAAGAATATAAACCGGAGATTAAAATACACATTGTTGGAAAAGTACTTGATGAAAATTTCAAAAGAAAAGTGTCAGAATCAAAATATAAAAATGATATTATTTTTCACGGTTTTATGGAAAATGATAAAGTTTCTAAAGAACTTAATAAGCATATTATTTATATCAATTCTTCTCTTGATGAAGGCCAATGTGTGGCAGTATATGATGCAGCATTATGTGGCTGTGTTTTATGTCTTCCTAAAATAATGTCTTTTACTGGCGTTTTTAAAGATTTTGCTTTATTTCATGACACTCATGACCATCAGCAATTAGCAAAAAATATTATTTATTATCTTGAACATCCAGAAATCGTTGGAAAATATAGAACAGAATGTATAAACATGATTAAAAAAGACTATTCAAAAAAAACAATAGAAACAAAATTAAGAGATTTGATTTTAAAAGCATAATCAAACATACAAATTAAATATGAAAAAACTAATACATAAATATATTAAAAAAACACAAAAAAGAATTGGGCGTGTTCCTGATAGATTTTTTTGGTGGCAAAAAATTAAACACGTACTAAAAGACGCTCGTTTTCAAGAATATGTCAAAAATAACAGTGCCACTAACGCTTGGGAAAATGTTTACATCAAATCATTTTTGCATCATTCACATCAAAATAAATTAATTAGTCTAGATTTCCTAAAAAAAATACAAAAAAGAAAGATCTTTAAAGAAATTTTTGATAAAAGTAAAAATATATTAGAACTGGGATGCGGGACTGGGGAATTTTCTCATTTTATAGATAAAGAATATAAAGATAAAAAAATATTAGGCCTTGAAATATCTGGAGTGTCTGTAACTATTGCAAATATTTTATATTCCAATCAAAATGTTAATTTTTTAAAAATTGAACCAAACGAAGATCTTAAGAAATATGGGAAGTTTGATATCGTAATATGTGCAAATGTGTTGGAACACTTCTTAAACCCTTATACATTAATAAATAAAATGTTTGAGGTTTCACCTATCGTTGTAATACTAGTACCATACGACCAACCAGTGATAGATAAATTTGTTGGAGAAGGAATGGGTGGACATATTTTTAGATTTACAAAAGAAAGTTTTAAAAAATACACAATACTGGATAGTTTCGTATTTGAATCAGCTGGATGGGACTATAGTAGTATAGATGAAGATCCTAGACAATTTGCAGTAATGATTAAACAAAGTAATTAAAACTCCCAAGAGGGAGATAACAAAATAAAGATATGAGAACAATAAAAACAATAATTTTAACTGAATGAAAAAATTTTAGAGTAAAAAAATTAATCTGTCTATGGAAAACATAAAATCAAAATATAATAATTATACTTTTGCACGCGGAAAGCTTGGTGATTTTTTTATAAAAAAAGAAAAATTGGAAAATAATAATTTTTAATAATATGCAAGAAGAAATAAACATCTTATTTTCTTGTGATTCAAATTACGTGATGCCTCTGTGTGTTTGCCTGACTTCTATATTTGATAATAATACTAATAACAAAATTAATATTTATCTTTTACATAGTGGATTATCTGAAATAGAAGAAAAAAATATTAATAATGTAGCAACAAAGTATAATCAAACAATTAATCTTATTCATGTTCAAAAATCATATTTTTCTGATGCTCCAGCATTAAGATGGTCAAAAGAAACATACTACAGACTACTAATCAATGAGCTTATACCAAAAAATATTGACAGATTATTGTATTTGGATGTAGATATTATAGTGAACAAACCTCTTAATGATCTGTATAATTTAGATCTCGGAGAATATTATATTAGTGCCCTGCTCGAGAATACTGACTATAAGAAAACTCGAGCAAGATTAGGATTAAACCAGGATGGGTTCTATTACCAGGCTGGCGTATTAGTATTTGATTTGAAAAAAACAAGAAAAATTTTAAGCTATGATAAATCAATGGAAGTTATTCATAAACTTGGAAAAAATCTTACAACCGTAGATCAAGATGTTATGAATATAATCTTCGATGGTAAAATTAAAGCTCTTGATAAAAAATTTAACAATGTTAGTGTGACGATTTTTGACGGCAATAATATCGATCGATTATTAAACAAAATAAATAAAAAAGAAGTTTTGGAAACATATATTTTACATTATGCATCTTCAAAACCTTGGAATAATCTATTCTCCGGATCCTGCGAGGGCATTTGGTATAAGTATCTTAAACTATCGCCATATAAAAATTTATATGATGAAAAATTTAATACACTAAAATATAAAATATTAAGAACCGGGCTTGTTAAAACATTCTTTTACGCATATATTGATATAACACCATTTATAAACAAAATATCTGTGTCAATGTTATCACCACATTTATATGCTTCATTAAAAAAGTTTTATAGAAAATACATTAAATAAATAGCACAAAAAAACATAAAATGGATAATTTTTTTAAAAAATTAAGACCTTTGCATGAATTCATCAGAGAAAAAAGATGGGCTGGTCATATAATGCTTTTAGTGGAAGATACCATGAATAATTTTATTAGCTATTTATATGTAAAAAGAAAAATCGACATCTCTTTTTTGAATAATCTGCCAAAAAACAATCTATGGATAATATGCGTGGCATTTAACAATTCAATCTTAATCAAAAAACAGATAGAATCTTTCAGAAAAAATGCCGGCAGTGAAATAACCTTGATAATCGCAGACAATTCATCCGATAAGAACAAGCGAGATATCATAAAAACCATATGCGAACAAGAGAAAATATGTTATATAGATTTACCAAAAAATCCTAGAACGCAAGCAAGCCTAAGTCACAGTTTGTCGCTTAACTGGATTTACTATAATATAATAAAGGAAGAGCAACCATTTGCTTTCGGTTTTATCGATCATGATATTTTTCCATTAAGCAAGATAGACATAAAAGAAAAACTGAATACATATGATGCTTACGGTTTAAAACAAGAAAGAAATAGGGATGATATTCATACTTGGTATTTATGGGCAGGTTTTTGTTTTTACAGAACAGCTTATTTGAATTCTTTTAAGCCAAACTTCAGCTCTGTTGCAATATCGAATTGGAAAAATTCAATAGGATTGGATACTGGCGGAGGAAATTTTGAAAGAGTGTACAAAAATTCAAATATCAAAGTATTGTTTGCAAAAAAACAAATAGACAGCAACGGGAGCGAAATAATCGATAATTGGATGCATATAGCAAAGGCATCTTTCAAAAGTCAGGACGATATAGATAATATAATCAAAAAAATATGATGCCAATAAAAAGAATAGTTATTTGGGGATTAAGAACCAGATATCACACGCACAGACATATACATAAAGCTTTCTATGAGAACGCAAAAAAACTCGGCTATGATGCAATCTGGGTTGAGGATGAAGAAAAAAATGCACATTTGATCCAAGCTGGCGATCTTGTGATAGCAGCAGAAGCTGTCGGAAAAATGGTTCCGGAAAAATTAAAATTCGAGGACTATAAACTCCCTATCAAAAATAGCGTATACTATTGTCTTCATAATTATAAAGATATTTTTAAAGAAAAAATTAATAAGGATTTTTTATTAAATCTTAAAGTTTATATGAATGAAGCTGAAAAGGCAGACCAAAAATGGGGACCAGCAACTTTTTTCGATTCAAAGACGAGAACTCTGTATCAGCCATGGGGTACAAATCTGCTTGCGGAAGAATTCAAAAAGCCTGTTTTCAATAACAATAGGCTAGTGTTTTGGATTGGAAGCATTTGGAATAATGCTCTAAATCAGGGGAATATTGAAGAAATAAAAGAACTCAAGAAAGTATTGATATCGTTAAAATTAAAATTCATAAATATAAGATTCATACCGGACTGGCTTAATATTTTTTTGACAAGAATCTCCAGGATTGCACCAGCAATCGCCGGAAAATACCAGGTAGAAATAAACTATCTTCCCTGCCGAATGTTCAAAAACATTTCATACGGCCAGCTTGGAATAATAAATGTAAGAAAATTCAAGGATATCTTAGGCGATAGTTTTATTGACGGAAATTCAATCGGAAAATTAATTGAAAATACTATGTCTTTATCAAAAGAAGAATATTTAAATAAAGTTAAGGCTCAGCAAGAAATAATAAAAAATTATACTTATAAGCAATCAATAGAAAATATTATTAAAGCATTCAACTAAAATGGATAATAATCTTGCAGATAAAAAATATTGGGATTCTGGATATAAAAATATTAACTTTTCTGCTATGCCCAATAATTATCCTACTGTAAAGGAAATCTATAAAAATTTTTCAAAAACAGAAGATAAGGAAATTTTTGAGATTGGTTGCTTTCCCGGAAGGTTTTTATATCACTTCGGAAAATTAGGCTACATATTAAATGGAGTTGATCAGACAGACTATCTGGAAAAAATGGTGGCTTGGTTTAAAATTAACAATTTTAAAATAGGAACTTTTGTTAAAGACGATATATTCAATATCAAAACAGATAAAAAATATGATATTGTTTTTTCTTCAGGTTTTATAGAACATTTTAAAAATTTTGAGGATGTCATCAGAATTCAAACGAAACTAGTTAAAACTGACGGTTATATTTTTATTACAGCTCCAAATTTTTCTGGAACAGTTCAAAAATTCTTACACACGCAATTAGACAAAGAAAATATTGATAGACACAACTTAAAAGCTATGGATGTCAAAAAATGGGAAGATGTTCTAAAACAAGAAAAATTTGATATTATAGAATCAGGCTATTTCGGTGGTTATGATTTCTGGGTTGATAAAGAAAAAAGAGGCTTTATAAAAAATATACTCGCAAAAATATTAACCCATATCCCGCCATTACGTTTTGTGCCAAATAATAGATCTTATTCACCTGAAATAATCCTTGTTGCAAAAAAAATAAAATGAAAATTGGAATCTTATACATATGCACAGGAAAATATGAAATCTTTTGGAAAGACTTTTATTTGAGCTGTGAAAAAAACTTCATACCTGAGGCAGAAAAAGAGTATTTTGTTTTTACAGATGCGCCAGAAATAGATTTTGAAAAAGATAATAAGAATATACATAGAATATACCAAGAAAATTTAGGCTGGCCTGGCAATACCCTGAAAAGATACGAAATATTTTTAAAATCTGAAGATTTGATAGAAAAAACTGATTATCTATTCTATTTGAACGCAAACATTTTATTTCTTAAAAAAATCACTGCTCAGGAATTTTTACCGGATAATAATGAAAAAATCGTTGTCTGTTTACATGCAGGATATTACAATAAGCCGATTAAAAAATATCCATTTGAAAAAAATCCTCGATCAACCGCATATTTAGAAAAAAAAGATGGTATGAAATATTATCAAGGAGCGATTAATGGCGGTAAAACCGATGATTTTATTAAAGTCATTAAAATACTTGATGACAATATAGAAAAAGATTTAAAAAATAACATAGTCGCAGAATGGCATGACGAGTCGCATTGGAATTGGTATATAAATACGCATACAAGCGGTGTTAAAATACTATCCCCTTCTTATTTATATCCCGAAGGAGTATCATTACCATTTGAAGCAAAGATGATGATTCGGGAAAAAAGCCTGCTTGGTGGCAGTTCAAGCTTTAGGAATAAAATAGAATTGCGTCTAGTAATTAATGATTTTAAAAAATTTATTAAAAAAATTTTATCAAAACTAAAAACTTTTAATTTTAAAAATGATTCTGCTAAATAAAATTTTGTTCAAAATATTCGGTGTAAGGCTCGTAAGCAGCCAGTGTGGAGAAGACTTGATAATAGAATCGTTCTTGCCTTTCAAAAAGGATGGCTTTTATGTGGATATAGGAGCGCACCACCCTGTCAAATACAGCAATACATTTCTTTTTCACAATAAAGGCGAGAGAGGAATAAATATAGAGCCGAATCCATCAAAAAAATGGCTTTTTAACTTTCTAAGAAATAAAGATACAAATCTGAATATAGGAATCGGACCAGAAAAATCTGAAATGGATTTTTATGTTTTTGATGAAAGCACATTAAGCACTTTTGATAAGAATTCTTCCGAAGAATATAAAAAAATCGGACACGTAGTGACAGAAATAATAAAAGTTCCCGTTCTTCCGCTCAAAGAAGTTCTTGAAAAATATGCTGGAAGTAGAGAAATCGATTTGATGTCGGTGGATACTGAGGGATACGATATGCAAGTGCTGAATAGCAATGACTGGAAAAAATTCAGACCCGGCTTTATTATTTTGGAAACAATAGAATATAGCAAAGACGGCAAAGGTAAAAAAATGAATGATATATATGATAAATATATGGAAGAAATCGGATATGCCAAAATAGCCGACACAAATATAAATACTATATATAAAAAATTAAGGTAAATGATAGAAATTAAACTAAAAGGTGGACTTGGCAATCAGATGTTTCAGTATTCTGCTGGCAGACATTTGAGCCTTAAATATAAGACGGATTTAGTTTTAAATACCGAATATTTTTCAAATATTCCGAAAGGAGATGTTGTCAGAAAATATCAGCTTGATATTTTCAATATAGATAAAAATATAAAAATAAAAGATAAAATCAGTCCGGCGCAAAAATTGACGCTGAAAATAATATTCAAATTGTTCGGTGAAAAAATATCTTACAATATTTCTGCTCTTCTCTTAAAATTAGGTTTTACAGCGCATCTTGACGGATATTTTCAAAGTGAAAAATATTTTAAGGATATCAGAGATACTCTGCTTAAAGAATTTACTTTAACAAAAAATCTTGGCGAAGAAGCAAAAAAAATAAAAGACATTTTGGACAAATCTGAAGGTGTAGCAATAAATATTCGCCGAGGAGATTACCTGCGACCTGATTATATAAAATTATACGGCTCGCCCACCATGGAATATTATAATCAAGCGATTTTATACATTAAAAATAAATTTGAAAATCCGATATTCTGCATTTTTTCCGATGATCCGGAATGGGTCAGAAAGGAATTCAAAATTGATGGCACAATATTCGCAGGAAACGATATTCTCAAAGATTATGAGCAAATGTATCTCATGTCCATTTGCAAAAATAATATCATAGCCAATTCTTCCTTTGCCTGGTGGGGCGCATGGCTGAATCAAAATCCAAATAAAGTAGTCATTGCTCCAAAGCAATGGACTGTGGCAAAAAGTTCAGATGAATTAGACATTCTACCTGAAAATTGGATTAAAATCTGAAAATAAATCTGAACAAAGCCAAAACTCTGACTACTACACCTTTTAATATCATTGAAAAATGATATTTGTTTGTTATTTGTTCTTCATGCATGCGGTATTTCAAAAGTTCTTCCTGAATATTTCCAGTTTTATATTTGAAAACTATTCTTGTCCAGAGCTCGTAGTCTTCTATATGCTTGAAAAACATATTGTATCCGCCGACTTTTTCAAAAATATCTTTCCTAAAAATTACAGACGGATGAATAAATGAATTGTGCAATAAAGTAAAAGTTTTTATTTTTTCCGAGGTCAGAGGATACTTCATATCTTTTATTTTATTTCCGGAGTTATCAATAGCTTCCGCCCAAGTACCGCAAGCCGTCAAATTATTATCTTGAACAAATTTAATCTGCTTTTCCATCCTGTCCGGCATGGAAATATCATCCGCATCCATCCTGGCAATATATTCTCCTTGAGCCATTTTAATTCCCTCATTTAAAGAAAATATGAGGCCTTCATTTTTTCTTGATATTACTTTTATTCTTCCATCTTTATTTTGAAATTCTTTTATAATATTTAAACTTTTGTCGGTAGAGCCATCATCAATAATAATGAATTCAAAATCTTTGAATGATTGATTCAAAATACTCTCAATAGCTTCTTTGAGATATTTTTCACCATTATATACTGACATTACAACGCTTATTTTTGGCATTTTTTATATATCTTCTATAATATCAAAATCATCGGCGGACAATTCTCCCTTTTCTATCCTGTCTGCTTCTCTTCTGCCTTCAGCACGGACAAGCAGTGCAAATATGGATGACAAAATAATGAGAACGAGAACAATTATAAAAAAATTCGAAAACATAATTTTATACTCCTAAAATTTTTCTTAATTCTTCCTCGGAAATTTCCTTTGCTCCAGACTCTTCCACTTTTGGTTTTTCAGCATCCAATTTTTTTGGTTCTTCTTTTTTAATTTCCAACTTTGGTTCTGGTTTCGATTCTTCAATTTTTACTGTTTCAATTTTTGGAGCTTCTGGTTTTGATTCAGTTTTTACCGGTATCTCAACTTTTTTCGGCTCGGTTTTTTTCATGACTGATGCAAGCACGGAACGAAGATCGGCCAAATTTTCCTGACTCATCGTTTTTACGTGGCTTTCCGGTCTTATTTTGGCTTGATTTTCTGTAACAGTTTCAGCTTTTGTTTCAGGAACATTTACAACAACTTCTTCCTCCTTTGGCTCGACAATAAATTTCTTGGCCAATTCTTTCAGAGGCAAAAAATCATCCTCAGCACTTTCCTCCATCGGCGGGAATTTCTTTTCATATTTTGGCTTTTCTTCTCTTGCTGGCTTCGGAGAAATTGGTTTGATATATTCTTTCTCTTTTATCTCCGGAGCAACAGGCGCAGGTTTAGGCTCATAAACCGGCTTTTTTATTTCAGGCTTCGCAATAATAGTTTTAGATTCTGATGGAGCCGGATACTTTCTCATTCCATAGCTTGGACTTGAAGCAGCTGAAGCGGATTTGGATGCAGTTACCACTTTCATCGAACTTTTCGCATCCTCTATCCATTTTCTGATAATTTCTTCAACTTCGGCGCGAGGTTTTGAAAAATTCTTTCTTGAATTTTCAATAATTTCAGTCCTGTAAGAAATCACGGGTTCTGGAAATGGCGGAAGAGACGATGCAGAAAATGGAACGGAACCAACGCCATCTATCATCAATTTCAAATACATTTGATATATGCCGAGATTCACTAAATCTTCAGCCGTAAATTGAGGTGCAAACTCTTTTTCAAGAACTTCAGCATCATAGGCTCCGACACGAAATACTATCATTGTTCCAACGTTTCCAAATACGGCAGCTCTCACCTCTTCCGACATTTGCTCGACATACTGGTGCGCAATCGTAAGATTCAAATTATATTTTCTTGCTTCAGAAAGAATATCCGCAAAAGATTCATTGGCAAAAGATTGAAATTCATCCACATAAAGATAAAAGTTCGGCAAAGTTCGAAGAGTTTTTTCAGGAACATCGGCACGAGACATGGCAGCAAGATATATTTTTGTAATGAGCATCGAGCCAAGCAAATTTGCATTTGCCTCGCCGACTCTTCCTTTTGAAAGGTTGATTATCAGAATTTTTTTCTCATCCATTAATTTTCTTATATCAAAAGATGATTTCGGCTGGCCGAGAATATTTCTTATCAGAGGATTTGCGGTAAATTGTCCAACTTTGTTTTGAATAGATGGAATTGCTTCTGCCGCTTGCCTTTCGGTATATTTTGCAAATTCATCAACCCAAAAACTTTTTACAGAAACATCTTTCACATTGTCCACAACTTTTTTTCTGTATTCTTTATCAGAAAGAAGCCTGTTCACACCGAGAAGTGTTGAACCGGGATATTCGATGAGAGCCAAAAGAGAATTTGTCAGAATATATTCCATTCTTGCAGACCAAGCATCAACCCAGATTTTTTTAAATGAACTCATGAGTCCGGCAACAACCAAATGCCTTTTATCTGCACCGATATCTTCAAGTACATTAAAAGAAATAGGATTTTCAACATCAAACGGAGCGAAGTAAACGACATCGTTCAATCTTTCCGGAGGAATATAATTTAGAAGCAATTCGGCTGTCTTTCCGTGCGGATCCATAAAAGCCATGCCTTCGCCATTTTGGAGGTCCTGAATGGCCATATTTTCAAGAAGAGTGGACTTTCCCATGCCGGTTTTACCGATAACATAGACATGTTTCGTTCTATCTTTGGCTTTGATTCCAAATTTAACTTTTTTCCCGCGAGAATCTGTTTCTCCAAAATATGTAATTTGTTCAGGATCCATTTGAAATATATTATACCAAACTTTTTAGTACATACAAAATGCGTAATAAAAAAAGACGGTCTTTACCGCCTTTCTTGATTATTTGATTATTCTGATTTTTGAGCCTGTTCAGTTTGATTCGGATTGCTCTCGGAAAAAGTATCTGTCTTTACGACGTCGGAATGCAAATGTTTTAAAACTTCTTCTAATTCTTTTCTTATCATGACAGAAAGTACCGTAACGGATAATCCGCAAATGATGTATAAAATAGTCTTTACTGGAAAACTGCCGTCATTTGGAAAACCTGTAAAAGGTATAACTGCTATGAAGATTCCCAATGCAAATATTGTTGAAATTTTTACCATGGCAATATACTAGCATATTTCAAATCGGAAATAAACTTCTATTTTTGGCTGACGAGCACCACGAATTCACCTCTTATCTTATCAGTATTTTCCAAAAAATATTTTTCAACTTCAACAGCACTTCCCGAAACTATCTGCTCGTAGATTTTTGACAATTCTCTGGCAACAACAACTTTCCTTTCACCGACATATTTTTTCAGCGAATCGAGAGTTTTCATTATCCTGTGCGGAGATTCATAAAACACGACTGTTCTTTCCATGACGGCAATTTCTTTAAACAAAGTTTCTCTGCCTTTTTTATGAGGCAAAAATCCTAGAAAAGTAAATTCAGATGCCGGAAGTCCGGAAATGGAAAGTGCAGAAATTAAAGCGCTTGCTCCAGGAATCGCAATTATTTCAATATCAGGAAATGCTTCGCGAATTTTTGAAACTAAAATTGAACCAGGATCAGAAATAGTCGGCGTGCCGGCATCAGAAACCAAAGCTAGAGTTTTTCCTTCACTTATAAGCTCCAAAATTTTATCAATCTTCCCAATTTTGCTCTGAGAATGATAGCTCATCGTCGAGTTTTTTATATTATATTTATTCAGCAAATTCAAAGTCACTCTTGTGTCTTCACAAAGAATCAAATCAACTTCGGACAAAATCCGCACAGCGCGGTATGTGATGTCTTCAAGATTTCCTATCGGCGTCGCCACTACATAAAATTTTTGCATATTAATATTTTTTAATTAAATTGATACTGAGTTTTTTAACAAAAGATTTTCCCGGCATTCTCACAACCGGAAAATCAATAAAACCGGAATATATTTTCTTGTCGCGCATCAGCGCTTTTTTATCAACAATATATTTGTCAAAATCAATATTTATTTTCAATTTTTTCAATATATCAATCAATTTTATTCTTGCACTCGGACCAGACAAACCTATTTTCTCACAGAATTCAAATTCCTTCATCATCCCTATTATAACCGATTTGCCATGCGATACGCCATATTTAAGCTCGATTGCATGACCGAAAGTATGGCCGAGATTCAATAACTTCCTTGTATTTTTTTCTTCCAAATCTTTATCAACGTAAAAATATTTGCACTTGATGGATTTTTTTATGATTTTTTGCAAATTTTTATCAAAATCATTTAAATCGGTTAAAATAGTTTTATCTTTTATAAAGCCATATTTTATAATCTCGCCAAGTCCGTCGACAATCTGTTTTCTTTTCAAAGTTTTAAGAAATTTTGAATCTACAAAAACAGCTTCAGGCAATTTTATTGTTCCTATCTGATTTTTGAAACCATTGAAATCTATTCCATTTTTTCCGCCATGAGTGCTATCAACTTGTGCAAGCAAAGTCGTCGGAACATTTATAAAATTGATTCCTCTCAAATATACTGCCGAAGCAAAACCGGATAAATCCCCCACTGAGCCGCCACCGATGCAAATTACAACCGATGTTTTATCAAGTCCGAGTTTTAAAAATTGATCCAATAAATATCTGAATTGTTCAAAAGTTTTTGCCTTTTCCCCGTCCTTTACAAAAATTGTTTTGACACTCAGTCCGCATTTATTTATCTTTTCAAAAATCCACTTATTTTTATCAAAAATTATTTTTGACGATACAATAGCAATACCGGAAAAATTCCTTTTTTTTATATATTGGCAAACATTTGATGCGGTAAAAAATAATTTAGTTCTTTGCATAATTTTATATTACATCAAAAACAGATTAATAAAAGCCGATTATTTCAATATATTTTCCCCTATTTTATATATATCTCCTGCACCAATAGTTATCAAAACATCTCCGTCTTTTAAATTTTTTGATAGACATTCTTCAATTTCAGCGAAGTTTTTAAAAGCTAAAGCTTTAGTATTATTAATTTTTTCTGCAAGAATTTCCGAAGTGATTGACGAATCAAATTTCTCTCTAGCTGCATAAATCGGCGCCAAAAGTACTTCATCAGCATCCTTGAAAGCCACAGCAAAATCGTTCAATAATATTTTCGTTCTGGAATATAAATGAGGTTGGAAAGCTACAATTATTTTTTTCTTTCCAAAAAATTCACGAGCACCTCTTAGCGTAGCTTTTATCTCCGTTGGATGATGGCCATAATCATCATAAACAAGAGCACCATTTTTTGCCTTTCCTTTATATTCAAATCTTCTCCATGTTCCAGAAAAATTTTCCAAAGATTTTTTCGCTTTTTCTTTGTCTATTTCAAGAATTTCGGCAAGAGCAAGCACGAGCGAAGCATTCTTTTTGTTGTGCTCTCCTGGAGTTTTTAATCTCAATTTGCTTTCAAAAAAATCTTTTGAATTGATAACATTTCCTCTTAAGTTTTTTAATATGGGACAAACTGTTTTATTTTCAGTATCGGTTATTATGTGTCCATTATCTTCTACTTGAGAAATAAATTCCTTAAAAGCATTCTGTATATCCGCAATATCTTTGTAAAAATCAAGATGGTCATTATCAATATTTGTTATCAAAGCTACGGTAGGTTTTATATTTAAAAAAGACTTTCTATATTCACAAGCTTCAACAACAAAATATTTGCTTTTTCCTGCAATAAAATTACTTTTTTGATCTTTTAAAATTGAGCCTACAATAACAGTTGGATCTAATCCTGCATCCAACATCATTTTGGCTATCATCGCTGTAGTAGTTGTCTTTCCATGTGTGCCAGAGACAGCAATAGTATATTTATCCTTTGAAATCTCATGCAGAGCTTCCGGATATGAGATAGATTTAATTTTTCTCTTTGCGAGCATTTCTATAATACTTGGTTCATAAACCATGATTGCCGGAGAATAAATAACTAAATCTGTTTCTTTAGGAACGAAATCCGAACTTTGGCCAATCTGAATTTTAATGCCAAGCTTCTGCAACTCATCTATTATTTCTGATTTTGCAATATCAGAACCAGAAACTTTCTTACCTTCTAAAAACATCATTCGAGCTACGGCTGAAACGCCAATTCCACCAATACCGATAAAGAAAATATTTTTTGCTTCGTTTAATAGATTTTTTTGCATAAAATCATATTACATCTTTTTTAGAAAAATAACGAGCGAAGCGACTATATTTTTTTATCCTCTAGGATATAAAAAATAAAAACAGGCGATTTTCATCGCCTGTTTTTTGGAACGAGTATTATTTGTGCGGATTGTAGTGACCAGGCCTCAATATCCTGTTCCCCGGATAGATTTCCTTGAGTCGTATCTTGCCGTTTATTTCAACGACGCTAGTTACTAAATCCGCCAACTTTTCTACGTACATAAAAGATGGATTTGCTTCATTTCTGACCTCTATTACCTTTTCCATAAATCCTCCTGTTTTTGGATTTTCATCCAATAGACTTTAAACAACTTTCAAAAATCAATATATCACTATTTTATGTGTAGTCAAGATATAAAATAAAAATACCCGGCAGTTTAACCACTGCCGGGTATGTATCCTATATCTTAGGCAAAAGCGTGTTGTTTCTTTTCCGGAACTTCTACTTTTATTTTTTTCTCGGTTTTCAACCTGGCAAGCAGGGTGTCAACCATAATATCCTGAAGATGAACGGAGTAGTTCATGAGAAAATTTAATCTCCCCTGAGCTTCCTTCACATCAAGATATTTTAATATTTCCTTGGAATACTTTGTTGCAGTTTTGTATTTCTGTATCCATTCCCGTATTTCATTTGCCATACGGTTGGCGTCGTTTTTTCCAACGTCGCCCCTCAAATTTGAGGGAACTTCTCCCTGACTGCCCATGAGTAGCCACATTTCAAATTTTGAAGATAAATCAATTACTGAGACTCCGCTTTCAGCTTTTACCATTCTGCTTTCCTCCTTGTTTTTCTAGCCATTTAAAAATGACTAGTATTTGTACACCTGGAAAAGTATGATAACATCATTATTAATATAAGTCAAAGAGTAAAATATTATAGGGACACTGTCCAGAATATGCTATATTATTTTCCTATGGGCGCGTGGCGGAACTGGTATACGCGTACGCTTCAGAAGCGTATCCCGCAAGGGTTAGGAGTTCGAGTCTCCTCGCGCCCACAAAATTATAATATAACGCGGTGCGCGATCCAAAACTTGATTTAATTGACCGAGTCATGATTAGGAAAAGTCCGAGACTCGGAAGGACTTTTCCGCTCTAACCAAAACTATTGTGCTAATCCCATCCATTGTGCGCGATC
>PLOL01000004.1 GCA_003142075.1 Patescibacteria group bacterium | reverse complement strand
AATGCTTGCAATCGGTAACGGCTCTTCAAACACCATCCAAGCAAAAATTGAATCTATAGGTTCAAATCTTGTTGAAGTCACTCCCGGAGCACCGAGATCTGTTGGAACACAAGTTAGAGCAAGCAGTGGTTCAGCTAAAACTTTAACTATGGATGATGTAACTGCTATATCAAGTCAAATTCCAGATGCGGAGGCAGTTGCAGCTTCTGTAACGTCCAGAGAACAAGTTGTTGCGCCAGGAATGAATACAAATACATCCATCATAGGCGTAACTCCAGCATATTTAACAGTAAGAGATGTCAGCGTAGATACAGGAACTTTTTTTACAGATGATCAAGTTACAAGTTTGGCAAAAGTTGCAGTTCTCGGTCCAACAACAGAAGCTGATCTTTTTGCTGCAGATGTTGATCCAATCGGACAAACGATAAGAATAAACGGAAATGTATTTACAGTTATAGGTATTACCACATCTAAAGGTGGATCTGCGGGAAATACAACTGACGATGAAATATATATTCCGCTTACAGTTGCTCAGCAATATTTTATCGGAAATCAATATGTTTCAAATATAAGCATAGAAGCAAAAACTTCGGAACTTGTCACAAATGTTCAAAATGAGGTTACGGCATTATTATTGCAAAGACATAATATTTCCGATCCGACAAAAGCAGACTTCAGCACATTAAATCAATCTGATATTTTGTCTACAGCTTCCTCAATTACAGGAACAATGACCGCTTTGCTTGCAGCAATCGCTGGAATATCTTTGCTCGTCGGAGGAATTGGAATTATGAATATGATGCTCACAACTGTTACGGAAAGAACAAGGGAAATTGGTTTGAGAAAAGCAATCGGTGCTAAAAAAGGAGACATCCGCCTGCAATTTTTAATTGAGTCGATGATGCTTACTATCATCGGCGGAATCATAGGGATTATCCTTGGCATGACAATATCGTGGGTATTGACCATTACTGGAATGGAAACTGCGGATGTTTCCTTAGTATCTGTAATATTAGCATTCGGAGTTTCCGCCATTATAGGAATTGTTTTTGGATATTATCCAGCAGCAAGAGCTTCAAACCTTAACCCGATAGAAGCATTGAGATACGAATAGAAATAAAATCGCCCGAAAGGGCGTTTTTTAATGTCAACGAATTAAATAATCAGCCTGGCTTGCATCATATAAAAGTTGTATAATATCGCTATGAAAAAATTAAGCAAAATGGATTGGATTAAAATTATTTTAGTAGCAGTAGTCGTAATTTTTGCCGCATTTTATATTATAAAAAATAATTCAACAAATACTACAAAAAATTCCGAAACGAAAATTTCAACCAGCACAGTTTCAACTTCACCTTCAAAATCAAATACTGTAACAGCAAAAACTTCTATTACAAATACATCTGGCGCAGGAACCGTAAATACCACATCTAAATGCAATATCAAAGTGACATATCCGACCATTTATTCGGCTGTCAGCGTACCATTTACTGTAAGTGGAATCTTAAATTTGTCAGATACAAGTGAAGGTTGTATGTGGAGTCAAAATCTATCGCGCGCTGGCGATGCCCAGATTTTCTATGACAAAAATGGAGCAGGATGGATGCCTGTAGGAACTTCAGTTCCAATAATTGAAAGTGGTACTGGCAATTCTACAACGACTTTAGATTTTTCCGTGTCATTCAATCTTAATGCGACAGCTTTGGGTTTGACATCCGGTACTCCTATAAAAATCGTTTTCACGGAATTGAACGTGATGAATAAGCCTAATCCGGAAACTTTTGAATATGAAGTTTATCTAAAATAACCATTTAAAATAATTTTATGTCTGAATCAGAATCAAAAAATATAGGAAATAATAATGAAGAAATAAAAGAATCAATAATTGAAGCTCGTTTTCTTTCTTTAAAAGAGGCAAAAGACAAAGAAGAAAATGATGGTGAACAGAATTTTCCAAAAATAATAGAACAACTTCCAAAAGATTTACGCGATGCTGTTCAAGGAAAATACGAAAGATTAAAATCATACGGACTTTCTGAAAAACAGCTGAAATCTGAAATCAAAAATGAAGTTGATAATATAAAAGAGGCTTATGAAGATAAGAGATTTGAAATACCAAATGGAAGCTACTTGCGATATGAAATGCTGCATCTTGTAGATACGCTCGTCAGTGAAAAGCTGAATCTTACGAAAGTAAGAGGTTTAGGTATTATAAATTTTGATGTAAACGGTCTTAAAGCTGTCAATGATCTTACTGGACATGAAAGGGGGACGGATTATCTAAAAAGAATTGTCGAAACATTAAAAAACGGGCATACGACAAAAGACTTGGAAGAAGAAGGAATAAAAGTTTTTATTTCCTCAAATGGCGGAGACGAATTTGCAATCATACTTTCTGATGACGTAAATCTCTCCGAAATAAAAGATGGTAAAAATTTTATAGATCAAATTTTGAAATATTATCAGGAAGAAATCAGTTCCATAGACATGAGTGACAGTATCAATTTTTCTGATTCTGAAATTATTAAAAAATTCGATGGTATAGAAATACCAAAAGATTTTAAATTCACAGCCAGTGTTTCCGGAGGAGTAGCGTTGCTTGAAGAAATTCTTGTCGACGATAAGATATTGCCTGAAATAGAAAGCGAAGATCTGGATTATTCTGATAAGCTAGGTAAAATAATAAGCGGTCTTTTTGAAAAAAGTGATAAACGCGGAAAAGAAAATAAAGATACTTTTAAACAAGGACTTGATGAAAGTGATGATAAAAATAAAAAATTCTTATCAGTTGTATTAAAAAGAAATAAAGAAACCGCATTACTAGAAATTGAGAATAGTGAACTTAAGAAAAAACTCGCTGAACTTAGTGAAAAGCTTGTTTTACTTGAAAAATAAAGGCTTTTTTAGCGTTTTTTCGTCTATTGACAATATTAGCCATATAACATACAATTAGAGCAATTAAGAAGTAATTTGTTTTTTGAGGATTAGTCGTCTTTCGTTTCAAGTGAGGTCTTAAGATTTATTAAGTGAGAGTAAATATATAAAGAATGAAGAAATTATATGTAGGTGGTGTTTCTTATAGCACTACAGAGCAAGCATTATCAGACGCTTTTTCAAAAGCAGGAGAGGTCGCATCAGTCGCTATCATAACAGATAAGATGACTGGAAGATCAAAAGGATTCGGATTTGTCGAAATGACAACAGACGAAGGCGCAAAAGCTGCTATAGAAATGTGGAATGGTAAAGAACTTGATGGAAGAAAATTGACCGTCAACGAAGCAAGACCAAGAGAGGAAAGACCAGCAAGATACTAATCTCAAAAATAGCTTTGAAAAGACCCGCTTACTGCGGGTCTTTTTGTTTTATAAAAATACAAGTTTCTAATTTGCATATTTATTGATACAATAGGATGAATGAACAAAAAAATATTTTTTATTATTATAACAATAATTTTAATTTTGTCAGGAATATTATTTTTGACTAATTTTATAAACAGCAAAATGCATCCTGCTCCGCTCTTGGGCGGTGACAGAGATATCCATGGATGTGTTGGAAGTGCGGGATATTCTTGGTGTGCCATTAAAAATAAATGTTTGAGAGTCTGGGAAGAAAAATGTGAAATTGCAACCAGCACTCCAGTTGTCACAAGTACAAGTACTGCAAATAATATAACTCCAACCAGCAGCACATCGACAGCAAAAAGCATCGAATCATGCGCACAAAAAAATGGCATCTGGTATCCCGCAGAAAATATTTGCGAGGTAAATCAGTTGACTGAAAGCAAATGTAAGGTTAAAGGCGGAATATTCAATGAATGTGCTTCAGCTTGCAGACATGATCCAACAGCTCAAATTTGTACTTTACAATGTGTTCAGACATGTACTTTTAAATAAAAACATGAAAAAGACAGAATACAAGCCATCAAAAAAATTTTTAGAAAATTATGCGGATATATTGGTAAATTTTGCGTTGGGAGAAGGAAAGGGAATTAAAAAAGGAGACGTTGTCCAGCTGGTTGCGGAAGAAGTAGCAAAACCTCTTTATATTGAAATCAGAAAAGCAATATGGAAAGCTGGCGGACATGTTATTTCAGACTACAGGCCGTCAAACGATGAGGAATATAATATTGATCAAGATTTTTATCTTCATACAGAAGGACACCAGTTAGAATTTTTTCCAGCATATTATTTTAAAGGCATTATAGATCAAATAGATCATTCAATAAACATACTCAGCTGTACCAATTTGAAATCTTTGCAAAATGTCGATTCTAAAAAAATTATAACGAGAAGCAAAATATTCAAACCTTATAAAGACTGGAAACAAGAAAAAGAAAATAAAGGAAATTTTTCCTGGACGCTTGCTTTATATGGCACTGAAGCTTTGGCAAAAGAATCAGGCATGACACTGAAAGAATATTGGAATCAGATTATCAAAGCTTGCTTTCTGAACGAAAAAAATCCGATTGCAAAGTGGAAAAAAGTTTCAAAAAGCATGAAAAGCTATGTGGACAAATTAAACAAAATGGAAATTGAAAAAGTTCATATCAAAGGTGTTGATGCTGATCTATTCATAGGAATCGGAGCAAATCGCAAGTGGCTGAGCGGAGGTGGCGCAAATATTCCGAGTTTTGAAATTTTTACTTCTCCAAACTGCAAAGATGTAAACGGCCATATAAAATTCAACCAGCCACTTTATACAAATGGAAATCTTATTGAAGGAATTGAGCTAGAATTCAAAGATGGAAAAATAATTAAAAGTAGCGCAAAAAAGAATGAAAAACTTTTAAAAGAAATGATATCTGCGCCTGGAGCAAATATGCTGGGAGAATTCTCAATGACCGACAAACGATTTTCAAAAATAACCAAATTTATGGCAGAAACCCTTTATGATGAAAATGTTGGCGGAAAGTATGGAAATTCTCATATCGCGATTGGCAGTTCATTTTACTATGCATATAAAGGAGATTCATCCGGTTTTTCAAGGGAAAAGCTGAAAAAGCTAGGTTTTAACGACTCAATAATACATTCAGATATCATTACTACTGCGGATAGGATAATTACCGCATACTTAAAAAACGGTAAAAGTGTCATAATCTTCAAAAATGGGCAATTTTGCATATAAAATACATTGACATTTAAAATGATTTAGTTTACACTCTTAATAACTTTAAAACGAATGTGTTGCGGGCGAAAGTGCCAAATATATCAGGCTGGATTAAGTTGCTAAACGTCTTGCTTAGAAAAATAAGTTAAAAATTAAAGAGGAAAAGATAAACCTTAGGTGAAAGGCGTGTCTTTTTTGTTTTTGATTTTTCCTACAAAGGAAAATCATGATGAAAGAATTTTTAAATATGAAGTATTTTAAAATTCTTTGGCTTAATTTTTAAAAATCGTATTTATTTTTTTGTGCGGGAAGTTTGAATTTATATCTGACAAATTTTATTAATTTATTAATCGATAGCGTCGCGCTAAAAAAAACGATTGCGCGACGTGATTCCGAAAAATCAACAGAATGAAAAAACCCGCAAATATTTTGACCGAAGGCGTGCTCGGAGGCGAGCTGAAAAAGAAATATTTCAGCAAATATAAAAAACCTCTCATTGATACGCCAAATCTTGTCGATCACCAGATGAAGTCCTACAAATGGCTTCTGAAAGATGGGATTGCCGATGTCTTCAAAGAATTTTCTCCGATAAAAGATTACGCGGACAAAAAATTCGAATTGTCTTTTACAGGATTTGAAGTAAGCGAACCAAAATACGACGAGTTCCAATCAAAAGAAAAGAAAATTTCTTTCGAAGGACAAGTTAAAGCAAAAGTAAAATTAAAGAATAAATCAATCGGTTCAGAAACTGAGCAGGAAATTTTTCTAGCGGATATTCCTTTGATGACCGACCACGGGACTTTCATAATAAACGGTATTGAAAGAGTCATTGTTCCTCAGCTCGCAAGATCATACGGAATTTTCTTCACTTTAAATGATGCAAAAGGAAAAAATCTTTTCGGAGCAAAAATAATTCCTGCAAGAGGCGCTTGGCTTGAAATCGAATCCGAGTCCGATGGAGCGATATATGTAAAAATAGACAAAAAGAGAAAATTTGCGATTTCTTCTCTTTTGAGAGTGTTCGGTGCAAAAACAGATAAAGATATTATTGATTTATTCAAAGATCACAGTGAAGCTTTGAAGGTCATAGAAACAACTATCTTGAAAGATCACGCCAAAAATCAGGATGATTCTTTCATTGAGATATATAAAAGATTGAGAGACGGCGATCTAGCTGCTCTTGATAATGCAAGAGAATATGTAAAGTCAATTTTCACGCCAGAAAGATACGACATTTCAAAAGTTGGAAGAGCAAAATTCAATAAGAGATTTAATCTTCCGACAGATGAAAAAACTTTGGAAAATAAGCATATCACCATTGAAGATTTGATAATCACGATAAAGAAAATCGTGGATCTTAATAATGATCCAGATGCACGTGAAGACGATATAGATCACTTGGGTTCAAGAAGAGTTCGCTTTGTCGGTGAACTTCTTCAGGCAAAAATCCGCGTCGGTATGGCTCAGATGAAAAGAAATATTCAAGACAGGATGTCTACCGTGGATCCCGACATAAAAATGCCGGTACAATTCGTTTCTGCAAGACCGCTTCAAGCAAGAATAAAAGAATTCTTCACGACAAACCAATTGTCTCAATTCATGGGACAGGTAAATATTCTTGAAGAAATTGAACATTTGAGAAAATTGTCAGCACTTGGTCCTGGAGGACTTACGAGAGAAAGAGCCGGATTCGAAGTCCGCGATGTCCATCCTTCCCACTATGGCCGTATATGCCCGGTCGAAACCCCGGAAGGACCCAACATCGGCTTGATTGCCTCCCTGGCTACTTTCGCCCAGGTCAATGATTTCGGCTTTTTNNAGAACATCGGTCTTATCTTGCAACTTGCGACATACGCAAGAATAAATGATTTTGGAATGATTGAAACTCCTTACGCAAAAGTAAAGAATGGTGTAATCACCGATGAAGTAAAATTCTTCAATGCAGTTGAAGAAGAAGGATTTAAAATTGCCCATGGTGCCACGAATTATGATGAAAATAAAAAAATTATAGACGAGGAAGTTGAAGTTCGTTTGAATGGAGAACCAAAACTTGTAAAAAGAAATGAAGTTGAACTCATCGATGTCGCAGCAAATCAGGCATTTTCAGTCGCAACATCAATGATGCCTTTCTTGAATCACGATGACGCAACAAGAGCTCTCATGGGAACCAACATGCAAAAGCAAGCTGTTCCTTGTATTATTCCTGAAGCACCTCTAGTCGCAACAGGTATCGAGGAAGTTGCCGCAAGATATACAGGAAGAGTTATTTATTCCGAAGAAGAAGGTACAGTTTCTGCGGTTGACGCTTCAAGAATTGCAGTCAAATCTGCAAAAACAGGAAAAGAAAAAGAATATAAGCTAGTTAATTTTTCAAGAACAAACGGTTTTACTCCTTTCCACCAGAGACCGTCTGTAAATCTTGGACAAAAAGTCAAAAAAGGCGGATTGCTTGCCGATACTTCATCTTCTGTAAATGGAGAAATGGCAATCGGTCAGAATGCACTCGTTGCGTTCATGACATGGAGCGGATCAAACTATGAAGACGCAATAATTCTTTCAGAAAGATTGGTAAAAAATAGCAAGTTCTCATCAGTCCACATTGAAGAATTCGTCGTAAATGTACGCGACACAAAACTCGGGCCAGAAATTACAACTCACGATATTCCAAATGTCGGCGAAGCAAAATTAAAAAATCTTGATGAAGATGGAATTATAAGAATCGGAGCAGAAGTTGCGCCGGGAGATATTCTCGTAGGTAAAATTACACCGAAAGGAGAAACACAACTGACTCCAGAAGAAAGACTTCTAAGATCAATTTTTGGAGAAAAAGCTCGCGATGTAAAAGATACTTCAAAGAGACTTGAGTCCGGAAAGAGAGGAAGAATAATTTCCGTAAAAGTTTTTTCAAGAGAAAACGGAGACAAACTTGAAGCAAGTATCATAAAAAGCATTCATATAGAAATCGCTCAATTGAGAAATATTTCTGTCGGAGACAAACTCGCAGGAAGACACGGAAACAAAGGTGTCATCTCAAGAATATTGCCAGTTGAAGATATGCCTTACATGGAAGATGGAACACCTGTAGATATGATTCTCACACCGCTTGGAGTTCCAAGCCGTATGAACTTAGGACAAATTCTTGAAATACATTTGGGACTTGCTGCCAACACACTTGATTATCAAGCTGTCGTTCCTCCATTCATGGGAGCAACCGATGTTGAAATAAAAGAAGAATTGAAAAAAGCCGGATTCAAGGAAAATGGAAAAATGAAACTTTTTGACGGAAGAACAGGTTCATCATATGAGCAGGAAATTTCTGTTGGATATATGTATATTTTGAAACTTCACCATGAAGTCGAAGATAAAATACACATGAGATCTATCGGGCCTTACTCGATGATTACTCAACAGCCACTCGGAGGAAGAGCGCAAGGAGGAGGACAGAGATTCGGAGAAATGGAAGTCTGGGCACTTTTGGGCTATGGCGCTGCTTACACACTGCGCGAAATGCTTACAATTAAATCAGATGATATCGTCGGAAGATCATCGGCGTTCGATTCAATGGTCAAAGGAGAAAGAATCAAACAGCCGAATTTGCCGGCTTCATTCAATGTTTTGCTTAACAGCTTGAGAGGTCTTGGACTTAACGTCGAACTCAAGAATGAAAAATTAGATGATGAAAAATAATCTTGAAATAAAAAATTTTAAGAAAAAATCAAAAATTTAATTTAAAAAAATACTACATATGATAAAAATAAAACAATCTTCAGATCAAAACTTCAACAATATAACCATTCATATCGCTTCTCCTGAAGTTATAGCAAAATGGTCTTTCGGCGAAGTCACAAAGCCTGAAACCATCAACTACAGAACTCAGAGATCGGAAAGAGGAGGACTTTTTGACGAAAAAATATTCGGTCCGGACAAGGATTATGAATGTTACTGCGGAAAATACAGAGGCATCAGATATAAGGGAATAGTCTGTGAAAAATGCGGAGTTGAAATAACAAGATCAATAGTTAGAAGAGAAAGAATGGGACATATCGAACTCTCGACTCCCGTATCGCATATCTGGTTTTTAAGAGGAACGCCATCAAGACTTGGCGCAGTTATGGGCATGTCAGTATCAGATCTTGAAAAAGTAGTTTACTTCGCTGGATATATAATTACAAAAACTTTCCAAACAGAAAAAGACAGAGTTCTAAAAGAAATTGACAATGAATTCAAAAACAAAGTAAAAACCGTCACAGACGAAAAAACAAAAGATGCTTTGAAAGAAATGGCAACAAATGCTAAAAAAGAAGTTGAAGGAATTGTAGAAGGAAAAGTTCTTGATGAAGCCATGTATCATAAATATTCCATAAAATATGGAGCTGTTTTTGAAGCTGGAATCGGAGGAGAAGTAATTTATGAAATCCTGAAAAAAATAAATCTCAATGATTTGGAAAAGAAAATCATGGCAGGATTTGAAAAAGCTAATTCAGCCGACACAGAAAAATTAAACAAGAGATTGAGTTTAATAAGATCAATGATTGCATCAAATACAAGACCTGAATGGATGTTCCTCACAAAAATTCCAGTTATTCCACCAGCACTTCGACCTATGGTTCCTCTCGATGGGGGAAGATTTGCAACTTCAGATGTGAACGACCTTTACAGAAGAGTCATCAATAGAAATAACAGACTTTTGAAATTGAAGGAAATCAGCGCTCCAGATGTAATTTTGAGAAATGAAAAAAGAATTCTTCAAGAAGCAGTTGACGCACTTATAGATAATTCAATCAGACATGGAAATGCATTGTTCTCAGCAATGGGAGCTGCGGCCAGCAAGAGACCTTTGAAATCTTTGGCTGACAATTTGAAAGGAAAAAGAGGATTGTTCAGGCAAAACCTTTTGGGTAAGCGCGTAGACTATTCCGGAAGATCAGTTATTGTTGTCGGTCCAGAATTGAATTTGGATCAATGCGGGCTTCCAAAACATATGGCTCTTGAACTTTTCAGACCATTCATAATTTCACAGCTTTTGAAAAAAGAGCTTGCTTACAATATCAGAGGAGCCGGAAGATTGATTGACGACGGAGCCCCAGAAGTTTGGGCAATTCTTGAAGACGTCATCAAAGACAAATATGTTCTCTTGAACAGAGCGCCAACTCTTCATAGGCTTGGTATTCAAGCATTCAGACCGATACTTATAGAAGGAAACGCTATTCAGGTTCACCCACTTGTATGTTCCGCTTTCAATGCAGACTTCGATGGAGACCAGATGGCAGTTCACGTACCTCTCGGCGAAGAAGCTCAAAAAGAAGCGAAAGAAATCATGGCTTCAGATAAAAACGTATTGAAACCAGGAGATGGAGATCCAACAATTTCTTCAAAACTTTTGGATATCGTGCTCGGATGTTATTGGATGACAAAAACAGTTGCTGGAGAAAAAGGGGAAGGAAAATATTTTTCATCAACTAATTCAGCTATAACTGCACACGACTTCGGGGTTGTCGGCTACAGAACAAAAATACACGTTTTGCCTTCAACAAAAGCAAAGTATTCACAATTTGAAGGAAAACTTTTTGAAACAACTGTCGGAAGATTGCTCTTCAACACGGTTCTTCCAGAAGACTATCCATTTGTAAATAAAGAGGTAGATAATAAATTACTTAAAAAAATAATTGATGATCTTATAATTCAACACGGCCCAGATAAAATCGCTCCAATAATGGATAAGATAAAAAACTTCGGTTTCAAATATGCAACTTATTCAGGAACAACTTGGGGAATCGACGATGTCCAAGTTCCAAAAGAAAAAGAAGAAATTATCAAAAAGGCTAAAACAAATGCCTTTGAAATATCCGAGCAATTCAATGAAGGTCTCATAACCGAGGAAGAAAGAATAAGAAAAAATGTCGAGCTTTGGCAAGAAGTAAAAAATGAGTTGGAAAAACTCATTCCAAATGCTTTGGATCATAACGGTTCCGTTTACGATATGCTGAAATCAGGAGCAAGAGGTTCTACAGGTTCTCTTGTGCAAATGGCCGGTATGAAAGGTATGATTACAAACACAAAAGGTGATACCATCGAATTTCCAGTCATAAGCTCCGCAAAAGAAGGACTGACTCCGATTGAATATTTCATTACGACTCACGGTTCAAGAAAAGGTTTGACAGATACCGCACTCAATACCGCAAAAGCCGGATATCTTACAAGAAGATTGTTCGACGTCGCTCAAGATATAATAATCAAAGAAGATGATTGCGGAACTAAGGAAAATATATTGGTAAGCAGAAATTCAGGAAAAGAAACAGGGTCATCAATTGCAAAAAATATAAGAGGAAGAGTTTTGGCTGAAGATATAATCGGCAAAGACGGTGAAATAATGTATAAAAAAGGTGCACTTCTCACAAAAAATGACGCTCAGAGAATTGATCAGGCAGAAATAGAAAATGTTTACGTCAGATCACCGCTCGTCTGTAAAACACTTCACGGAATATGTTCAAAATGCTACGGAATGGATCTTGGAAAGGGAACTCTTATCGATGTGGGTGAAGCTGTTGGAACAATCGCTGCACAAGCTATCGGTGAACCAGGAACTCAGCTTACAATGAGAACATTCCATGCCGGAGGAACAGCATCAGCTGGTGGAGATATTACTCAAGGTTTGCCTCGTGTTGAAGAAATTTTTGAAAAGAGAAGACCAAAAAATCCTGCAATAATAGCAACAGTCAGTGGAATCGTTTCGTCTGTAAAAGATTTCGGAAAAGAAAAAATAATCACAATAATTCCAGAATTGGAAGATAAAGGAAAATCCAAGAAATCTGGAGAAATTGAATATGTTTTCAATCCAAAAAGAATCTCTTATGTAAAAATGGGAGACAAAGTCACGAAAGGCCAGCTACTTACAGACGGTTCAGCAGACATCGATGAAATATTCGAATTCGCCGGAAAAGAAAAAGCGATAGAATACATCATCACTGAAGTCAGCAAGCCATACGAGCTTCAAGGTGCAGCAGTCGCAAGAAAGCATATTGAAATTATCGTAAAGCAAATGTTCTCAAAGAAAGTCGTTAAAAATCCAGGATCTTCAAATTATTGCGTAGGAGATATCATCGACGAGCTGGATTTGAAATTGGAAAATGAAGAAATAAAAGAAAATAAAGGAGAACTTTTGGATGCAGAGTTGATGGTTATGGGAATAACCGAATCATCACTTTCAAGAAGCAGCTTCCTTTCAGCCGCATCATTCCAGCACACAGTCAGAATTCTCATAAATGCGGCAATAAAAGGAACAAGAGACGAACTCAAAGGGTTGAAGGAAAATGTCATCATAGGAAGAATAATTCCAGCCGGTACAGGATTTGAAGGCAGCAGAAAACAAAAAATGATTGCCGATGTACAAAAGCAGTTCGAAGGCGAGAATGCAGATTTTTAATAATCCGCGCATTTTGGGAGTGATTAATAATTAAATCACGTTGTGCAATAAGTTATAATTGTTGCAATATGATTTCGCAAACATCATCGCGCTTATAGGACGGTTGCGCGACGTAATTTCGCTAAATTAATGTCATCATCCGTAGAACAAATAAAAGAGAGATTAAATATCGAGGAAGTTGTCGGCTCTTACATCAAGCTTGAAAGAGCTGGCAACAGTCTCAAAGCAAAGTGTCCTTTTCACAACGAAAAGACGCCATCTTTCTTCGTATCTCCGGAGCGGGGAAGTTATTATTGTTTCGGATGCGGAGCAAAAGGCGATATTTTCACTTTTGTGGAGGAGTTTGAAGGAATTGATTTTCTCGGAGCATTAAAAATTCTTGCTGACAAAGCTGGAATTCAATTGGAAAAATTTCAATCTAAAACAACCGATAAAAAAGAAAAATTGTATCAGCTTCTCGAAGCAACTACGCTTTTCTTGCAGAGAAATCTGAGTTCGGAAGAAATACCTTTGGATTATTTGAAAAAAAGAGGGCTTCATGAAGAAACAATTAAAAGTTGGAGAATCGGCTACGTGCGCGATGAATGGAGATCAATTTCAGATTATTTGAGGACAAAAGGTTTTACTGATGATGAAATGGAACGCGCAGGAATTACAAAGACAGAAGGCAAAAGCACTTACGATAGATTCCGCGGAAGGATTATGTTTCCTCTTTTCGATAGCGCCGGCAGAGTCATCGCATTCTCAGGAAGAATACTTCATGATGACGGACAATCCGCAAAATATTTGAATTCTCCACAGACCGAACTCTTTGATAAGTCTAAAGTTCTCTATGGTTTTGATCGTGCAAAACAATCAATTAGAAAATTCGATTTTTCTATTCTTGTAGAAGGACAGATGGATTTGCTGATGGCGCACCAAGCAGGTTTTACAAATACTGTCGCATCATCAGGAACAGCGCTTACCGAACAGCATTTGGCATTATTGAAAAGGATTTCAAACAAAATAATAATGTCATTTGATTCCGACAATGCAGGCGCAAAAGCTGCCGAAAGGGGATGGGCACTCGCGCTTTCAAACGGTATGGATGTAAAAATCGCCGAAATTCCAAAAGGCTATGATCCTGCCGACCTCATACTCAAAGATAAGGAAAAATTTAAAGATGTGATTAAAAATTCTATCTTTCTTATTGATTTTCTATTGAACAGAGTGGAATCTGAAATTACGGATAAAAAGAAATTATGGGAAGCGATAAAAACAAAGGTGCTGCCTTATGTTTATCTGCTTGATGGAAATACGGAAAGAAGCAGATATGTTAAAAAAATATCTGAAACAATCGGAATCAAAGAAGATTTCATCTGGGATGATTTGAAAAAAGTAAAACTTGATGAAGAATTCCAAATCAAAAGCGGTCAGGAAGAAAACAAAACAATAGAAAAAGAAATAAGCTCGGATGTTTTGAAAAAAGGTTCCGTGGAAAGAAGTCTGGCAAGCATCATGGCAAAAGAAGAAAGTGAAAAAAATGATATTGAATATCTGAAAGACAAAATTAAAAATATAATAGGCACGGAAAAATTCAAAGATTTTGAAAAAGAATACAAAGACAAAGCAAATGAGCTGGCATTCGAGGCCGAAGGATACTACGGACCGGCGGATGAAAAGAGATTACAGGAAGAAACTGAATATCTCCTGCTAAATCTTCGCGAAGAATATTTTAAAAAAGAATTGGAAAAACTTTTAACAGATCTAAAGAAAGCCGAGAAAGAAAAAACGGCTGAAATGATAAGTTCAATTTCAATAAGGTTAAAAGAAATAATGGAAAAGCTAAGTGAAATAAGAGCTGAAAAAAATAATTTTTATAAGAAATAATTTAAAATAAAATAAAATGCCAAAAATAACAAAGAAAAAAATAAAAAAAGTTTCTAAAAGCAAAGCAAAGCCGGTAAAAAAATCTAAGGAAACTGTCAAAAAAATAAAAACTGTCAAATCAAAGCCGGTAAAAGTAACTTTAAAACAGAAGGAACTTGATACAAAAGCTAATAGACTCATAGCGAAGGGAAGAGAAAGGGGATTTATCACTTATGATGAAATCTTGAAAGAATTTCCAAAGGTTGAGGATGATGTTATTTTTCTTGATGATCTTTATAATAAGCTTGTTGTCGCAGGAATCGACGTACTTGAAGGAGGCGGAATGCTTGAAGTTGACGATGAACAGCTTAAAAAATATTCAACTTATGGAAGTCGCTCACCGGATGCAGGTTATGATTCTATCCAAATTTATTTGAAAGAAATCGGACAATATCCGCTCATCAGTGCTTCAATGGAAAAAGATCTTGCAAGAAAAATTCAGCAAGGAGATCAAGAAGCAAAAGGTCTGCTGGCAAAAGCAAACTTAAGACTCGTGGTTTCTATCGCAAAAAAATATGTCGGGAGAAGCGCCGACCTTACGCTTTTGGATTTAATTCAAGAAGGAAACTTAGGTCTGTTCAAAGCTGTAGATAAATTTGATTGGACAAAAGGTTTTAAATTTTCAACTTACGCAACTTGGTGGATTCGCCAAGCTATTACAAGAGCACTTGCAGACCAATCAAGAACGATTCGCGTTCCTGTTCACATGGTTGAAACAATTGCAAAATACAAACAGGTTTACAGAAGACTTTCTCAAGACTTGGGCAGAGAACCTTTGTCTGAAGAAATCGCAACTGAAATGGGACTTGATGTAGATAAAGTTTATATGATTGAAAAAATCGACCAAGACACAGTTTCTCTTGAAGCTCCAGTCGGAGATGATGATGACGGCAAATCAACTCTTGGAGATTTCGTTGCTGACGATAAAATACTTTCTCCGGATCAGGAATCTTCAAGAAGAATTCTTTCGGACCAAGTTAAGGAAATTTTGAACGACCTTTCGCTCAAAGAAAGAAAAATACTTGAAATGAGACACGGATTGAATGATGGTATAACTCATACGCTTGAAGAAGTTGGGCTTGAATTCGGTGTCACAAGAGAAAGAATCAGACAGATTGAAGCAAAGGCTCATGAAAAAATAAGACAGCATGAAAAAATAAATAGACTCCAAAGCTATTAGTTCATTTTATTTTAAATTTAATAGGGGTAGGGCTTCTCTCATATACAGTGTCGCAAAGATATATTGTGCGACACTACAACAATTAAGTAATCTACCATTCCCTTCATAAAGATTAATCGCTAATCCTAAAATCAAAGATTATTATTTCCTTTTCAAAAAGCTAGCATAAAAAAACTTCAAGATTTAATCTTGAAGTTTTTTTATTATAAATCGTCTATTTATTTCATAGCAACCGCTTGGCCTTCCTCATTATTGCCACCCTGACTCCAGCATTTAGATGATGAAATCCATGGTTTGGTTCCTTCTTGTTCGTAGAGATACTTTGCATATGCCATATTGCCATCAATAGTCGTAAGATCAAATCCAAGTGTCTTGGCCTTATCTGCATGATAGTATTCATTTATCTGCATGATTCCAATGTCACCTTTATTGACCAAACCTCTCAAAAGATTTCCATCTGCATCATATTGTCTGAAGCTAGATTCGCATCCGGCAATGGCAACCAATATTGGTTCATCCTTAAAATAAGTTTCTGCTTTATTTTCTAGTTCTTTTTGACTTACTGATAATACTCCCGCTATTATGGTCGTTGTAGCTTGTTCATCAGCTTTAACTGAAACTCCAGAAGCTGTAGTAGTTGATACTACAGGCACTGGCGCCGTCATTGTTGACGTAGGCATTCCGTAAAGCGATGAAAAAACAAAAACTGAAGCTGTTATTAATTCTATCATTATACAAGGGATAAGAATTACTTATCTAAAAAAAACAGTAATTACCTATTCCCGATTTAAATTATTATCAAAACGACTTATTTTATTAGTAAATTATAGTTTTTCCATTATTTTCTAACGGATAACTAAATGTAATTGATAATTCCATGTGATCTGTTATCTGTAATAAACTTATAATCGTTAACAGACCACTGAATCGGATTTCTCCGATTCAGCTATATACTATCACGTGAAAGAACAAAAGTCAATGGTTTTAACACTATTTATCACCTTCGTCAAACGATAAAAAATGGCTCTACTGAGCCATTTTTTACTTGATTTTGACCTTATTTTGTGGTCTAGTTTTTTGACAATTTCTAAATTAACGTGTCCTTATAAATAATTTATAGCCAAGGAATCGGATATTTATCAAACTCCGGCAGAAGTTTCCTATCATAAAGCAGTCGAGAGATAGCTTCTCCGGCCACTTTTGCTCCGTTTAGAGCATTATGAGGATGAGGTTCAGTTGGAATACCAACATATTCCATAATCTTGTCCGAGTTCAAGTCGGTCCTATCGTTAGAAATCGGGGGAGTCACTCCCCTTTTTATCATATGCATAAAGCAAAGAGAATGCTGGTCGATGGTTCTAAAAGCGAATGGCCAGTCCAAATGTCCGCGAAGAGCTGAGCTGTGGATGAAGTCACGGTCAAAAGAAGGATTCTGCCCGGCAAAAGTATGTTCTTTGCAAGTCTTGGCCCAGTCGATGAATTTTTTGGCAAGTTCTATGTCATTTTGTTTTGTTTCGTCAGTACACTGATCTTTTGTAAAACCATTCACGGCGAGAGCATCGTCATTTATATGAGCTCCATCCCAGATTTTACATTCTCCGTAAAATTGATTTTTAGGATTATCAAAATCAAACGCTCCGATTGAAAGCATCGAATCTTTATTCATATCAACTCCGCTTGCTTCTACATCTACAACAATCATAGTTTATATATTATCATAAAAGTTAATAAATCAATTCAGTCCCGTGCAATTTGATGCTGGAGTCAATCCTGCGGCTTTTGCCTCTTCAATACTATTGAACCAAACTTTATTTGCTTCAGTTATTCTTGAAACTCCAGAACACCATGGATAATAATATTTCGTCCCAGATTTTGATGCTACAAGCAATCCTTTAGAACTTGTGCTGACGGAGCCAGACTGAGAAACTGAAGTGTACATAACATTTTCTGTTTTTATAACAGAAATAGGCGTTTTATTTTTTTCATAAGATGAGATTTTACCCAAGCCATACGAAGCAGTGCCGACAAGGATTAAAATCAAAACTATATATAAATCATCTTTGATTTTTAAACCCTTTTCTTGGCTCCATATTTTATCTTTTAAAATACGAAAGAAAGACTTGATTTTTTGGAAGAAATCTTTTATACTCATACTCACGTTATTGTATCAGAAATCCCTACGAAAAGGGATACTTAATCAATTAAAATAATCAAATGGCACATAAAAAGGCGGCAGGTTCATCCAAAAATGGAAGAGACTCAAATCCAAGATATCTTGGAATAAAAATTAACAATGGAGAAGGAGCCAAAATCGGTCAAATAATTCTCAGACAAAAAGGAAGAGATACTTTGGCTGGCAAAAATGTCGGTGTCGGCAAGGATCATACACTTTTTGCTCTAGCTGATGGAACAGTAGAATTCAAAACAAAAAGAAAAACAAACTTCGATTCTACAATTACAAGAAGAAATATTGTAAACATAATATAAATTAAAAAAGCCGCACTTAAGCGGCTTTTTTAATTTATATTATTTTATAGGATTTATCTGTATATTCAATTTATATTCTTGTCCTTCAACTTTCAACTCAACGGTGTGCTCCCCTATTTCTTTTAACGGCTTTTCCAAATTGAAATGTTCTGGCGAAAGTATGATTCCAGTTTCCTTTTTGAAATCTTCAATTATCTGATCCTCATGTATTCCTGCGAATAAATGGCCTTTGTCGTTGACTTTACCTGTCATAATAAGCTTGCCTTCAGGAAGTTTGCTGACTGCATATTCAAATTCTTTTTTGAAATCTTCTTTCAAAAGTACGTCATGTTTTTTCTTAGCTTCCACAAACTTTATATAACTGCTGGTTGCCGGAACAGCGACCTCAGATGGAATTAAAGAATTCAAAGCATATCCATCAGCAACTTCTTTGATATCATATTTTCTGCCTATTTTTTTTACATCTTTCAAAAGTATTATTTTCATTGTTTTTTCGAAATCACGTCTCCGCGGTTGCCATTCCCGCGCGACGCTATTCTTATTAATTATTATCTAATAATTCTATCGCTTTATCCATCTGAGGATCTTTACCCGCTGCTACGTCTGCGTCCGTGATTTTAACCTGATAATCCGGAGTAAGTCCGCCGTCAGATATTGAAATCCCATTTGGAGTCAGCCATTTAGCCACGGTAACTTTAAGCGAAGTATCAGGAGTGATTTGCACAAGCTCTTGAACGCATCCTTTTCCAAAAGTGTTTGTTCCGACTAATTTTGCAACGCCGTGTTCTTGAAGCGCTCCAGATAATATTTCCGATGCAGAAGCTGTTCCGCTATCTACCAAGATAATCATTTTTAATTGGTCAGTAAAAATGTTGTATCCTTTGCTTCTATAAACTTGTTCAGGTGTGCTTGATCCGAAATTTTCTCTGACAACTACATCTCCAATCGGCAGGAACCAGCTTGCCATATCTACAGCTGAATCCAGATATCCTCCAGGATTTCCTCTGAGATCAAAAACTAATTTAGTTTTACCGGACGAAACAAAATCTCGAAGAGCTTGTCTGAATTCATCCGCCGACAAAGCATTGAAGCTGTACAAACTTATGATAAATACATCGCCTTTTGTCGAAGTGTCTATCGTTGGAATATTTATGACTTGCCTTACCATTTTTATTTCAATCGGTTTGGTTACACCAGCTCTCGCAACTTGAATTGTAACTTCTGTACCGGCTTTTCCTCTTATGTAATCTACCGCATCATCAATAGACATTCCTGCAGTCGATGTGCCATTTATTGAAATAATTGTATCGCCCTTTTCTACTCCGGCAATGTAAGCAGGCGTACCTTTGATTGGTGCAACCACAACAATGTTATTATCTTTTATATCAAGTTCCATTCCGACTCCTTCAAAATCTCCGCTGATGTCTGTTTGGAAAGATGAATTTTCTTCCGGAGGGAAAAAGACTGTGTATGGATCTCCATATGCCGCTGCCATTCCTTGTATTGCGCCCCACATTTTATCCTGTTCTGTAATAGGTTTCGCACCCTTTTGCGTATAAACAAATTTCTGATCTAAAAGATTCCAAACTGTCCAAAAAGGAGTCATGTCTATAGTTGAAGATGCTAGGGAAGAATTTTCTATTGCCGGTTCCTTGTAGCTTAAATTCTGATTGGTTTTACCAAAATAAATGCCCGCACCGAAAGCTGCAGCGACAAGAACAAGTGTGATAAGAAAAACTTTATATCTTTTTAAATTGATATTCATTGGATGCTATTATCTCAAAAAAGTTCATTTATGTCGAGCCTTCCGCCTATTGTTATAGTTAAAAATAAACTATATAATATTGGCATAAGATTAATAAATTAAATTATTATGA
>PLOL01000005.1 GCA_003142075.1 Patescibacteria group bacterium | reverse complement strand
TTTTTTCGATTCTTCTCGCGAGTTTTCTCATCAGCTTGGGTATTTCTATTTTTAGCGTTTCCCTGAAAGAAATCCAAATTACAACATCGGAAAGAGATTCCGAGGATGCGTATTATGCTGCGGATTCTGCGAGAGAATGCGCGATTTACAATGATATAATAAATGGAGCTTTTCCAACCTGTTTAAATTCTAGCTGTAATCTTTATTCAATAAATAATAATGTAACTTCGCAGGCTCCGCAATTGCCGGTGATAGTGACGGTGACTTGCAATGGAATCCCGTCAACTTTAAATTTTTATAAGTTTGGTCTGACTTTTTCTGCGACTACAACGAATTTTTTCCAGGCATCCTCAACTTCATCATCGACTCCGGCTTCCGATATAAATATAACCAAAACTTGGGATACAACAAACCTACTAAATCCAAAAGTTGATACGACGATAGAAACTTGGGGACATAATACTGAAATTATCGGCCGAAGAATTGAGAGAGGATTGGAATTCACATATTAATTTCAAAAATGCCCGTCATCCCAAAAGATATAAAAGAAAGATACGAAAATCTTGCAAAGACGATAGATCATTACAGGTATCTTTATCATGTTCTCGACAAGCCGGATATTACCGACGAATCTTACGACTCGCTCATGCAGGAGCTTATTGGCATGGAGGAAAAATATCCTGGGCTGAAAAATCCATTATCTCCTTCGCAAAGAGTTGGCGGAGAACCGCTTTCGGAATTTAAAAAAATAAAACATGAAGTGAAGCAATGGTCTTTTGATGATGTTTTTTCGTTTGATGATTTAAAAAAATGGGATGAGAAAGTCAAAAGATTGATAGAAAAAGAGCCGTCGCTCAAAGGCGAGAAGCTTGAATATGACTGCGAGCTGAAAATCGACGGATTGAAAATTATTTTGAAATACAAAGATGGAAAATTCGTCCAAGGTGCGACACGTGGCGACGGAGAAATCGGCGAGGACGTCACGGAAAATTTGAAAACGATAAAAAGCATTCCGTTCATTCTTACAAAACCTCTGGATGTGATTGCAGTCGGCGAATGCTGGCTTTCAAAAAAAGAATTGGCGAAAATAAATAAAGAAAGAGAAAAAAAAGGAGAACAGCTTTTTGCAAATACCAGGAATGCCGCGGCTGGTTCCATCCGTCAGCTTGATCCGAAAATCGCCGCCAAAAGAAATCTCAGCACTTTTATTTACGATATAGATAAGTTGTCATTGCGAGCGGAGCGTGGCAAACCAGAAACAAATGAATTTCCCGATACCCAAGACAAAGAACTGAAACTTATTTTAGATTTGGGTTTCAAAGAAAATCCGAACCATGAAGTTTTTGGCGATTTGGAAAGTGTGGAAAAATATTATAAACATTGGGAAAAAAACAGGGAAGGATTGGATTACGGACTCGACGGAATAGTTTTAAAAATAAATTCAAGAAAAATTCAGGAAGCTTTGGGCTACACGGGCAAAGCGCCGAGATGGGGAATCGCTTATAAATTTCCCGCAGCGCAAGTGACGACAGAACTTCTCGATATTGTTTTTCAAGTCGGAAGAACCGGTGTCATCACGCCAGTCGCACGCTTGAAGCCGACGCTTGTCGCTGGCTCGACGGTTTCTCGAGCAACGCTTCATAACGAGGATGAAATAAAAAGATTGGATATCAGAATCGGCGATACTGTAATTTTACAGAAAGCCGGCGATGTCATTCCGGAAATCGTGCAGGTCCTGAAAGAAATGCGCACAGGAAAAGAAAAGCCGTTTGTTTTTCCAAAAAAAATAGATGCATGCGGAGGCGACGGAAAAATAGAAAGGATTCCTGGACAAGCTGCGTGGAGATGCGTTTCGAAAAATTCTTTCGCACAGCAAAAAAGGAAATTTTATCATTTTGTTTCAAAAATTGCTTTCAATATCGAGGGCTGCGGTCCGAGGATTTTGGATGTTCTTCTTGATGATAATCTGATTTCAAGCTATGACGATATTTTCACTTTGAAAAAAGGCGATTTGCTTTCCTTGCCGAGATTTGCGGAAAAATCCGTGGATAATCTCCTGACTTCAATAGAAAATTCGCGAAAAGTTTCTTTGAACAGATTTATCGTTTCGCTTTCGATTCCACAAGTTGGGGAAGAAACTGCGATAGATTTGGCGAAAAATTTTGGAACTCTGGAAAAATTGAGGAATACCGGCGTGGAAGAATTGCAGAAAATAAACGGAGTCGGCGATGTCGTCGGAAAATCTGTTTATGATTGGTTTTCAGAAAAAGAAAATAAAAAACTTGTCGACAGACTTTTGAAACAGGTGACCATTGAATCTGTAAAAATTGAAGGAAAAAAATCTGGAAAATTATCCGGAAAATCTTTCGTGATTACCGGAACGCTTTCGGGAATATCGCGTGATGAAGCGAAAAATAAAATCCGCGCGCTCGGCGGAGATATTTCAGAATCCGTATCATCAAAAACTTCTTATCTTGTTTTTGGAGAAAATCCAGGCTCAAAATTTGATAAAGCGAAAAAACTCGGAGTTGAAATATTGGACGAGAAAAAATTTAAAAAAATCATAGAGTAGTATGTGGAAATACATTGTAATCTTGGGTGCGATAGTTCAGCTGTCTGGAATTTTTTATTATGTAAAAGATGTGATAAAAGGCCGTGCGAAGCCGAACAAAGTCACTTGGCTTTTGTGGAGCATCGCTCCGATTATTGGAACTTTTGCCGCGATTTCTAGCGGAGTCAGATGGGCTGTTTTGCCGGTTTTTATGGCAGGTTTTGCGCCTCTTTTAGTTTTCATCTTCTCTCTTTTCAGTAAAAAATCTTATTGGAGGATTGAAAAATTTGATTATGTTTGCGGATTTTTTTCTATCTTTGCTTTGATACTTTGGGCGATAACTTCTCAACCTCTTGTTGCAATAATATTCGCAATTTTCAGCGATTTTTCTGCCGGAATTATAACTTTGAAAAAAGCTTGGCTATATCCGGAAACAGAAACTCAGGCGCCATATTCGACTGGAGTTTTCAGTGCTCTGACAAGTTTTTTTGCGATAATAATTTGGACTCCGGCGAATTTTTTATTTCCAGCATATTTGGTTTTCATGAATGGATTGATTTTGTTTGCAATATATAGGAAAAAAATATTCTGGAAGGAATAAAAATGGGCGGCAAGCGAAGCTTGCCGCCCATTTTTATATTCATATTTTTTAAAGTGAATGCATATGGAATGACGCTGTTGACTGAATACCTTCAGGATGAAACTGCGTATTATGAACTTCATTTCCTTTGATTTGAAACCAAGGATTCGCCTGCACTCCTGATGAATGATGCTCTGTCGTATAAACTTTTCCGCCTTGTATTTTAAAATCCGGCAGAACGCTTGCTCCTTGGGGATTGTATATTGTCCTAAAAACTTGATTATTGCGGACTTCGTACATAGGTTTTGCACTGTGTATTTCTTGCCCATATTTTGTGTCGTATAAAAAGTTTGCCATGATTGATTAATATTATTTTAATTTATAAATCCGACTTTTGCGGAGAGAATTTCAGGCTTCTTGTTTAAAATTGTCTATGATATAATTTGTCCATTAAAAATTTAACAAATTTTATCAAATGCTGGACAAAATTTTCAAGACTATGCTTATATTTGTGCCGATTGCAGTCATCGCACACATATACAATTTTTCACCGCTAGTTATCTTTATTGTTTCTGCAGTTGCAATTATACCACTCGCAAAATATATTGGCGAGGCAACGGAAGAGCTTTCTGTTTATACCGGCCCGGCTCTCGGCGGTTTGCTGAATGCGACATTTGGAAATGCGACTGAATTGATTATAGGTATTTTAGCTTTACAAGCGGGTTTGATAGATGTTGTAAAAGCGTCAATTACTGGTTCAATTATTGGAAATCTTCTTTTGGTTTTGGGTTCTGCAATATTTTTTGGCGGAATAAACAGAAAAGAACAGAAATTTAATGCGACTGCAGCGCAAGCCAGCGGTTCAACATTGCTTTTGGCAATTATTGCGCTCGTCGTCCCGGCGATTTTTCTTCAAACTACATCAAGCGCTTCAAATGCGCCACTCGTAGAAAAATTAAGCATCGTGGTTGCCATCATTATGATTATTTCTTATTTGGCAAGCTTAATTTTTTCATTATACACGCATAAACATTTATACACGGAAGATGTCGGAAAAAATGAAGCAAAGTGGAGCATAAAAAAAAGTGTAATTATACTTCTGATCTCCACAATCGTTGTTGCATTCATGAGCGATTACTTAGTTGGAGTTATTCAGCCGCTTGTCACGAATTTTGGCTGGACTCAGCTTTTCATCGGTGTGATTTTTGTAGCGATAATCGGAAATGCTGCTGAACATACTTCGGCGATTACTATGGCTGTAAAAGGCAAGATGGATTTGGCTCTCCAAGTTGCAATTGGTTCAGCGACGCAAATGGCGATACTTGTCGCACCTGCGCTTGTTCTTGTGAGTTTATTTTTCCAAACGCAAATGAATCTCGTTTTCAGCACTTTTGAACTTGTCGCGATGGTTTTTTCCGTTTTCGTGGTCAATGCCGTTATCGAAGACGGTTCAAGCAATTGGTTCGAAGGATTTCAGCTTTTGGCGGCATATATTATCATGGCGGTTGCTTTCTTTTTCCACCCTTAATTGTTTTGAAATCTTAATCTGATATAATATTTTCATGAAATCAAAAAATATAACAAACATTTTATTAGTCGTCGTTTTTGTAATATTGTATTCGCTTTTCGTGTTCAATGTAAATTTTACCGTTGAAAGCTACTCAGACATTATTGTCGGCACGACATTTTTCTTTACTCTTTTCATCGGATTTTTTATTACCAGACAAAATGACAGATATTCCGCCATCAATGACCAGCTCACTTCGACCGACGGCTATTTTTCCTATTTATATCGCGTCACAGGGTTGGTTCCGCGAATTCAAAATGAATTGAGGGTGATTATTAAAGAACATTATGCAAAAATAAAAGAAACTAAAAATCCCGCATATCATGTCATGAATCCATCGAATACCATTACAAGAACGACAAATACTTTGGGTTCAATAACTGAAGAAGAATTTGGCAGCAGTCCGGCAGCCGGAGCATCGTGGCAATTTTTGTTCGAAGTCATTTCTGATCTTCAGCTTCTTCGAAAGAAAACATTGAATCTTTATGAAGAAACACTTGTTCCTTTCCAGTGGGCGATAATTTACATTCTTGGAATATTACTTGTGATTTCTTTTGATTTTGTTCCAGCCTCTTTCATGCTTGTGAATATTTTGAAAATATTTTTTGGTACTGCAGTTTTCATTTCAATTGTTTTGTTGAGACAACTTGATGATTTGACTCTGTTTGGCGATACTATTGGAATGAAATCTGTCGAAGATACGTTCAGAATTGTTGATGAAAAAGATGCCGCGGAATTGAAAGAAAAAATAAAGTAATATAAATGGACGAAAACGGGGCGGTTCGCGGAGCGAACCGCCCCGTTTTCTTTTGCTTTCGAAAATGCTATATTATTTCTATGTTAGAAATTAAAGATATCGAAAAACTTGCCAAGCTTGCAAGAATTGAACTCACAAATGAAGAAAAAGAAAAACTTTTGAAAGAGGTTGATCCTATTTTAGGTTACGTTGCACAGCTTAAAGAAGTTGTTTCTGTCGTTGGCGAGGAGAAAGTTGCCGGTGAACTTAGAAATATCATGAGAGAAGATGAAAATCCTACAAAGACCGGAAAAAATACGAAAGACATTGTTGCCGATATGCCGGATTCACAGAATGATTATCTGAAAGTTAAAAAAATATTATAAAATTATGCCGATTGATTTAAAAAATCTTACAATCAGAAAAGCGCACGAAGCTCTTGTAAAAGGAGATTATTCTGCCGTTGATTTGGCCAAGGAATATCTTGAACAAATAAAAAAAACAGAAAAAGATATTCACGCGTATCTTGAAGTTTTCGACGATGTTATTGATCAGGCAAAAGTTGCCGACCAAATATTAAAAAGCGGAAAAGCAACTTTGCTCACAGGTATTCCGATTGCTGTGAAAGATAATATTTTGATAAAAGGAAGAGTTGCGACATCTGCTTCAAAAATTTTAGAAAATTATAAAGCGACTTATGATGCCACTGTAATTGAAAAATTAAAAAATGAGGGAGTCGTTTTTCTGGGAAGAACAAATATGGATGAATTTGCCATGGGAGGTTCGACTGAAAATTCCGCATATGGTCCGACGAAAAATCCATTTGATTTGGAAAGAGTTCCCGGAGGTTCTTCAGGCGGTTCAGCTGCAGCGGTTGCTTCAAACGAAGCTCTTGTTGCGCTTGGTTCGGATACTGGAGGTTCAATTCGCCAGCCTGCAAGTTTTTGTGGAATCGTTGGACTCAAGCCGACATACGGAGCGGTTTCAAGATATGGAGTTATGGCCATGGGATCTTCACTTGACCAAATCGGAACATTTGGAAAAACTGCCGATGATGCCGAAATACTTTTCAATGCAATCAGAGGTAATGACAAAATGGACAGCACAACTTTACCCGACAAAAAAAGTGAAGAAAATTTTTCCGTAAAGAAATTGAAAATCGGAGTGCCGAGAGATTTTTTAAATATCGGCGGAATAGATGCAGATGTTGTAAAAAATTTCAATGAATCTTTGGAAAAATTGAAAAAACTTGGCCATGAAATAATAGACATTAAGTTGCCGAATTTAAAATATTCTCTGGCAGTTTATTACGTCATCGTTCCTGCTGAAGTTTCTTCAAATATGGCGCGTTTTGACGGCATGAGATATGGAAAAAGAGTTTCCGGCGCAAACGGAATAGAAGATTATTTTCTTTCAAGGCAAGCCGGACTTGGCAGGGAAGTTAAAAGAAGAATTATTCTCGGAACTTATGTTTTATCATCAGGATATTACGATGCATATTACAACAAAGCGAATATTGTTCGTGAAATAATTAAAGAAGATTACAAAGTTGCGTTTAAGGATGTGGATATAATCGCGACTCCGACAGCTCCGAATGTTGCGTTTAAAATCGGCGAGAAAGTCGATGATCCTCTGCAAATGTATCTTGAAGATATTTTTACTGTGCCGATAAATCTTGCGGGGGTTCCTGGAATTTCTGTTCCATCTGGAGTAAAAAAAATCGGCGAAAAGGATTTGCCGATAGGAATTCAGTTTGTTGCTGATCATGGAAGGGAAGACAAGCTTTTTGCCATAAGCAAGGATTTCTTGGGAGAAAAATAATTTAAGTGTTATAATTCACCTGTTAAAGTTTTTGCCAATGTTTGTTAAAAATTGTCTAAATAATTAAAGTCTTAATTTTAACGATTGTGATATAATACAGTTGTATGATAAAGTCGAAACAAACAATTTTTATTGGCAAAAATTTTCTCGGGTAAACATGTCTGCTGAATTTAAAAAACCATCATCTAGCGAATCTACTTCATTTTTTAGCGGATTGGGAGCATTTGAAATATTCATTGGCGGAGTGATTGTTTTCGGTCTTATTGTTGAAGCAATCAATCATGCTTCTTATTTTTATAATAAATGGTCAGTCTTTTTTAAGGCAGTCCCTTATTTTCTTATAAATGCTTTTGCGAACTACGCAGTTTTTGCTTTCTTTTTGTCCATAGTTTTATTCATCCTGCTTATTGTTTATATAATAAGAGAACAGGAAATAAGAAAAAAATTAATGAGCAGAGTCCTTCCGAAAGGCGGCGAAGTGGAATCAAAGCCGGAAGATTCCGTGATTGAAAATCCAAAATGGAAACTTGTCGAGGATCATATAAACTCTGATGATCCAAACAAATGGAAACTTGCAATAATCGAAGCTGATATAATTTTAAGCGAACTTTTAGACAGTCTGCATCTGCCTGGAGAAGGTGTTGGTGAAAAATTAAAAAGTGTGGAACAAAGCGATTTCAATCATATAGAAGAAGCCTGGGAAGCTCACAAAATAAGAAATGCGATTGCTCATCAGGGCTCGGATTTTTTACTTACACAAAGAGAAGCGAAAAGAGTTGTAAGATTATACAAATCTGTTTTTGAAGAGTTTGAAATAATTTAATAGGAATTTTAAAATTAAAAATGAGCGGTGCGCTTTGAGTCCTTCTTACACGAAACAGCTCAATTAGTCTTGAGTAAGCAAAAACTTTTGCTTACTCACCTGTTTGCATATATGATTTTTTTGTTGTAATATCTATTTTAGCGGGGTAGAGTAACAGTAATTCGCGAGGCTCATAACCTTGAGACGCCCGTGCAAATCGGGCCCCCGCAACACGAAAAATAAAAAACCGCCTTTGAGTAGGCGATTTTTTATTTGTTTTTATTCAAAAAAATGTTATATTAATTCGGCTTTTGTGACAATAGAAATACATGTCGACGTAGCTCAGTTGGCTAGAGCATAGCACTCATAAAGCTAAGGTCGGTGGTTCGATTCCACCCGTCGACACAATGACAAAAACTGTTTCAGTTTTTGTCATGTCGACGAGAAAGCAGTTGACTGCTTTCGTGGTGGAATCGAAAGACTTTTCCTTATCGAACGAATTGAGATGGAAAAGTACCTGGCGACGTCGTCGCCGATTCCACCCGTCGACACATTGCGAAAGATTGTAGAAATATTATTTTTCTGTTATTCTTTCGCTTGTTAATAATGCGATCGTAGCTCATTTGGTTAGAGCGCTCCCCTGTCACGGGAGAGGTAGTGGGTTCGAATCCCATCGGTCGCGCAAATAAAAAATACNNGTATTTTTTATTTGCGCGACCGAAGAAAATATCTGGGAGATATTTTCGGTGGGATTCGAAAGACGGAGTCAAATTTTTCTAGCAAGAAAAATAGACGAGTCGGGGTCGCGAAAATTTTCGAGCAACCTAATTTTCTTGAGCGAAGCGATTAGAAAATGGGAGTACTCTTGTGGTAGGCGACGAGAAAATTATTTGTGACCGAATATCCCATCGGTCGCGCAAATAAATCGCCGAAAGGCGGTCAAGAAAGTTTATTTTTTAAGTCAAATTTTTTAAAAAATACTAAAAATTAATTTTTTGGCGAAATTAATTTTTAGTAGCCTAGAATATAGGTGTTTACAACATTAAAAAGCTATGCACGGCTGTTATTATTTGTTATAATTTATATGACGTTTTTGGGAAAGAAAATAGGTTTTTATGTAATCATTTTTTTGATTCAAAAAATGACAGTTCCAATGGCTAAAAGAATAAAAAGTTGCAAGTTTTTTAATATAAAAACAACTATTTTTATTGCCTTTATTCTGTCAATTTTTTCTTTTGCAGGAATTGCATCTGCCGTACTTTATCCTCCAGGCGCGACTTTGAATCCCGGATGTTTGCCGACCGATTCCAATTGTGATGTTCAACTCGAATTTTATACGAACGGGCCACTTTCTGGCACCGGTGCTTCGACATCTCCGCTTACAATTTTACAAGCTTCAAGCATGTCCGACGGATATCTTTCTGCGACGGATTGGAATATTTTTAATGATAAATTATCCTCTACGAGTTTGGAGGATACATACCCGACTTTTACTTACGCCTCAAATACTTTTGCTACGCTGAATTCTTTGAATTTATACCTTTCAACAACATCAGCATTTGCAAATTATCTTTCGACTTCAACAGCTTCATCAACTTATTTAAAAATTTCCGACGCATTATCGACTTATCTGCTTTCTTCGGCAAGCACTTCGCTTGCATATATCTCACTTGCATCTTCATCACTCTACTACTTGGTTTCAAATCCGGCAGGCTATATCACAGGAACTTCAACTGCCTTTATTCCAAGCGCATCTTCATCCCTATATCTTTTGAATTCCGCCAGCACTTCACTTGCATATATTCCTTTTGCATCTTCATCTTTGTATTATTTGAATTCAAACCCAGCCGGTTACATTTCCACTACATCAATTGCAGCAAATTACATTTCAACTTCAACTGCATCAAGCACATATCTTTCAATTGCCACTGCAACTTCCAGTTACATGACATTTGGTTACGCTTCATCAACTTACGCTTCGACAACTTGGGTTAGTGCAACATTCATTCCACTTTCAGCTTCAACTTCACTTTCATATATTTCTCTGGCATCTTCTTCACTTTACTATCTCGCTTCAAATCCAGCAGGATATATTTCTACTACATCAATTGCGAATAATTACATTTCCACATCAACTTTTTCAAACACTTTGTTGACATATCTTTCCACAACATCAGCATCATTGATTTATCCTAGTTTTGCTTATGCTTCTTCGACCTATATGCCTTTAGCAAGTTCATCTTTATTTTTATTGAATAGTGCATCAACATCTCTTTCATATATTCCTCTGGCTTCATCTTCACTTTATTATCTTGTCACAAATCCAAACGGCTATATTGCAACTGAAACCGATCCAATCTGGATGGCCGCATCATCTTCATATCTCACGATTGCAAGCGCTTCCACAAATTACATTTCCACTTCAACATTTTCAAACACACTGCTCGGATATCTTTCCACAACTTCCGTCAGCCAAAACTATATTTCAACTTCAACTGCATCAAGCACATATCTGAAAATTGCCGATGCATCATCCACATATTTGCAACTTTCAGCAAGCACTTCACTTTCATATATTCCGCTTTCAGCGTCAACGTCTCTCGCATATATTCCCGCAGCTAGTTCAAGCTTGTATCTTTTGAATTCCGCCAGTACATCTCTCGCATATATTCCATTTGCTTCGTCATCTTTATATTACTTGAATTCAAATCCATTCGGATATATTTCAAGTTCATCGCTCACTCCATACATGACTTTCGCATATGCATCAAGCACTTACATACCGCTTGCTTCTTCATCATTGTTTGCAACAGGTACAAATGATTGGTCCATAAATGGAAGCAGCATATACAATAACAATGGAGGTTTTGTTGGTATAGGTACTTCATCTCCATCAACTCTCTTGCAAGTAGGTTCCAGCACATATTCAGGAGTGGGAATAGGAGATTTATTAAGAGTAAGCAAATCTGCAAATCCTTATCTATCTGCTTCTGCAAATGGAAAACAAATGTATTTTGGATACGATACAACGGATGATTATGGAAGAATAAATGCTCATGATTATTTTGGGGGAGATGCCATGGATATTCTTATTGGTAATTCTGAAACCCAAGGTATTATGTTAAAAGGAAATGGCAGACTTGGCATAGATACAATTGCCCCTAGCCAAGCGTTAGATGTTAATGGAAATATTAGAATAAGAGACGCTTTATTTGATGGCACAAATGCTTCGGGGACAAGCGGAATGATTCTTACAAGCACTGGATTATCCACTGCATGGATTGCTTCAACATCTCTTGCATATATCCCTCTGGCTTCCTCTTCACTTTATTATCTTGCAACAAATCCCGCTGGATATCTTTCCACAACATCAATTGCAGCAGATTATGTTTCCACTTCATCCCTGATATCAACTTTGAATAGTTATCTCACTACCGCATCTTCTACCGCGACATATCTTACAATCTCAAATGCATCAACTACATATCTTTCACTTTCTGCTTCAACTTCGCTTTCATATATTCCTCTAGCATCTTCATCTCTTTTCTATCTTGCCACAAATCCTGCCGGCTACATTTCCACCACATCGCTTGCTGCAGATTACATTTCAACTTCAAGTTTGGCTTCGACTTTAATTTCATATTTAACTACAGCATCTTCAACAGCAACATATCTAACCATCTCAAATGCATCAACTACATATCTTTCACTTTCTGCTTCAACTTC
>PLOL01000036.1 GCA_003142075.1 Patescibacteria group bacterium | reverse complement strand
TGATTAGATTGTCTTTCAAGAGCTTGATTGATTTATCATCCAACACCGTTGCTGACAAAACATTTTTATTTAACTTTGAAATTTTCTTTTCAGCTTTTTCCAAAGTTTTTTCATCCACCATATCTGTTTTTGTAAGTATTACAACTTCTTCTTTTTCTGCGAGTTCAGGACTGTAATCTTCAAGTTCTTTTCTTATAACTTTATATGCAGACACAACATCTTCATTTTCAAGTGAAAGACAATGTAGCAAAACTTTCGTTCTTTTTATATGTCTCAAAAATTTATGTCCAAGTCCTTTTCCTTCCGAAGCTCCTTCGATGAGTCCAGGAATATCAGCCAAAATATATCCATGCATATCGCCAAGCGAAGGTTCAAGAGTTGTAAATTGATACGCACCGATTTTTGATTTTGAATTTGTCAAAACATTTATAAGCGAAGATTTTCCCGCATTTGGCAATCCAATAAGTCCCGCGTCCGCAACAAGCTCGACTTCAATATTAAAATCCGCTTCTTCCGCAGCTTTTCCATCTGTCTGTTCTTCCGGAGATCTGTTGACTGCACTTTTGAAATATTCATTTCCAAGTCCGCCTTTTCCGCCATTTAAAACTTTTATTAATTTCCCGTCCTCGACTAAATTAAATTTTTCTCTTGTTTCAAGATTTGTAATGACTGAACCGATTGGGACATCTATTATCAAATCGATACCATTTTTTCCATGCATTCCTTTTTTCATTCCAGCCTCACCTGGCTCTGCAGTAAATTCTTTTGTGTTTTTATATCTGGCAAGCACAGCAATATCGCGTATAGCGCGAAAATATACGTCGCCACCTTTTCCACCGTTTCCTCCGGCAGGACCAGCTCGGTCTATGCCTTTTTCATGAAGCCAACGGACTACTCCGTCGCCTCCTCTTCCGGCTGAAATATGTATTTTTAGTTCATCAATAAATGCCATAATTTACAGTCTAATGTNNAAAGTATTTTATTTGACTGGGGTCAAAGATTATTTTTATTTTAAGCCGTCTCTTAGCGCCAATTTTGCAAGCTCGATTGCGCCTTCTTTTGTTTTAGCCGAACACATGAATCTGCCGTTGTGACAAAAAATTGCGTCAGAAATTCCTGTTATTTTTTCCAATTCTTCATCTTCTTTTCCAGCCCAGCTTTTTGGAAAATCCATCCTATTTGCAAATCTTGAACCATCAATATTAACAGCGTTTATATGCCAATTTTTATTTTCTTTGACTTGTTTGATAACAAAAAGCGGCTCAGGATAATCTTTCACCGTTTTTTTCCAAGAATAGTTGTCATCTAAAACCAAAATTCTTTTGTCAGAAGTTTTTTCGTAAATTTCCTGTATCTTTTTTTTACTTAAAATATTATCTTCAGCTTTTTTAATTTCTCTCTTTAATATTTTTTTTGCTTCTTCAACTGCTCTTTCAAAAGATTTTTGCGGTTTGACTTCTCTCTCTGTCCAAGTTGGATTGAAAGAAAAAATATAATCCGACACGCAATATGGACTCACATTTTCAAAAATACTTTTACATATTTCTACTCCATTATCTTCAGCATCAATAGTTTGAATGATTTTTTCATCGATTCTATCTGCAACATCTTTTGAACCAGTGATTTTTTCACCAAATTCTTTCCACACTAAGCCAGAAGTTGCATAAGGAATTCCATTTTGTCTTTTTTCATTCCAGTTTTCTTGATGATGATCAAATTTTTTATCGTCAGGATTATAACTTCTACCAACATCTAAAACATAATCCATTTTCGCCAAAACTTTTGGATCTCTTGTTCTAAATATTTCAAGCGGCTTCTTGAGATACAAAGATAAAATTGCAATACTAAAAACATCATCTGGATGAAATACTCCATCATGAACTGCAACTTTTATTTTTTTACTCATAAATGTAAACATATATTTCATTAAATCTATTTTCGTATTATACACTAAAAAAAGACAAGGCCAATCCTTATGGATTGGCCTTGAAGTTATACTTATTCCCATAGCTTTCTGTTTTAATGTATCGATTGTGATTCATTTTCGAATGCATTTTTGAAAGCAGTCCCTTACTTATTAATTTTGCGATTTCATAAAAATTGTCATTCTTTACATCATCGGCCGATATTATGACATCGGCTTTTGAAATTTTATTTCTATTCATCGTCAAATCAACCGTGACAATTGACTCCCTGTTTCCCATAATTAGAGAAAAGAAACAGTCCGTGCCGTATTTGTAATCAAGTTTCGTTCCAAGTGCAGAATAAAAAAATAAACCAGCCGAATGTCTGCTCAAACTAGAAGCTATCGTCTTGAAAATAATACTTGCAATTTCTGTCGAAGGATTTTTCGGATCCCAGTTCAATGTCGGCTGAATATCCTTCACAATTTTCACGGCTTTACTGAAATTTGTCCTCCTTCTAAAAAGATATATAACCTTTGGAGATATTTCTAAACTTGAAACACCGAGAACTTTTTTCTCAAAATCGTAGCCAGTCTTTACGTCGTCTCCAATGTCCACCTTTGCCTCCAATTATATAGAATTTTAAAGATCTTTATATTTCTTTTTACATGCTAGACTTATTATTTGTCTGAGTCAAGCAAATTATGACTCTTCTAAAATTATCTTGTTTTTAAAAGCTCCACGTTCTTCGACTTTTTTATTTTTTATCGACTCAACTNNATTTTTCTTGCCGAACTTTTTGTATTCGCAGATTGCATCAATCACTTCAAGAATATCGGCAATTTCTTCGATTGTTTCGCTGTCTGTAAATTCTCTCACTTCTTCCGACAATTTTTCTTTCAGCTTTTCCCAATATTATTTATCATCGGCAATGTGATATACAACTTTTTCCCCTTTGTTTTTTATTCTTTCGGGAATTTTGTCTCTGACTAGTTTGTTGTATTTCATAATTTTATTTCAAATATTCTTGAATATTTTGATCCTGTTCTGGAAGCGTATCGGCGCAATGAATCTGCCCATTTGAATCATGCAAATAATACAAGCACGAAGTCGTTGCGGGATTCAAAACTGCGTTTATCGCATCAAGTCCTGGATTGCAAATCGGGGCCGGTGGAAGACCTTTGTTCAAATAAGTATTATATGCCGATTTTATGCTCGTGTCGCTTGCTTTTATGGGCGACCACCAGCTTCCTGCACTTTTATAATTTAATAATTGATCACCAGTCGGAACAACGCCATAATGCGCGATGTCATCATCAATATATTGAATCGTCGAATCAATATCAAGCGCCATGTCAGATGATAAACGATTCCAAATTATTCCGGCAACAAGTGGCATATCACTTTTTCTACCAGCTTCGCGCTGAACTATCGAAGCGATTTTCAAAACAGTCGTCCATTTTTCATTTTCTTTCAAAGCTTCAGTCAGATAAGGTTGGAATTTTCCGTTAAATTGGTTTATAAATATCTGCGCGACTTCAGCCGGCGTATCATTTAAAGGAATCAAATAGGAATCCGGAAAATAAACTCCTTCCATATAATCGGCGTTTGTGTCGGTGTCTTTTGTAATCCATTCATTTTTCTCCGCATCACTCCAGCCAAGATTACTCGCGAGAATTTCCGCAATCTGCTCTTTGCGAAGTCCTTCAGGAATCACAATCCATTTCATATATGGAGTTTTCATCGCGATTGCAAGTTGCCAAGCTGTCATATTTTTTGAAATTTTATAAGAACCAGGAACAATTTGTGTTTTTTTCAAAGCATATTTAAAACCCCATTCGCTTTTTATAAAATCCTGCGTTTTCAAATTATTTATCGCATTTTGTTCCGTCTGATTCTGCGACACGACAAAATTTTCCGCCGATGCATTTTTGCTTGGAACTCCAAAAAGAGAATCATAAGCAAAAAAACTTCCTGAAATCGCAAGGACTAAAATAATTCCAGTTATGATAAGTATATCTTTTGTTTTATCTGACATAAAATTACCTTTCCAACCTCATAAATATTCTATATCCCTCGTTCAAATCATACGCATTCTTTATTTTCTTTACCACTCTGAAGCCAAATTTTTTATGACCGTTTATAGAAGCATTATTTGTTGGGTCGATAAAAGAAACTATTGACTTGTTGGTATCCTTGAGCAATCTTTCATAAAGCTTTTGACCAATTTTTTTACCGCGATATTTATTATCTACTACCCAATCACAAACATATATCTCATTTTCATTTGTAACATAAGATATCAGAGCACCTATAATTTTATTATTATCTTTCGCTACATAAACATATCCAAATCTTACAAACATTGGAGCGTCATATTCATTAACAACTTCTTCATTCCATATCTTTCTCTCCAATTCTCTTATTTTTTGTGAATCGGAGACTTTTGCTTTTAATATTTTTATCATTTTATTTTCCACAACATTTTTTGTATTTCTTTCCAGAACCGCAAGGACAAGGATCGTTTCTTCCGACTTCGTCTTTCTTTTTTGCGGAAATTTGCGCATTGTCGGATTTTCCTTCCGCGCCGGCAGCTTTCATATTTTTTTGAGTTTCTTTCATTTTTTCTTCTTCGGCAACAAAGGCACCGGCTCCAATATGAGGCAAAAGACTTAATACTTGCGCATTTATCGCCAATTGCATTTCTTTGAAAAGTCCGAGTCCTTCTCTTTTATATTCGACAAGCGGATCCCTTTGTCCATAAGCGCGAAGATTTACCGAGCCACGCAAATAATCCATCATTTCCAAATGATCCACCCAGAACATATCTATAGCCTGAAGCATTATGATTCTTGCAATTCTGTAAAATTCTTCTTCTCCGAGTGCAATAATTTTTTCCGCAATAATTTTCTGGGAATTTTCATCAACTGCGATTTCCGATAATTTTTCTTTCACGGCTTCAATGCCGCCGGTCAAAATTTTTCTTCTTCTTTCATAAACGGTTTTTCTTTGGAAATTCAAAACGTCGTCGTATTCCAAAACATTTTTTCTTGCATCAAAATTGAAACCTTCTATTTTTGTCTGCGCATTTTCAAGAGCTCTCGTTATGAGAGAATTTTCAATCGGCTCGTCTTCAGGAATTCCGAATCTATTCATCATTTTCTTGACAGTGTCATTTGCAAAAATTCTCATCAAAGAATCTTCGAGCGAAACGAAAAAGCGGGTTTCTCCGGGATCTCCTTGTCTGCCGGCTCTTCCTCGAAGCTGATTGTCCACTCTTCTTGCATCATGTCTTTCCGTTCCAAAAACACAAAGTCCACCGAGAGATTTTACTTTTTCATATTCTTCCTTGTCAAAAATAAATCCTCCAAGCTTGATATCGACTCCTCTTCCGGCCATGTTCGTGGCAACGGTGACAGCTCCGAATTTTCCCGCGCCTGCAGTTATTTCTCCTTCTTTTTCATGATTCTTTGCATTCAAAACGTTGTGAGGAACTCCCTCTCTTTTCAAAAATTCTGAAAGTAATTCATTTTTCTCGATTGAAACAGTACCGATGAGCACCGGCTGGCCGGCTTTATGCTTTTCTTTTATCATCCTCGCAAGTGCCATAAATTTTCCCTGTTCTGTCTGAAAAATCAAATCATTCAAATCT
>PLOL01000037.1 GCA_003142075.1 Patescibacteria group bacterium | reverse complement strand
GCAGAAAAAGAAAAGACATCGTGTGGGCTGGCTTGGCTTATATTTTCGGAATATTTTTAACTTATGTTTTGATCGGGCTCGGCGTTCTAAAAGTTTTGAGTTTTTTCAGCATACCGAATCTGATTCCAAAAATTGGTGCAACCGCAATAATACTTTTTGGTCTGATAGGCCTTATCAATGAATTTTTCCCGAGTTTTCCCATCAAACTCAAAATTCCAAAAATGGCTCATAGCAAAATCGCAGTTCTTGTTGAAAAAGCGACTTTGCCGGCATCATTTGTACTCGGCATAGTTGTCGGACTTTTTGAATTTCCATGCACCGGCGGTCCATATCTTTTTGTTCTTGGACTTTTGCACGATCAGAACAGCATTTTTACAGGATTTGTTTACCTCATCTATTACAATTTAGTTTTCGTTCTTCCTTTGTTAATTGCTCTTTCTATTTCGGTGAATAAAGTTGTTTTGGAAACTATGGATGGCATAAGAAGGGCCGAAACAAAACAGGCGAGAATCTGGATTGCGCTCGTTATGATACTTTTGGGTTCGTTGGTTTTTATGATAAACTAAAGCAAGTTATAAAGTTAAAACATTAATTAATAAAATGAATAAAGAAATAAATTATGAGGAAATAGTGAAAAGAATCGCCGAAATGAAAAAAGGAAAGAATTTTGATCTTTCAACAGAAGAAGATTTGGCAATTGCCATAATGAATCTTATTAGTCTTGAAGAGCATTTTTTCTTTACAGGTGCAAAGACAGAGAAGCCAGAATATTATGATTTGTTGATCGAAGTTCGCACAATCAGGACAAAATTGCTTTCAAAAATGATAGATAAGACGGAAGGAGAGACATGGTGTATTTCAAAGCATCTGCTCGCAGCTTCAATGAGACTTTTTGAAGTTGGAACGAAACTTCAATCTGACAATAAAAAGGATGAGGCAAAAGAAACTTTCGAAGAAGCATACAAGATGTTCAATATGTTTTTTGCACTCAGATTGAAGATTGTTCATATTTGTCCAGCCGAAAATCCTGAGGATAAGAATAAACCGATGACAATGAAAGATATTATGAGCAAGCTTGTTGATTGTTGTGATGAAAAACAAAAATAATTAATTTAAAATAAAATGAAAGAGAAAAAAATAAATAAAGGAAATTTGATAATAATCGCAATCGCAGTTATTTTGTCAATCGGGATAATCGTGTTTGCTGTTGTAAAAAATAATGGTCACAAAAATGTTTCAAACACTTCTGGTAATTATGATAATTTTGCGCAGTGTTTGGCAGCTAAAGGAGCAACAATGTACGGAGCTTCATGGTGTCCTCATTGTCAGGAACAGAAAGCGATTTTTGGCTCATCTTTTCAATTTATAAAATATGTCGAATGTCCGGACAATACGGATCTTTGCATTGCGCAGGGAATTCAGGGCTATCCGACCTGGATGATTGGAAGCACTACAATAGAGGAAGGTTTTGACAGCAATACCATGAANNAGTACGGGCTGTCCGCTGCCTTAAAAATCTATGAAAAAATTTGTTATATTTACAATAATAATTCTTATAGTAATTTTTCTGTTGTCGCTCATATTTGATTGGGGAAGAGTGAGTAATGCGCCGATTTTCAGTCAAAATATTTCTGCAACTGACACCGCCAGCGGAGTAGCAATCAATGGACAGAATTATTCTTCGAATGCTTCGGACACGTCGATCATCATAAATAATATTATTAATAATCAGGAAGTATCAAATCCAATAACAATTGAAGGCAGTGCGGAAGGGAATTGGTTTTTTGAAGCTACATTTCCAGTCAAACTTATTGATCCTGACGGCAATATCATATCTTCCACGACGGCAAGAGCCGAAACGGATTGGGCAACGACAACTTTTGTAAATTTTACGGCGACGCTTGAATATGAAAAATCAACAAGCACGGACCGCGCGCTTATAGTTTTGAGCAATGATAATCCATCTGGAGATCCTGCTTTTTCAAAGTCGATTTTTATTCCAGTAATATTGAAATAACATGAAGGATTTATTTAAATTCAGAAAATCAACACTATTTATTTTATATATATTGGGTTTAATTTTTGCTTTCAGTTCCGCAATTCCTGCATACGTAAACTCGAGCTTTTTGAGCGGCATAACAAATGAACGAATCGTCGGTGTCATATATGCGATCGCATCGGTTATCACACTTATATCTCTGGTACTGATTCCGAAAATGCTGAAAAAATACGGAAATTATAAAGTTACGCTTACATTGGTGGTCGCATTACTTTTTGATTTTTTAGGATTGGCTTTTTTTAAAAATATAGATCTCGTTTTATTTTGTTTCGTCATTAATGGCGCACTGTCATCGATAATATATTTTAATTTTGATGTTTTTGTGGAACATAATTCTGAGGATATAAAAACTGGCGGCATAAGGGGCATCTATCTTACTTGTATAAACTTGGCGTGGCTTTTGTCTCCATGGCTTGCAGGCATAATAGTAGGCGAATCTTCATATAAAAGAATATATCTTGTAGTTGCTTTGCTAATGATACCGATAATTCTTATCATTTCATCTAATTTGAAGAATTTTAAAGATCCGGAATACAAAACTTTCAATGTGATAGCAACTATTAAAAGCGTTAAGAGCGACAAAAATATAAAAAATATAATTTTTTCCGAGTTTTTATTGCAACTATTTTATTCTTGGATGATTGTTTACACACCGATATATTTGAATCAATACATCGGATTCAGCTGGCAGACTATCGGTTTAATATTTTCCGTGATGCTTTTACCTTTTGTCTTGATAGAAATTCCCATGGGATTTCTCGCTGACAAAAAAATCGGAGAAAAAGAAATTCTTACCGTTGGTTTTTTGATCATGGGCATTTCCACTGCAATAATACCTTTGGTAAATAATCATAGTGTAATTGTTTGGGCAATAATATTATTCATGACAAGAGTCGGTGCAGCGATGGTTGAAGTGATGAGCGATACTTATTTTTTCAAAAATATCAGTGATAAAAATCTTAATATTATAAATCTGTACAGAACAATGACTCCATTATCTTATGTTGTCGCTGCAATCGTCACCACGATATTGATATTCTTTATTCCTCTTGGAAGTATTTTTTATCTTTTGGGTTTGCTGATGATTTTCGGATTGAATTTTAGTTTGGCAATAAAAGATACGAAATAAGGAGCGTCGTGTTTAAAGGACTTGCGCGACGTGATTCCGCAATTGCATCACGCCTATAGGACGATTGCGTGATGTGACTTCGCTAATTGCATCGCGTCTAAATGACTTACGCGAT
>PLOL01000002.1 GCA_003142075.1 Patescibacteria group bacterium | reverse complement strand
ATATACTAGCCTGTATTATGATTAAAAGAAGATTTTGGGCAATAATACTTATTCTTGTTGCATGTTTAATAGGATATTTTGTTTATGCAAGCGAAACCTCGTCATCACAATTTAAATTTAAGCTCGGCCTTGATTTGAACGGTGGAACAGAATTGGTTTATAAAGCAGATCTGACAAATTCAACATCATCTGCAAGCGAAATCTCTGATTCGATGAATACTCTCCGCGATGTCATTGAAAGAAGAGTCAATATGTTCGGAGTTTCCGAACCGGTTGCCCGCGTCGAACAAGTCGGCTTTACAAATTCTGCCGACAGTGAACAGTTGATTGTTGATCTTCCGGGAGTTACAGATATCGATCAAGCAGTTGCAATGATTGGTCAAACACCGACTTTGGAATTCAGATTGGTTGCAACTACAACGGATGTAATCAACGCAGCTTTGGCAAATGCAACCACGACAGATGAAAAGCAAGCTGTCATGAATCAGTATTTCACCTACACAGGTCTTACAGGAAAATATTTACAGCAATCATCTTTGGAATTCGACCAGACTTCTGGAGCAGCGATGGTTTCTTTGCAATTCAATTCGCAGGGAAGCGATTTATTCGCGCAGATTACCGGACAGAATGTCGGCAAACAGCTTGCAATTTTCTTGGATGGAAACTTGGTTTCCATGCCTAATATAAAAGAAGAAATCACTGGAGGAAATGCTGAAATTTCCGGAGGTTTTACCGGAAGTGCTGGAACAAAAGAAGCAAAACAGCTTGTCGATGATTTGAATCTTGGTGCTTTGCCCGTTCCAATAGTTCTTATTTCAACTCAAACCATTGGTGCATCTTTGGGTCATGATGCAGTTGCAGCTTCCATGAAAGCTGGAATTATTGCTTTTCTAATTATCGCAATATTTCTGATTTTGATTTACAGATTGCCGGGATTGCTTGCAGTTATTGCTCTCGCGATTTATACAGTCATCAACTTGGCATTATATAAAGTTATTCCGGTTACTTTGACGGCCGCAGGCATTGCAGGTTTCGTACTGTCCGTGGGTATGGCTGTGGACGCGAACATTCTTATTTTTGAAAGAATGAAAGAAGAATTGAAAAGAGGAAGAGAACTTGGCGATGCCATCAATGAAGGTTTCAAGAGAGCTTGGACTTCAATCCGCGACAGCAATATTTCAAGTATGATTACAGCTGTGATACTTTACGCATTTTCAAGCACATCGGTTGTGAAAGGTTTTGCACTTGTATTCTTTATTGGAGTTGCAGTTTCAATGTTCACGGCAGTTGTTGCCACAAGAACATTGCTTTTAGCAATTAAACACGATAAAGCAGGTCGTTTCTTAACCTTCCTATTTGGCGGAAGCATTAAAAATCCTTCTCTTAGTCAGACCGAGGTAAATAACAACAAAAAATAATATGTTTATAGTAAAACACAGAAGAATATTTTACACATTCTCAATCATACTTGTACTCACGGCGCTTTCAGCTTTGGTTTTTTGGGGTTTGACTTTCGGAATAGATTTCAAAGGAGGAACTTCAGTCGAATTTTCTTACTCGGTTTCAAGACCAAGCATAGATGTCGTCCAATCAGAAATCGACAATTTGAATTTCACTCCATCAATAAAAGGCGCTTATACTTTGCTTCCAACAGGCACAAATGAATACACTTTAGATTTGAGAACTTTGACTGATGAAGAAAGATCAGAACTTACAGCTGCACTTTCGGCAAATGTTGCAAACCCAGTCGAAATAAAACAATTCAATTCAGTCGGTCCAACTCTCGGACAAGAAGCTGCGACAAAATCCATGATTGCAATTATTTTGGTCATTCTTTGTATCGTTTTGTTTTTGACTTTTGCTTTCAGAAAAGTTTCTAAGCCAGTAGCTTCATGGAAATACGGAGTCATTTCAATCGTCGCACTTTGCCACGACATAATAATTCCGACCGGAGCATTTGCAATCTTGAATCATTTCTATCACGGCTATCAAGTGGACACTTTGTTCGTCACCGCAATTCTCGTCATTCTCGGTTTCTCAATTCATGACACAATTGTTGTTTTTGATAGAGTCAGAGAAAATTTGAGAAATAATAATGGAATCAAAAATCCAAAAACTTTTGAAGAAATTGTTGGTGCTTCAATTTCACAAACATTCGTCAGATCAATCAACACGTCTGTCAGCACGTTGCTTGCGATTTTGGTTGTGTATCTTGTTGGTCCAGTCGCAACAAGGAATTTCTCTTTGACTTTGCTTGTTGGTATTTTCTTCGGAACATATTCATCAATTTTCATTGGTTCAAACTTGCTCGTCACGGTAGAGAAGTGGCAACAAAATGCTTTGGCTAAAAAATTAGCGGCAGGTAAAGCTAAGAAATAAATAAAATAAAAATAGGGCGGCCGCTTCGCGGCCGCCCTATTTTTATTAAAAACTCCTGAAAAATAAGGCTAAAATTAACATGGGGATAACCTGTCGAGAACTTTGTCATTTTAATGGCTATTTTCCTTGACTTTCTCCTTGGTGTGCGTATAATACTGAAGCTGTCTTAAAAGGCAGTTTTTAGTTCGTTGATAACAAAATAGTACAAGATTTAAGAAATAGTATCACCTCTTAACATGAGGGTGGTACATAAGAGAATGTGCGAGTCTAGATCAAATCGCCGGGCGACCCTGGCGACTCAGAGTCTGTTTCGTCTATTATGTTTAATAATGCATCAATAAATAACAGGCCTCTAAAAGAGAGATGAAAAGAAAAATAAACCCGTCAAAATTTAAAAATTTTCTTCGGGTAAATAATATTGTTTTTTCTTTTGTTCCGTCTCCGAAGAATAATTTTTTTAAAATTATTTTATTTTAGAGTTTGATCCTAGCTCAGGATGAACGCTGGCGGCGTGGATAGGGCATGCAAGTCAAGGGGACCGCAAGGTAACCGGCAGACGAGATAGTATAAAATAGGTAACAAACCCAAGAGTCAGGAATAGCTTGTCGAAAGACAAGGTAATACTTGATGGCCCGTGCGAAAACTTTGAACAGAAATTTTAAAAATATTTTTGTGTTTAAAGTTTTCGTACGGTAAAGATTTATCGCTTTTGGATTGGCCTATTCGGTATCAGCTAGTTGGTAGGGTAATGGCCTACCAAGGTTATGATGGTTAGCTGGTCTGAGAGGATGATCAGCCACACTGGAACTGAGA
>PLOL01000034.1 GCA_003142075.1 Patescibacteria group bacterium | reverse complement strand
TAGAAAAAATATACGTTTTTTAAAAAAATAAAAAAAACGTTGTAATTACTAGCTTTTTCGCAAAATAAAAAGGGTTTTCGCTTTGCGAAAACCCTTTTTATTTTATTATATTAGTTTATAAATTTAGAAACCGAATAGTTTTGAGAAAAAGTTTCCAATTCCTCCAAAAAATCCTCCGATTGATGGTTTGCTATTTGTTGCTTTTGCTGGAGCTTGATCCGTGATGGTTGTTGCCGTCACTGATGTTCCGTTTATAGTTCCCTGAACCAAAACTGAATCTCCGATTGCAATATTTGAAACTGATGATGAACTATTTCCTTTCGCGACTGTTGCTCTTGAAGCATCAATCGTGTAAGTTATGTTTCCTTTATTTGTAATTGTGATTGTCGTTCCACTGATTGCAGAAACTGTTCCTCCGACTATCGGCTGTCCGTTTCCTACCATCATATTTGTTGATGATGCATTTCTAGGAATTCTATTTGCGGTTGATGAAGCATTTCTTCCACCCATTCCTGCTCCGCCAAAACCTATATTGCCCATTCCGACATTTATTTTTGTCGCTGTGACTGAAGTTCCGCTGACTGTTCCTGAAACCATTATAGAATTTCCAACTGCGATTGATGATAATGTGCTTGTTGCGCCTTTATCCATAACAGTTGCATTGCTTGCATCAACTGTATAAGTTGTTGCAACAGTGCTTGATCCAAAACCTTTGCTTGTTACCGTAAGAGTTGTTCCGCTGATTGTAGAAACTGTTCCAAAAACTCCCGGCATCTCTGGTCTTGCACCTTTTGTAAATTGACCTTGTCCTGCACCTCTTTGTCCTCCCCAATTTTGTGGAGCACTCGCTGCAGAAACTGATCCTGCAAAAGCCAAACCAATTACCGCTGATAAAGCTACTACGCTTGCTAAAATTTTATTCTTCATATTTTTTGTTTTTGCTTGTCCGGCCAGATTTTTCACAATCCGACCGGTTCGCAATTAATTAATCTGATAATAAAATATGGGTTAGGAAGTCACCTCATATTTGCTCACAGGTTAATACGCTTGCTGCTTATAAATAGGTGCAATAAATAACTAGAATAATACGAAAAAATATGTTAATCTTTTGAAAGTCAGCTAGATTTGGAGAGGTGTCAGAGTGGTCTAATGTGCTTCTTTGCTAAAGAAGTGAACCCGTTAAAAGGTTCCGCGGGTTCGAATCCCGCCCTCTCCGCCAAGATGAGTATACATGATATGCTTAATTTATAACAGTTTTTTAGCGACGAAATTTTTTATATGAAAAGCGAATTTAAAAATAAAAAAGTTTTGCTTATCGGACTTGGAATTCTTGGAGGAGGAGTCGCCACGGCAAATTGGCTTCTGAAACAGGGTGCAAAACTTTCAATTACAGATTCAAAACCGAAAGAATTTTTTAAAGATTCAATAAAAAAAATAAAAGGCAAAGTAAATTATTTTTTTGAAAATTGCGATGAAAAAAACATTGTCGACGCGGATATTGTTGTAATAAATCAAGCTGTTCCCAAAAATAATCCGCTTGTTTTGCTTGCAGAAAAACTCGGCAAGCCGATTTATAATGAAGCCAGAATATTTTACGAAAATTGTCCAAAACCGATAATCGCAATTACAGGAACGAGAGGAAAAACTACCGTGACGAATTGGACTGCACATCTGATTGGGGGAAAATCGATAATCGCAGGAAATTCCTCAACTCAACCGCCACTCGAAATACTTCCGAAAACAAAAAACAAAAAATACAAGATTGTCGTGAACGAAATTCCCTCTTTTCAACTTGAAAGATTCGATTCCGTTCCGTGTATTGCGCTCATCACGAATATTTTTGTCGATCATCTGAATCGCCACGGTACTTTGGAAAATTATGCACTGGCAAAAGCAAATATTTTTAAGAATCAGACAAAAAATAATAAATTAATTTTAAATTTTGATAATGAATGGACAAATTTTTTTCTGAAACAAAATCCAAAAGCTGAAATCTGGTTTTTTTCGATGAACAAACTGCCGAAAAATATTAATGGAATTTATTATCAAGATAAAAGTATTTTCTTGCAGACCAAAACAAAAACACCAGAAAAAATTCTAGAAATAAAAAATTTTGAAAGTATTTGGGGCAAGCATAACGTCGCAAATTTACTTTCATCTGTTTTAGCCGCTTATCTTTCCGAAGAAAAATTTTCTGACATTCAAAAAAGAATCAAAACAATTCCACAAGTAAAATACAGACAAGAAATTGTGGCAAATTTCAAAAATACGAAGATAATAAACGATACTTCAGCAACTTCACCGGAAGGTGGAATGGCAGCAATCGAGCGTTTTGGCTCTGAAAATTGCATTCTGATTGCTGGCGGAACCGATGCCGGACTTGAATATAAAGATTGGGCAAAAACTTTGGCAAATTATATTTCACTTAAAAATATTATTCTGCTTGAAGGCAGCGCAACAAAAAAAATGCTTATCGAATTGGAAAAATTGGCTGACATTTCAAAAATATCCGTCAAAAATACTTTAGAAGAGTGCGTCGTATCCGCTTTTGAAAAAATAAAAAAACTGAAAGGCAAATCGACACTGCTTTTCTCCCCCGCCTCAAAAAGCTTTGAAAAATTTAAAAATGAATTCGATCGCGGAGAAAAATTCAATACTCTCATAAAAAAATTAAAATAAAAAAACCGCTTGAAGCGGTTTTTTTATTTTTTATTCATTTTTTTCACTGGAATCAAGCTCTGAAAGTTTTTCATGAACTTTAATTCTGCTTTTTTCCAAACTATAAGAATATTTTTTCAAAATATCTTCAATAAACCACATTATAGTAAAGATTATCATAGCGCCAATCGTCGCTATTGTCGCCAAAGTATAAAGGCCGAAGCCGCAAGCCATTCCTACTCCGGCTGCAACCCAAAGCCCTGCTGCTGTCGTAAGACCGCTGATTTTATTTCCCTGAAAAATAATCAAACCAGCTCCGATAAAACCGATACCGCTTACTACCGAAGTGGCAACCGCAAGCGGACTTGCTATCAAAGCGCTGCTTAATGTAGAAATTACTACTTCAGAAATAAGAATAAAAATAGTCGAACCCAAAGTAATCATGCTGTAAGTTCTCATTCCAGCGGTTTTTCCCGCGAGAGTTCTTTCAAGACCCAGAACCATGCCGAGACCTATAGCCGTCGACATTCTCAAGATTATATCCAATGTGGTTAAAGCCATAATTAAATAAATTATTTATTAATAGAAATATTATAACATGGATTAAAATAAAAGCGGAATTTTCGCTCCGCGAAAATTCCGCCTATTTTTGCTACAATACTTCTATGGATTTAAATTCGCCAATTGAAAGCAATTTCCGCCTGCAGGAATCGCAGAAAATAGCCTTGAAAAAGCTCGGTATTAAAACCGTGGGCGATTTGCTTTATCATTTCCCCGTCAGATATGGCGACACTTCCGAGAAAAAAAATATCGGCAGCCTTGCGGAAGGAGAAAGCGCCGTAATCTTTGGAAAAATCACGAAACTTAAAACAAGCAAAGGTTTCAAAAGTAAAATTCCGATGTCCGAAGCTTGGATTGAAGATGAATCCGGAAAAATAAAAGCTGTTTGGTTCCACCAGCCGTACATTGCAAAAATGATTCATGAAGGAGCTTTTGTCCGTGCCGATGGAAAAGTTTCTGACAGACGCGGCGAACTTTATTTATCAAATCCAAAAATAGAAACGATTGTAAAGCTACCGATCGGCGTCGGCGATTCTCTTTTCGGAGAACACGGCGAGGCTCATTCTCTTTATCCTGTTTATCCTGAAAGCAAAGGCATTACTTCAAACTGGTTTTATCATGCGATACAAAAAATTTTCAGTTCTGGAATTTTGGACAATATAAAAGATCCGATTCCTGAATATATTCTGACAACCTACAATCTTCCGACTTTAAAAACCGCGCTTGTCTGGATTCACACTCCGCAAAAACAAGATCACGCGTTTTCTGCAAGAAAAAGATTCGCATTTGAGGAAGTTTTTTTCATTCAATTGCAGAAAAAAAGAGAAAAAATACTTTGGAATAAAAATCCATCGTATGTAATTGAAAAAACTCCGAAAAATATCGCGCAGTTCGTTGAAAGATTTCCATTCGCACCGACAGAAGCGCAGAATAAAGCCATCGAACAAATTATGAATGATTTCAGAAGCGGACATGCAATGTCGCGTTTGCTTGAAGGAGATGTCGGTTCAGGAAAAACAGCAGTCGCAGCGGCAACAGTATATTCCGTCATCACTTCAAAACCAAAAGGTCAAAATTTCGGAAATCTTCAAGTCGCTTATATGGCACCGACTGAAATTCTGGCAAAACAGCATTTTGAATCTTTCATAGAATATTTTACTTACTTAAAAATAAATGTTGGACTCATCACCGGAAAAGAATGCAGAAAATTTCCTTCAAAAACAAATCCAAAACAATGGACCAAAATTTCCAAAACCCAGCTTTTAAAATGGGTAGCGAACGGCGAAATTCCTATACTTATTGGAACTCACGCTCTTATTTCAAAGTCAGTAAAATTCAAACATTTGGCATATTCTATCATCGATGAGCAGCACAGATTTGGAACTGCACAAAGACAAAAAATAACTAGAAAAGAAGGGATGAATCCGCATCTTTTGAGCATGACGGCAACTCCGATTCCCCGCACTTTAGCACTGACAATTTATGGCGATTTGGATTTAACACTGCTTGATCAGATGCCACTCGGAAGAAAACCAATTATCACTGAAATTGTTTTGCCAGGCGAAAGAGAAAACACTTATACAAAAATAAAGACTTTACTGGCAGAAGGCAGACAACTTTATGTGATTTGTCCAAGAATAAATGAACCTGATCCGGCAAAGGAACAAGCTGTAATTGCAAAATCCGTAAAAGAAGAAGCTGAAAGATTAAAGCGAGATGTTTTTCAAAATTGTGAAATTGGAATTCTTCATTCCAAAATGTTGCAAGGCGAAAAAGAAGATGTTATGAATGATTTCAAGTCTGGAAAAATAAAAATTCTTGTTGCAACATCTGTCGTCGAAGTCGGAGTAAATGTTCCGAATGCAACTGTGATAATTATTGAAGGAGCGGAAAGATTTGGACTCGCCCAGCTTCACCAGCTTCGCGGACGCGTCATCAGAAGCAATCACCAGGCTTACTGCTATGTTTTTGCGGAAACAAAAACTGAAAAAACTCTGCTTAGACTCAAAGCATTCAAAAATTCTTCAAATGGTTTTGAACTTGCCGAATTTGATTTGAAACTTCGTGGCCCAGGCGAACTTTCTGGAAATAAACAATGGGGCATCTCAGATATCGGTATGGAAGCAATAAGAAATTTAAAAATGGTAGAAGCAGCTCGCGCCGAAGCAGAATATCTTTTGTCACAAGATGAAACTCTTTCAAAATTCCCTCTTATAAACGAAAAACTTTCTCATAGAAAAATAGACGAAATACATTTTGAATAGAAGCAGCTTCGCTCTTATATCAGACTCCTCGGCTCAGAAATTAAAAGATTACTTTTAATTTCTCTCGCTCTACGTCGCTGATAATTGCTAAAAGCCATTTTTTGCGATAATATCTCATACATACGCCCGTAGCTCAGCTGGTTAGAGCACGAAGCTTATACCTTCGGGGTCCCTAGTTCGAATCTAGGCGGGCGTACATCGCAAGTAATTGAAAACCACCACTTTCCCATGGTGGTTTTCTCTTGCGATGTACGAGACGGACTGAGCGAAGCGAAGGAGTCGGGGCCTGCGACTTTGCTTTGAGTTCACGAAAAGCAAAAGTTGTGGGCTACATGTACGAGACGGAAGCGAAATTTTCAGCAGAAAATTATGCGTGACTACATCGCAAATAATAAAAAATTACTCAGGAATTCCTGAGTAATTTTTATTTGTACGCCCGAGCGAGCAAACTGCTTTGCTCGCGTCCTAGATTCGAAAGATTTTTCATTATCGAATGAGCATAGCGAAATGAGATTGAAAAATACCTGGCTATGTAATAGCCGAATCTAGACAATTAAATAATGGGCTACACTGTACGAGCCGGAGCGCGGCGGCGCGAGGCGGGGCGTAGTTTTTTTTATGAACGAAGTGAGTTAGAAAATCAAGTGCAAAGCTCACGCAAATTTTCAGCAGAAAATTATCTGTGACTACAATAAAAATTGTTGCTCTCCTTCAAAATTAAAGCTAAAATAGCAACTGAGATAACATCTAATTCCCCACTTCATGGACAACAGACAACTTATAATTTATATCAGCGAAAAATTAAAACGCGGGTATTCATTTGAATCAATCAGAGACGAACTCCTAGAGTACAACTGGACAATGGAAAAAATTGAATCGGCTTATTCGTTTTGCAAGGTTTCAAAAAAAACAAACTCCTTAGAATTATTTAACGGACCAATCAAACGCAGTCAATTCATTGTTTTTAATTTATTCAGCTTATTTTTCACGCTAGCACTCGGTTTTTTTGTGATTCAATGTAATCAAACGCAAATCGCTTCTGCTGATGTGTCATTTGTTCCAGCCTCGAATATTAAACAGACAAAAATTTTGCTTTTCGGCGACATGATGCTCGACAGACAAGTACGCGCAAAAATAAACGCAAACGGCCAAGAATATCCATTTGAAAATATAAAAAATTTTATTGCAGGCAATGATATCGTCGTTGCAAATGCCGAAGGAATTTTTTCTTCATTTGATTCAAAAACACTCGACGTGCAAAATGCTCCACTTGAATTCACTTTTGACCCTCTTATGCTTCCCGTTTTAAAAAATCTCGGCTTCACACTTCTCGGACAAGCGAACAATCATTCATTAAATTTCGGAGAAGCTGGCTTGGCGCAATCCACGACTTCAATCACACTTGCCGGATTAAATTATTTCGGCGATCCTTCAAATATTGACATTCATCCTTACGTGCAAGAAATTAACGGAGAAAAAATCGGCTTTGTAGCTTACAACGAATTTTCATATCAAGGTTTGGACAATGTTATTTCAACAATTAAAAATTTGCGAAGCCAGGTTTCATTTTTAATTGTTTATCCTCATTGGGGAGTTGAATACAGCCCGACTTCCACGCCGGCTCAGCAAACTGTCGCACATAAATTTATAGACGCCGGCGCAGACGTTGTCGTGGGAATGCATCCGCATGTCATTGAGCCGATAGAAATTTACAATGGCAAGCCGATTTTCTATTCAATCGGAAATTTTATTTTCGATCAGAATTCAACTGGGCCGACTTCGCAAGGTCTTGCCGTGAAAATTCTGCTTGATAAAAATTCCGCCGATTATCAGCTGTTTCCTTTCTCAATCTTACATGAACAAGCTTCGCTTATGAACGCGACAAATTCTCAAATGATATTAAATTCTTTGTCAAAAAGTGCTACAGCAAATGATGATGTTAAAGCTGAAATTGCAAGTGGAACAATAAAAATTGCAAGGTAAATTTAATTGCGTCGCACCATCAGGACTCGTGCGACGTGATTCCGCAGAATTGATTTTTGTACCACAAAAATCATGTCTAAATGTTTTTATTATCTAAAGGATAATAAAAACTTTAGACCAAATAAGGGCGGCCGCTTTCGCGGCCGCCCTTTTGTATTTTAAATTTTTACCTCATCTTTTTTCTTCGGCATTATTCCATTCGCCAAAAGTATCTGTTCAAATTCTTCCCTTTCAATAGTTTCTTTTTCAATCAATCTTTTTGCAATCGCATCAAGAGCTTTTCTGTGATCTTTGACAATTTCTTCAGCTCTTTTCATATTACCATTCATTATAGCCGAAACTTCGGCATCAATTTCGGCATTAACTTTGTCAGAATATTCTTTGTCATCGACTCCACGTCCGAACATCGCTCTTCCGCCTTCGCCTTCAAGTGCAATCGGTCCCATTTTTTCTGACATTCCATATTTCGTAACCATATCTCGTGCGAGAGCCGTTGAAACTTGCAAGTCATTTGATGGACCAGTTGTAATGTCTCCGAAAACCATTTTCTCCGTGACATATCCTCCGAGCGAGACTGCAATATCATCCATAAATTCTTTTTTCGACTGTAATTTCTTGTCTTCAAAAGGCAAATGCAAAGTGTATCCGCCGGCGCGTCCGCGAGCAATAATTGAAATCTTATGAACTGGATCTGCGAATGGAAGAACTGATGAAACAAGCGCGTGTCCTGCTTCGTGATATGCGGTAATTTCTTTTTCTTTTGTTGAAAGGATATGACTTTTTCTTTCAGGCCCCATCAAAACTTTTTCGATTGAACGGATCAAATCAAATTGAGAAACTTTTTGTCTTCCCTCTCGAGCTGCAAGAATCGCGCCTTCGTTCATGAGAGAATATAAATCCGCTCCAGAAAATCCCGGCGTTCGCTCGGCAATAGTTCTCAAATTTACATCTTCCGCAAATGGTTTTTCTTTTGAATGCACTTTCAAAATCGCTTCTCTATCATCTCTGTCGGGCAAATCTATAACAACTCTTCTGTCGAATCTTCCCGGTCTCAAAAGTGCAGGATCAAGAACATCCGGTCTGTTTGTTGCGGCCATGACAATAACTTTTTCATTCGGTTCAAAGCCGTCCATTTCAACAAGAATTTGGTTTAAAGTCTGTTCTCTTTCATCATTTCCTCCGCCCATTCCGCCGCCACGAACTCGTCCGACTGCATCAATTTCATCAATAAAAATAATAGCTGGTGCAGTATTTTTTGCCATCTTGAATAAATCTCGGACTCGGCTTGCGCCGACGCCGACAAACATTTCTACAAATTCAGAACCTGAAATTGAGAAAAATGCGACTCCGGCTTCTCCGGCGACAGCTCTTGCGAGCAAAGTTTTTCCTGTTCCTGGCGCACCCATCAAAAGTATTCCCTTCGGAATCTTCGCTCCGATATCAAGAAACTTTTTCGGATTTTTCAAAAAGTCCACAACTTCCGTCAGCTCTTCCTTCGCTTCTTTCGCACCTGCAACATCGGCAAAAGTTATTCTTTGTTTTTTATCTGTTGGCAAAATTATCCTTGCTTTCGATTGCCCGAAAGACATTGCCTGAACTCCTGTTCCTCGCATTTGTCTCATGATTATCCAAATAAATATTCCGATAAAAATCAGCGGTATCAAAAATGGCGCAAGATTCATAAACCAATAGCTAAAACCTGTATCACTTTCGATTGTTATATTTACTTTTGAAAGTGCATCTTCTGGAACTTTGTAATTAAAAAGTGTTTGGGTCAAAGCAACTCCTTCTTCTTTCTTGGTAGTTTTTGTTATTGGCTCAGCAGCTGTCGTACTTGCAGAACTTGTCGCAGTTCCAGTTGCATTATAAGTAATCGTTAAATCATCACCTTGTACATCAATACTTTTTACAAGTCCGGTTGAAACATCATTTGCGAGCTGTGAAATTGAAATCTGTTGTGGTTTGCTTCCTCCAGTAAAAATTAGCGAGTATAAAATAGAAACAAAAATAATTATTAAAATTGCATTTGTTATCTTCGAAAACAAATTCATCGGAGCGTTTTTTGGCGACTGATTTTTATTTTTATTATTTGGGGCCTTCTTATTTGGCGTTTTTTTGTTGTTTAATATATCCATAGATAGTGTAATATAACACAGATTTCAGATTTCTAAAATATCTGCTAATATGGTGCTATGTCAGCCAAATTCGCTGAAAATAGAAAAGCATATTTCAATTATGAAATCCTTGAAAAAATCACGGCTGGAATTCAACTGCTCGGAATTGAGGTAAAGGCTGTGCGCGCTGGAAGAATGACTTTAGATGGCGCCTACGCTGTCATTCGTGGCGGAGAAGCATTTCTAATTGGCTCGACGATAGTTTCTCTTCAGCCAAAAAACACGCCAAAAGATTATGATGAAAGACGAAACCGCAAATTACTACTTACAAAAAAAGAACTTGAATATCTCGCCGGAAAAGAGAAACTTGGTTTGACAATAGTAGCACTTTCAGTGTATAATATGGGCCACAAGATTAAGGTAGAACTTGGTCTTGCAAAAGGAAAAAAGAAATCAGATAAACGCGAATCAATTAAGAAGCGCGAATCTGATAGAGAAATAGATAGAACATTGAAAAATAGTTAATGGCCACGAATTTTATTTCTCTTTAGAGAAATAAAATATCTTAGGCACCTTTTTTCTAATAGGAAAAAATTGGGGATGATCGGCCTAGACAATTGGTCCCGTTTCTCATATGCAAAGTAGAGCAACCTTGTGAACTCTTAAATCTATCAAGGAAAATGTAAATGCTAAAAACATTTCATCAAAAGTAGCAAGTATTGTTTCACCATTTATGGCGGCAACTCCTACTTTCGCTTACGCTTTAGCCTAAGCGACATTTCACCCACTGAATCTGAGCGGTGGTGCTGAGGTGCAATATTTTCAGAATATATTTTGTGTTTTCTCGCCACAAAATGAAATAAGGGAATCGGATTATAAATATTTTGTTTTTTTAAAGTTTATAATCTTAAATTGTCGCAAGACAAATAAAATCAACTATACTTTGTAGAAATATTTGGAACAATCATTTGCACGGCGGTTCGATTCCGCCCATCTCCACATTTTAAAAACCACCTTTTTAGGTGGTTTTTAAAATGTATTAATATTCAGATTGACAACCATTTCCCCTTCCTATACTCTTATATTCAGAAATACAAAGTTCAAAAAAAGGAGGGAAAAACATGAAAAAAATAATGTTTCTCTTGTTTGCGTTTGTCTTAGCCTTTTTGGCGACAGGATGTTCTTTTCTTCTCGTTGTCCCCGACAGCGCTTATGAAAATGAAAATAGTGTGATTGTCGAGGAACAGGCGCCCGTGTACTTGCCCGAAAATTACTATTACAACAGTTATCCGCATTATATTCATAATTGCAGATATACTGTGAGAAATTACGGACAGTACAGGCACTGGCGCAGATAGGAAAGCTCAGAGAAAATTAAAAACCCAGAAGTTTTTGCTTCCGGGTTTTTCTTTGTCATGTTTCTTTAAATTTTATATGCTAAAATAAAATGCAATGAAAACAAAAACCAAAGCAATCATTTTGAGCATATTGATACTGTTATTTCTGACAATCGCTTTTCTCGTCGCAAATGCAAATTACTTTGTCCTTCATCTGGATATTGTCATTAGAAACTTTTTCGCAAATCATCAGTCCCCTTCCATTTCAGATTTGATGCTTTCAATTACAAAAGTATGCAATCCGTACGAAGGGTTCGCAATTTTCCTGATTTTTGGATTATTCCTGTTTTTAAAGGATAAATTTTATTTTTATATTTTCACAGTCGCGACCTCTTTAGGAATCCTACTTCCGGAAACAGTAAAATTTTTCGTGCAAAGAATTCGCCCGGAAAGCATACATCTTGTAGAACAGGGTTTTAGTTTTCCAAGCGATCATGCCACCATAGCTACAGTTTTCCTTCTGTCTTCAATATTATTGCTGGCTCCAAACATGAAAAAAAGTTTTTCAAAAACAATATTCATCTGGACGACTTCAATAGTATTTCCGCTCGTAGCTTTCAGCAGGATTTATCTTTCAGTGCACTGGACTTCAGATGTCATTGCCGGAATAATTCTCGGCTCAATCTGCTTCATATTCTCTGAAATAATCTGTTGCCATGAAAAGGAAAATATGCTATAAATAGCTTTCATAATCACCCGTCAAACTTTTGTAAGAAAGTCAGTTAACATAAATATTTGTTATCATGGTTTCTATATATTAAGTTTAAATTAGGCTAAATGAAAAGTTTAATCGGGTAAATTATTTAAAATACAATACTTTGAATATAAGAGTCAGAATAAATCATCAAATAAGAGTCCCCGAGCTTCGCGTCATCACGGAAGATGGACAGAATCTCGGAATATTATCTGCAAGTGATGCCTTGAAAAAAGCGGAAGAAATGGGTCTGGACTTGATAGAAATATCGCCAAATGCCGTTCCTCCTATTGCAAAAATAATGGATTATGGTAAATTTCAGTACACTGAAAAGAAGAAACAGAAAGACTCAAAATCTAAGATTCAAAACATAGATATAAAGAGTATTCAGGTCAAAATAGCGACGGACGAGCACGATCTCATCATGAAAGCTGCAAAAGCTTCAGAGTGGCTCTCGGAAGGCCATAGAGTGAGACTTCTCCTATTTCTTTCAGGAAGAGCGAAATACTTAGATAAAAATTTCCTCAATGAAAGATTGGAAAGACTTTTGAAACTTATTACGGAAGAATACAAAGTCGCCGAAGCTCCGCAAAGAGGACCGAAAGGACTGACAATAACCATAGAAAAGGCAAAAAAATAATTCAGAAAATATAAATAATATAAATATATGTCGACAAAAACAAACAAATCATATACGAAAAGATTGAAAGTAACCAAAAATGGAAAAATCATCGGCAGAAAAGCCGGCCAGAACCATTTCAATGCAAAAGAAAGCGGAAGTCAGAAGCAGAATAAAAAGAGAGCGATGAAGATTCATTTCAGCAACAAGGCAAAATCAAGATTCCTCGGAGGAATGTTTAAATAAGTTTCATTTTAAAAGACTAATACCAAAATACAATGACAAGAGTTAAGAGAGGCGTACTAAAAACAAAAACAAGAAGAAATGTCCTTAAACAGGTCAAAGGCTTTCGTTTGAACAGAAGAAGCAAGGAAGCTTCGGCTATTGAAGCGATTATGCATGCCGGAGCAAATGCTTTCGCGCACAGAAGAGACAAAAAAGGAGATTTTAGAAGATTGTGGAATGTTAGAATCAACGCAATTTTGAGAGAAAATGGTTCAACATACAGCAAGTTCATCGGCGCAATGAAGAAAAAGAATATTGAAATCGACAGAAAAATACTTTCAACTCTTGCCCAGACAAATCCAGAAACATTCAAAAGAATTCTCGCTCAAGCTAAATAACTTTATATACAATACAAAAGGGCGGCCGCTTCGCGGCCGCCCTTTTGTATTTAACTATTGTGTAACAGTTAAATTAAAATTAAAATTCAGATAACTGCCTGCTTCATTATCTTGATATATGTGTATCGGCAAATAACCTATATATGTTCCCGCAGGAAGAGACGAATCGTTAAAATACAAGTTTAGTACTTTATTTCCACTTGTACTTCCGCTAGCGCCGCCTAATATTCCATAAGCAGGTAAATTTACCCCATATCCAGAGGTATTATAATCATATGAACCGCCGCTCGCTGGAATAATTGTCGTTGTAAAATTTTTATTTCCTGAACCGTGAACCATAGATATGCTTATGCTACATGGGCTAATTGTATAGGAAACTCCGTCAACAGTTATATTCTGGGGGCAGGCTGTTGACAAATTAGTAGGTACAGGAGTATTGGTAATAGGAGCCATAAGTGGACTATTTATTGTAAATGGCAATATATTACTTTTCCCCGAAGGGCCACCTACTAACACATGAGTAATATCTGGATAAGAGAGAATGTTGTTTAAAATAAATGGTCCACTTATCGTGAAACTTAATTGTGTTCCATCAGATGAAATAGAGATTGGAGAATTGGTAAGTAAATCTCCCTCATCTGTACCAACAGCTTGAACGCCAGTCAAATTTTGTCCATAAATGGTAATGAGAGAATTACTAGTTCCTGATGAAGGGCTTACTGAAGTTATTATTGGAGCTGGTGCAGAGACAACTGGTGCGATAAGAGTAAAATTTACAGAATTACTTTGTATTGCTTGAGCACCACCAGTTTGAACATTCATTTGATAATTACCAGCACTGGTTAAATTCAAAATATTTAAAGGAACAACAAATGTTAATTGTGTTCCATCAGATGATATACTCGTAGCGCCTAGAATTCCAAGATTATTACCTCCATTATTAAGATTTACTCCACCTGTTTTTAAATTACTTCCATAGACAGTTATTGTATCTCCCGGTTTCCATTGAGTTGAGCTCAGTGAACTAATAGTTGGGACTAAAGTTGTGGTGTTCCCAGAAGATAAAATCGTAATCGTCGGTCCAGACCTAGGTCCTTCATTAATTCCATTATTACCTTGAGCTGACAACTGTGTAGAAATTGTACCTACAGAAGAACTTATATCCCCATAGATATTTACGATTACTGACCCATTGGCTGGAATTGTAAAGTTTGTATTAAAGTTATTTGATTGTTGTGCATTAACTTTAGATGTTGATACGCCGTTATATGTAACATATAAATTTGCAATGTCTGTTACTATTGTGCCTCCATTAGAATTAAGGCCGCTCAAACCAACATTAAGAGAAGAAATAGTTATTGGTCCAGCCGAATTTGTTCCCAAAACATATGAACCAAGCAACTGGTTGGTTGTATTGGAATTATATGTAGGAGCTGTAAATGATGCATTGAGAGACATTGTAAATGAAGCTGGTATTGAAGTTGCTGGTACAGAATCGGGTGCATTAAGAGTGAAGTTTAAAGTATTGCTTGGATACCAGTTTAAACCATCGGAATTTTCTATACGTATTTGATATATTCCTGGACCAAAACCATTGAACGTGCTGACAACAATAAATTGTGCCGTTGAATTTGTTACACTTCCGAAATCCATACTCTTAAGAACTTGTCCATTCTGAAGAATTTGTAATTGCATAGCTTTTGTACCTGTGGGTCTGAAATTTGTTCCAGAAACATTTACCATNNACCATATCCCCATTTACACCAGTAGTACTTTGATTTATTGAAAATGATGTGAGAGTTGGAGTAAAATTTGTTTGAACTGCAGAACCTGTTACAGTGAAATTTAAAGAATTACTTGTGGCACAAACTCCGTTCTGACAATTCTGATTTAAATAAACAGTATAATCACCAGGCGTAATATTTGGAACATTAAAATAAGTTGGAATGTAATTAATATTTTGAGTAGTAACAATTACATTATTTTGTTTAAATGAAATTGTAGCTCCATTAACAATTTTGCTTCCACTGATAGTTATCAAATCTCCGGCTTTACCTTGATTAGAACCTAATGAACTTATTACAGGTACGCTTGTAGAAGTTGTTGAAGTTGGAAGTTGTGATTGTATTGGACTTGTCGCAACTGGTGGAACTACAGTCGTAGTGTCACCATTGCAAGACAAAGATTTTATTTCTGCTCTAGTTAATGGTCCCACGTAGCCAACTTGTGCAATTCCATTTGCTGACTGAAAAGCCTTGACTGCACTTACTGTCATCAACCCATAGAAACCAGTTGGACTCGAAGCTAAATAATTATTTGATTGGAGAAAATCTTGAAGAACAGTTACTTCTCCATTTGTACTAGCGTCTCTTGAACCATATGACATAGAATTATTTAAATTAATACATGTAGATACTACATTGCCAGAATTTTCATTGCCTGTTTGAGTTGATGCGTTAGACGATGAATTTGTTTGAGCTGGAGATGCCAAAGCATTCAAAGATGAAATTTGTGAAGCTGAAAGCGATGAACCTAAGATAGCTTCAAGCATAGAAATATCCGTTGCTGTTAAAGCAGATGCCGTTGTTGCAATTGAGATTGTAAACGCAAAAACAAAAACTGATAAAAGGAGCTTAATAAAATTTTTCTTCATAAATTAGTTGTTAAAATTAATAATAGGACTAGACGACATTATACTATATATATATATTAACAAAGGCCGGTTTTGCTGCGCAAAACCGGCCTTTGTTATATATTACTTTATAACTTTCAACTTAAAACTACCTCTTCTCCATATTCCGGATACTCAGCATCAACATTAAGTTCATCGCGAAGCCTTTGCACCAAAAATAAAGAAGCTTTCGGCTCACCCATGACTGTAAAAACTTTTTTAAGTTTGTGTGAATTATTTGCTGTTTCAACAAACTCCACCAAATGATCAGAATCTTTGTGCGATGAAAAACCTTCAATAGTTATAATCTTCGCTTTTACTTCTATATTTTGCCCATAAATATTTACAGTCTTCGCGCCATCTTGAAGCTGTCTGCCCAAAGTTCCGACAGCTTGATATCCAACAAGAAGAATTGTCGCATTTTTATCTCCGGCATGATCATGTTCATGATGGACCACTCTTCCGCCATTCGACATTCCTGAACCGGCAAGAATTATTTTTGGGTTTGGAGTTGCATCAATTTTTTCTGAATCTCTGATAAGTGCTGTTGATTTTAATCTTGGAAAATTAAAAACATCATCTCCTCCTTTTATAGCATCACAGACAGCTTTGTTCATATAACTGCAATATTTTTCGTATACTGCGGTTATTTTTATCGCGAGCGGTGAATCGAGAAAAACCGGAATCTGCGATAGCTCATGACTTTCAAAAAATTCATTCATTTCATAAAGCATCATCTGCGTCCTCTCAATGGAAAATACCGGAATTATCAGAAGTCTTTTATTATCAATAGTATCTTTTATTGCATCCTTCAATTCATTTCTTCTTTTTTCTTTCGGTTCATGGTTTCTATCTCCATAAACGCTTTCCATCGTAATATAATCCGCATCCGTAATATTTTCAGTGTCATTCAACAGCAAGGATGGAGAATTTCCCAAATCGCCTGTGAAAATAGCTTTCATTTCCCCATCGCTCACTTCAACCATTGCAGAGCCTAAAATATGTCCGGAATCTTTCAGATAAATTGAAACGCCGTTTCCAAGCCCGTAGTTCTGATGATAAGGAATCGTCTCCCAAATACTAAGCGCTTTTTCCGCATCTTGCTTGTCATACATCGGCAAAACTCCATTTTTTCTTGAATCAGAATCCATTATTCCAATCGCATCTTCAAAGAGAATCGCGGCCATATCTTTCGTCGGCGGAGTGCTTAAAATTTTCCCTTTGAAACCACCTTTTACCAATTTAGGAATCCTGCCTATGTGATCCATGTGAGCATGAGTAACAATCAAAAAATCTATTTCTTCAGGATTGTATGGAAATGGATCTCTGTTGAAGCTATCCGCAGTTTCAGTTCCCTGCATTAGTCCGCAATCAACAAGAAATTTTATTGTTTTATCGCCATCGGTCGATTCCAAGAAAAAATTTGCGCCTGTGACAGAACCCGTTCCTCCATAAAAAGTGAGTTTTGTCTTTCCCGAAATATTTTTGCTTTTTGTTTTCATATTATTGTTTTATTACTAGCGGCATTATTAAATAATTTTCCGATTTTTTCGGCAAAACATTTGCTGACTTTTTACTGCTCATAAAATACCAAAATGCGATTATTCCTCCGATAAGATCGGCAACCACAGCATTAATCGTATACGGCCAATAACCAATCTTATTTACTAAATCAATCTTAAAAACTAGTTCAAATATCTCCCAGACTATTCCAATAATCAGAGCTGAACCAACCATTATAATCAACGCTCTTCTTTTATAATGTGTAATTTTTTCAATATGCCCAATTTTCAAAGCTATCCATAAAATCGTAATCGCAATCCAAAACCCTCCCATCATATGTACAAAAAGATGCAACCATCTGAATCTCCAATACAAGCTAAATCTTAGAGCTACAATATGGATAATTGCGATAAGCAGAATCGTAAAGAAAGAAATTAATAAAAGTTTTTTCTTGTGCATTTACCCGAGAAAATTTTTGTTGATGAAAATGTGTTGATGTTATATAACTAAATCATTTTGCAGATTTTTCTTTACTAAAAGATTTATCCGATTGATTATCATTTTCAACACGTCAGCAAAAACTTTAACGGATTAATTATATCAAATATAAAAATTTAAATCTCATCATCAAAAATAAAAAACCCACCAATCGGTGAGTCTCTTAATAAGGATTACTGGATAAACATTACCCTAGATAAATCTAGGTGGGTGTCCTCGATGTTGCACCAAGGTGTAACAAAAGTTAGACTCCCTTAAAAAAAATTTGTTCGGATAATGCTTTCCGAATAATCCTGCCATAATTATACTCCCGACAAAAATAGCCTGCAAGTCAATAATGTCGATTTATGTATTACAAAAATCGTATCACAAGAATATGCCTTTATTTATATGGCAATATTTTGTGACCAACAAAGTAGACAAACTGTTAAAAAAATAACGCAATAATAAAAGGCGATTTTGCCCTGCAAAATCGCCTTTTATTGTTAATCAATCTTTATTATTTATCTGAAATATCACCTTTAATTTTTTCAATAGTTTTTGCTGCTGCTTCTTGTCCTCCTAGACCGAATGAAAGTCCCAAGGCTAAGGCAATCGCTATTACTACTCCTGTGAACAAAGTTTGAATCAATTGAGTTGCAATACCAAGCTGTGTTATCGCTACAAGAATGGCAAAAATCCAGATTGCCCATTTTGTGACTTTACCAGCAAAATTTGCTGACTTCATATTTGCAGATTTTGCCGCTCCTACAACTATCTTTTGCATCGCTTCAGCAACTATAGCTGCAACAAGTATTATAATTACTGCAACAATAACTTGTGGCAAATATCCGAGAACTACATCGCTTAAAAATGTCGTCACCTGAGTCAATTTCAAAATATCAAGAGCTGCCACCACGAATACTATGATGAAAAACCACTCAACGAGCTTGCCCAAGAAATATCCTGAGTTCAGCTTAAGACCGGCTTTTTCTACCACTTTATCAAAACCCGCTGCTTTCAAAGCAACATCCAATTTTGAAAGTTTTACTAAATTTTCAATCAATTTGAAAAATACCGCTCCGATTATCCAACCGACAAGAATCAAAACAATGGCGGCTAAAAATGTAGGAATAAAATTGGCAATACCCAGCCAGATATTCTGCAAAGAAGTCGACAAAACATTTCCCCATGTATCTATTAACATATAAAACTTAAATTAATCTAATAAACTTTAATAATCCGCCTGAATTTCGCCGAATCAAGGCGGTTTAATTCACAAAATAATCAATATTCTGCAAATTAAGTCGGGAACATTTCAGAACCCAACGACATTATTTACCGTGTAATTATATCATTTTATCAATCAACTTGAAAAGTCAGTGAATGACTGGGAGTGTTGATAAACAAAAATTATTCCACTGAAATTTTATCCAGCAAAACCTGATGCGGATAATCCATGACATCGCGAATCAGCTTATCATACATGCCCACTCTGTATTGAAAATCCTGAGTCTCAAAACATGCGTAAGTCAGTTCTCTTCCAAGTTCAGCTTCCAATGAATGAATTATATTACTCAAGGATGATTTGTTTATATTGTCGCCGACAATAAATATATCAACTCTACTGTCTTTATCCTGAGTAAAAACTCCGGCCACGATAACCATCTTCAATCTGCCGGATTTTGAAAGCCTTTTGACTATTTCTCCGCCTTCCAATGTTTTGGTTTTTATCAATAATTGTTTGAGGGCAGTAATATATGAAAAATCCTGATTCAGATAAAAACCGCTGGATTTAATTTTGACATCCTTAATTTTTTTGCCGATTTTTTTTGAAATATTTCTAGAAAAAAACTTTTTTTTGATAAGTTTGGCTTTTTCAAAAACTGCAATTTCCTTTTTCGCAGTGTCTCTGCTGACTTTTGACTTTTCAGATATCATATCAAAATCAAAAACTTCCTCAGGGTTGAAGAGAAAAAGTCTCATAATTTTTACACGTGCTTCACTGCCGAAAATTGTGCTTAATGTATCCATAATTAGTTTACCCGAGAAAATTTTTGTTGACTTGCCCGAAGAAAATTTGTAATCAAATTTTGACGGGTGAAAATGTTATTGTTTTATAAACTCATATCTCTAAAATAATACCAAATTTTATAAGCAAATTAGGCAGTAGAAAAAGCATTTTCAATAACGTCAACAAAAACTTTAACGGGTTAATTATAGCACTTCAGAGCTGTTTTTCAATAATAAAAAAGCACGGTTTTGCTTCGCAAAACCGGCTTTTTTTATTTATATTTATTAATATCGTACTTCTTTTCTTTCTAAAATTGATTTAGCAATAATTTTAGCGAGACGATCACTTTCCTCATGAGGACCATTTATATCACTAACATGGGCTTTATATTCTTCTTGAGAATGAGGTAAATTACTAATTGCATCTTCTAAATTTAAAAGCCCAGCGTCATCAAACATATCATCAACGTTATCTTGTTCCCACGGTCTCATAGATGCAGTACCAAGTAAACTATATTCTCTTGGAGTAATTTTACCATGCATTGATTCTATTGATGGTACATCAAGTTTTTTTGTACTTTCTGCAATCTCATCAGCTTTACTCATTGCCTCATCTTCAGTTCTACATATTGACATTGTACCGCTCCAATTCCAATTCAACCGAGAGCCCACATCTGGTGAATCAATCCATCCTCCACTAAATTCTGCATCATCTTTAGTAAGTTCTTTGATATTATCTTTATACGACTTTATATCTTTATCACCCCTATCTGGATAAGCCCATCCTTCCTCTACATTGACAACTCCAGGATCTCCTTTTTGTTCCGTAATAACTTCCCTAACAACAAAAATTGGCAATGCATATCTAACCGATCCATAATAATTAATTTCAAACGTTTTATCATCGATTTTCTTAATAATAATATCTCCACCTTTCATCTCTTTAATATTTTCACCATTACTAAAAATTCTTTTGATTTCAATTTTAGCTTTTTCTATTTGATTTTCAGATGACTCTATCCCACTTTCATGCGCATTTTTTATATTCATATATAAGTATGAGTTTAATTAATAAATCCAATTTCTATTTTACCCCCCCCGTAAATAATTTGCAACCATACTAAAAGGCGGGCCGTTTACGGCCCGCCTTTTGTATTTGAATTGTATTATACTAAATACTATATTCTATATACTATATACTTATTTAAGTGTTACCTTTCCTCCTGCTGCTTCAACAGCTTTCTTCAAAGCCTCTGCTTCTTCCTTCTTCATATCTGTTTTCAAGACTGAAGGAGCTGCATCTACCAAATCTTTTGCTTCTTTAAGTCCAAGACCTAGTGCTTCCTTGACTGCTTTGATAACCGCAATTTTTTGAGCACCTCCATCTGTAAGTTCTACATTAAATGAAGATTTCTCTTCTGTTGCGGCAGCTGCTACTGCTGGACCTGCTACCGCCACAGCTTGCGCTGATACTCCGAAGTGCGCTTCAAGAGCTTTTACAAGTTCGTGAAGATCTAATACTGACATTTTTTCTACTTCCGTGATCAAAGCTTTAAACTTTGCAGGAATTTCTACTTTTGTTTCTTCCATTGTTTTTAAAATTAAGTAATTAATAAATTACGCTGTCTTTGTCTTTGCTATTGCATCAAGTACAACTGCAAATCTTTGAATCGGTGAATTGATAAGATTGACGAACTGCGCGTAAAGAGTTTTCTGTGAAGGAATTGCTGCAATCGCAGTCATTTCTTCGACGGTCATATATTTTCCTTCAAAGATTCCTCCGACAATTTTTATGATATCCTTGTATTTTTTCTGGAAAGCATAAAATTCTCTTGCTGGAGTCGTTAGATCTTCGCCATAAACCATGGCGAGCTCACCTACGAATTCAGGCATAGTTCCTTCTACCTTGGCATCAGCCAAAGCAATCTTTGCGAGTGTTTTTCTGACAACCATGTATCCAACACCTTCTTTTCTCAAAGCTCTTCTCATAGCCATATCGTCCGCAACATTCAACTGGTGAAAATTTGCAAACACGACTGACTTTGATTTTTTCAAAGCTTCAGAGATTTTTTCGACTAATTCTTTCTTTTTTTCTTTTGTGATAGGCATTCTAATATTTTTTATAATAAAAAATCGACCTTATAAAGTTATAAGCTAATCTTTATTAAAATATTAATTTTAATAAAGAAACGGGGTTAGCTTTTCGGTATAGGAATCGGCTCCGCCGATTACTAAACACGACTCGCTTTGTTCAGCAAAAAGCTTCACAAATCGATCTCCGATAAGGCCTCTAACGATTTAGAGTTGACCCGTCACTTGCAAGCAAGTCTTCGGGCAAGCCTCGATCGGATTTCTTCCCTTTCAGGATACCGATTGTCTTTGGCCTTAATACTTAAAATATTAACAGAAAATCGTAAAAAGTAAAGCGGAGATATTTTATTTTCTATCGAAAAACCATCTGCTGTCATCAGGAAAATCTTTGCTTTCTACCAATCGTAAAGACATATTTTTTCCATTTTTATCGCAAGATAAAGCAAGAACTTTGTGATTCTCAATAAACATGAAAAATTCTCCTCCGTTTGAAAATAAATCTTTCATCTTTGGAGACAGGTCTAAAACTGTATCGTTTGTGCACGGAGATAAACCGAGAAATTTAGCTCTTTCAAATATATCCGAGGATTTTATTTTTGTACCGACAAGACCTATTTTTTCAAGTTTCACACCAACCAAATTTATAATTTTTTCTGTGTTTTCTAAAATGCAGGCTCCGCCAATCAGATAGCTTCTGATGGAATCTTTCAGAGAAATTTTAAGATTTTTAGCTTCTTTAAAATCGGCCTCTTCCATTTGATCCCGAGTTATTTCTTTTTTTTTCCCAAATAAATCTTTTTCCGGAACCAAGTTGCCGGTTTTTATTTCTATTGGTTTAAGTTTGGAAATTTTTTCTCTAAGCTCCACATCGAACTTTTTTTGTTTTTCTCTTTCTTCATTTGCCTTGTTTATTATATCTTCTGGATTTTGTTTGTCAGAACGTGCGGGAACATTTTCCTTATTTGTATCTACAAATTCTTTAACTGGAATATCAGGTAATTCAAAACTGTTGAGATTGCTAGGATTTTTAATATCTGGCAATTTTTTCGGAAAATTATTCAGAACGTCTTTTGCTTCATTAGTAGTCAAAAAACTTGATATTCCAGAATTTTTAAGAGATGGTAACTCATTAATTTTTTCTGGTAAAACTTCAGATTTTTTATCAGGAATATTTTTGGATAATTTATTCATGATATCAGTCAACTCCTTCAGCATACTTTCAACATTTTTCTTTTTATCCTCGTCAGTTTCATCTTTCAGCTTTTCATTAAGCTTATCTTTTTTTTCTTCAAGATATTTTATGCTTTCTTCAGATTTTTGTGGCTCTTTTGAAAATACATTCCATATAGCTTCGCTTTCTGCAGCTTTCATATCCCTGTTGAATTTAATATCTTGGACAGGTAAAAGAGATGCATCCTTTGATACATTTAATATCGACAGAAGATCTTCGTCATTCAAAAGATCTTCGTCTTTTTTTTCTTCATCTGGCAATTTTGGTAGTTTTTCAGACATGGTTTTATATCTAATATATACCACCGTTTGAAGCAAATGAAAAGGGTGAGGAAGCAAAAGTCTTTGCTTCCGCAAGACTCATTGAGGTCTTTTATGAGTATAACGAAATAAAAGAGCCAATGAGTGGACAGCTCCTGTAAGGAGGCCGCGAACGCTAAAGGAGAGATTCCACAGAAAAATAATTAATTAAAAAAACGGCCCAATGGGCCGTTTTTTAATTAATTATTTTTCTGCCTTAGCCTTTCCAACCTTTCTTCTTGAAACAACCAAATAATTTGAGTATTTCTTAGGCGTTCTTGTCTTCTGACCTTTTCCGACATGCTGACCCCAAAGTGTCTTTGCAAATCTCAAACCTCTGCCCTGTCTTCCTTCTCCTCCTCCGTATGGGTGATCTACTGGGTTCATAGCAGATGCTCTAACTTTTGGTCTGATTCCAAGCCATCTTGATCTTCCGGCTTTTCCGACATTTACAAGCCATTGTTCGTCATTTGAAACATTTCCGATACATGCCCATGCATTTTCTGGAACTTTTCTTATTTCAGTTGATGGAAGTTTGACGTGAACATATCCGGCGTCGTTTGCAACAATCTGTCCGAAATTTCCAGCAGATCTGCAAAGCTGTGCTCCGCCTCCGACTTTCATTTCAACATTGTAAACAAATGCACCGACTGGAACTCTCTTCAAAGGCACTCTGTTTCCAGTTTTCAATTCTGCTGTTTCTGAAACAACAAATGTATCTCCGACTTTCATTCCTTTTGGCAAAAGAACATATCTTTTTTCTCCATCTTTATAATTTACAAGTCCGATGAATCCAGTTCTGTATGGATCGTATTCGACTGTCATTATTTTTGCAGGAATATCTTTTTTGTCGTAAACAAAATCTACATTTCTGAAAAGTTTTTTATTTCCAGCTCCTTGATGTCTTTGTGTAATTCTTCCTCTGTTATTTCTTCCAGCTTTAGATCTCAATCCTTTTGTGAGAGATTTTTCTGGTGAACCGGCAGTAAGAACGCCTCTGTAAGTGACAGTGGACATATTTCTTCTGGACGGTGATGTTGGTTTATAGAATTTCATATTATTATTTTATTGATTATATGAATGCTATCTTATCTCCCTTTTTCAAGAATACAAGAGCTTTTTTTACAGCCTGCTTGACTCCTCTTCTGCCTCTTGCTGTAACATTCTTTGCTGGTAAATTAATTATATTTATTTTTATTGGCGTAACTTTATATATCAATTGCATCGCTTCGGCTATTGTTTTCTTATTCGCATCTTTTGAAACTTGAAATGCGTAAACATTCTGCGATTCAGATTGAATTCCTGCCTTTTCGGTAATTCTTGGCTTCTTTATCAAGGACAAAATATGATTTTTTTCTGTTATGTTTTTCATGGTATTTATTTTGTCATTTTACCCGCGATAAATTTGATTGAATCTTCTGGATTCTCGATGACGAGATACTTCATGTTCAATAAATCTACAGGATTTATATTTCTAACTTCATCGACTTCGACATTTCCGATATTTGAAAAACTCTTTTCAAAAGCTGCCTTTTTTCCTGAAATAGCAATGATTGCGCTGTTATTTTTCTTGGTGAATATATCTCCGGCAGTTTTTATCTTGCTCAAAGATTTCAAAATTCCGATAGCTTCTGCGGTTTTTGGTTTTGAAATTTCAAATTTATCAACAAAAAGAATTTCTCCGTCTTTAAATTTTCTGGAAAGAATAGTATAAAGCGCTTTTGCTTTCATGTTTTTGTTTATTTTTCTTCCGTAATTTTTCAATCCGTTTGGACCATGAGCAATACCTCCATGAACCCAGATAGGTGATCTTGTAGAACCGTGTCTTGCTCTTCCTGTTCCTTTTTGCTGCCATGGTTTCTTTCCTCCTCCGCTAACTTGTCCTCTCGTTTTTGTATGAGCATAAATAACTCTGCTGTCTGAAAGCATTGAGTTTATGACTTGGCTTACAAGGTCAGCATTCCAAGAAAGTCCGAAAACATTTCCCGGCAAATTTACTTCGCCGACTTCTTTTCCGCTTTGATTGTAGACTTTTGCAGAAGACGCTTCTGGAATCGCTTTAATTTTTTTCTCAGCGATTACTTTTGCTTTTTTGGTTGAAACTTTTTTCATAGTTTTTGTTTTAGTTTTTTCCATAGTATTATCCTCTGATTTCTACGAGAGTTCCTCTTTTTCCTGGAACTGCTCCGCTAATCAAAAGCTGATTATTTTCTTGGTCGACTCCGAGAACTTTTAAATTCTTGACGGTTATTCTGTCTCCTCCCATTCTTCCGGCCATTCTCATATTTTTTGGAACTTTGTTTCTCAAACCTCCTCCAATAGATCCTGGTGCATTTTCACTGTGTTTTTGTCCGTGGCTTCTTGGTTGTCCTTTGAAACCATGTCTCTTGATAACGCTTTGATATCCTTTACCTTTTGAAATAGCTGAAACTTCAATAACATCGCCCACCGCAAAGGATGAGAGATCTATTTTTTCTCCAACTTTAAAAGGTGCGACGTCGAGAACTACAAATTCTTTTATAAATCTTGCATTGACTCCGTTCAAATGGCCTTTCATCGGCTTGTTTATATTCTTTTCATTTTTCTGTCCGCATCCGATCTGGACGGCGCAATAGCCGTCATTCTCCTTGGTCTTTACCTGAGTAATCGTCGAAGGACCAGCTTGCAAAATTGTTGCAGGATGGACTTTTCCGCTCTCGTCGAAGACTTGAGTCATATTCTGTTTTATTCCTAGTATAAATTTCATCTGTTTTGAATTTCAAATTGTTTTATTGTCGCCAATATCTTAACTTTAAAATTCGGTATTATTTTAATAATGTTTTAATACAGACAAACCACAAACCATAAATGGATTGCGGTCACTGCCTGTAAATATTTAGATTTTATTAGATCATCTTTACATCGATGTTTACCCCTGAAGGCAAACTGATGTTTGTAAGAGCCTCAATAACTTTTGCATTCGGATTTATTATGTCTATCAGCCTTCTGTGTATCCTCATCTCAAACTGTTCTCGCGCATTTTTGTAGACGAAAGATGCTCTGTTGACCGTATACTTTTTTATTTCCGTTGGCAAAGGCACTGGACCAACAATTTTTGCATCATGTCTCAAAGCAGTTTCAATTATTTGCTTCACTGAAGCATCTAATATTTTGCTGTCATAAGCTCTGACTCTTATCCTTAAGATAGAAGAAGCTTCTCCTTTTGCAGCAGCTTTCGTTGCTTTGATTTTTGGTGCAGTCTTTGTATTCTTTTTTATTGCTGTTTTTTCTGGCATTAATTTTGTTGAAATTACATCGCATAATCGTCACTTGAAACGCGATGATATTTGCGAAATCACGTTGCGCGATTGTTTTAGCGCGACGCAATATTACTATTAGGCAATGACTTTCGTCACGACTCCTGAACCGACTGTCTTTCCTCCTTCTCTAATAGCAAATTTCATTTTGTCTTCAAGAGCGACTGGAGCGACAAGCTTAACTTTGAAAGTAACTGTATCTCCTGGCATAACCATGGCTACTCCTGCTGCAAGCGTAACATCTCCTGTTACATCTGTTGTTCTCATGTAGAACTGTGGTTTGTAACCGGTAAAGAATGGTGTGTGTCTTCCTCCTTCTTCTTTCTTCAAAATATAAACTTCTGATTCGAATTCTGTATGAGGAGTACATGTTCCTGGCTTTGCCAAGACTTGTCCTCTCGTAACATCTTCTCTCTTTGTACCTCTCAAAAGAACTCCGGCATTATCTCCGGCCATTCCTTCTTTTAGTTGTTTCTTGAACATTTCGATACCAGTAACTGTCGTATTTACTGTTGGTTTTATACCGACAATTTCGCAAACATCTCCAATTTTCAAAATTCCTCTTTCAATTCTTCCTGTAACAACAGTCCCTCTTCCTTCGATTGAGAATATATCTTCAATAGGCATAAGAAATGGTTTGTCGATATCTCTTACTGGAAGTGGAATGTATGTATCAAGAGCATTCATAAGTTCGGTTATACATTTTGCTCCTGGATCATCCGGTGATTTTGCTTTAAGAGCTTCCGTTGCTGAACCTCTGATTATTGGAGCATGTTCTCCATCATAATTATATTTAGTCAAAAGTTCTCTGACTTCTGCTTCTACCAAATCCAAAAGTTCTGGATCTGGAACGAGGTCAACTTTGTTTAGAAATACAACAATCTTTGGAACTCCAACTTGGTTGGCCAAAAGAATGTGTTCTCTTGTTTGTGGCATAGGACCATCAACTGCTGAAACTACAAGAATAGCACCGTCCATTTGAGCGGCTCCTGTAATCATGTTCTTGATGTAGTCGGCGTGCCCTGGGCAGTCTACGTGTGCATAGTGTCTCTTGTCCGATGAATACTCAACGTGAGAAATAGATATAGTGATGATTTTTGTTGCATCTCTTCTACCTGCTGATTCTGACGCTTTAGCGACTTGATCGTAAGCAATTTCATTTGCCAAACCTTTCAAGGCCTGGACATGCGTGATTGCTGCTGTCAAAGTTGTCTTACCGTGGTCGATGTGACCAATTGTACCAACGTTTACGTGTGGTTTATCTCTTAAAAATTCTGCCATATTATGTGCTTGCTGATTTTAAAAGCGGAGTGCACGAGAATGACTCTGCCTATAAAACCAGCGAAATTAATTACTCCCATCATTCACCTAATTGCTCAAGGCATATTTTGGCGGACTGGGAAACTTATAAATTACGACTTTGCAACTGATGTGTGACTAATATAATAAAATAAAAAGCCGCACAGTGCGTATCAAAGATAATAGCAAGAGAAAAGTAAAGAGTCAATAGAAATAGCTGATAAACTGTTAGTAAATCCAATACAAAAAGGCGGGCCGTAAACGGCCCGCCTTTTTGTATTGAGTTGTCAGAAACAAATTATTATTTGATTTGCAGGTCACAAGTATTTTTTTGCTAAAAAATCTCCTGACCACGACTCACTCGCCTTCGCTCGCTCCGTCTCACACAAAGCAAGAGAAAGCCGCTGGGAGCACCAGCGGCTTTCAATTACTTGCTTTGTGTGCCCCTCACCTCAATAATTTCTTTTGCTACATTTGGCGGAACTATTTCATAGCTTCCGAATTCCATAGTTGATGAAGCTCTTCCTTCCGTAAGCGATCTCAAAGTCGTGACATAACCGAACATTTCAGCAAGAGGAACTTGTGCTCTTATTACTTTATTCAATCCTCTGTCGAACATTTCAGTTATTTGTCCTCTTCTTGAATTGATCGAACCTGAAACGTCTCCCATGAATTTCTCCGGAGTAACAACTTCAACTTTCATGACAGGCTCAAGAATAACAGGTCTTGCTCTCTTCGCTGCATCTTGAAATGCCATTGAAGCTGCAATTTTGTAAGCGATTTCTGATGAGTCGACATCGTGATATGAACCGTAAGTAAGTTCACAAGAAATATTTACCATTCTGTATCCAGCAAGAACTCCACGTTCCATACTTTCTCTGACTCCTTTTTCTACAGCTGGAATAAATTCATTTGGAATAACTCCTCCTTTGATTGAATTGATGAATTCAAAATCATCATATCTGCTGATATTCTTGGGAATTTTTTTGCCTTCCTCAAGTTTTTCCATCGGCTTGATTATAATCAGTACATGACCGTATTGTCCCTTACCTCCAGACTGCTTGATATACTTCTCTTCTTTTTCTGCAGTTCCAGTAATGGTTTCTTTGTAAGCAACTTGTGGTTTACCGACATTTGCTTCAACTCCGAATTCTCTTTTCATTCTATCTACAAGAATTTCAAGGTGAAGTTCTCCCATTCCGGCCATAACAGTTTCTCCTGTTTCTGAATCTGATTTAATTTTAAATGTTGGATCTTCGTCTGAAAGTTTCTTCAAAGCAAATCCCATTTTCTCCTGGTCAGCTTTTGTCTTCGGTTCAATTCTTAATGTGATAACCGGCTCAGGAAATACGATTTGGTCAAGAATTATTGGGTTTGCCTCGTCGCAAAGCGTGTGAGAAGTTTTTGCATTTTTCAAACCAACGGCTGCTACGATTTCACCGGCAAAAACAGTCTCAACTTCTTCTCTGTCGTTTGCGTGCATTCTGACGATTCTTCCAAGCCTTTCTTTTTCTCCAGTTGTTGAGTTGTAAATATAAGTTCCTGAAGAAATACTTCCGGAATATACTCTAAAATATGTAAGCTGTCCTACGAATGGATCGTTCTGTAATTTAAAAGCTAAAGCACAAAATGGTTCTTCATCAGATGCATGTCTGATTACTTCGCTTCCATCTCTAGGATCAATTCCATTTACTGGCGGTATATCAAGAGGAGAAGGAAGATAATCAACGACAGCATCAAGAGTAAGTTGAATTCCTTTATTCTTTAAAGCTGAACCTGTGAAAACAGGAACAATTGTGTTTGCAATCGTCGCTTTTCTCAAAACTTTTTTCAATTCATCTATCGGGATTTCTTTTCCTTCAAGATAATCGTTCATAAGCTTTTCATCATTCTCGGCAATTTTTTCTACAAGTTCCTGCCTGTATTTTTTCGCTTCATCAAGCATATCATTTGGAATTTCTGCTTCTCTGACGATTGAGCCCATCTCGCCTTCAAAATAATATGCCTTCATTTTTAGAAGATCTATTACTCCCTCAAAATTTTCTTCAGCACCTATCGGAAGTTGCATTCTTACCGCATCTTTCGTCAGTCTTTCCAAAATTGATTGATATGATCTTTCAAAACTTCCTCCCATTCTATCCAGTTTATTTATCAAGCAGATTCTTGGAACTTTTCCTTCATCGGCATATCTCCAATTTGTTTCAGACTGCGGTTCAACTCCTGCAACTCCGTCAAAAACAACTACAGCTCCGTCAAGAACTCTTAAAGATCTTTTGACTTCTGCAGTAAAATCAATGTGCCCGGGAGTATCGATAATATTGAATCTTACTTTCTTGCTTGTATCTGTTTTTGGCATGTATGAAGGATTCCAGAAACAGGTAATAGCGGCGGAAGTAATTGTGATACCTCTTTCTCTTTCCTGTTCCATCCAGTCTGTAGTCGTCGCTCCATCATGTACTTCACCGATTTTGTGCTGAGTACCGGTGTAGTAGAGGATTCTTTCCGATGTGGTTGTTTTTCCGGCATCAATGTGCGCGATAATACCGAAGTTTCTTACTTTTTCTAATGGATAATCTCTTTTCATTTTTAACTAATTAATTTAATAAAGGTATATTTTCTAAAAAGCGTTAATTTCTTTATAATTTAGATAAATTACGAGGCGACAGAAAAATTTTTGAGCAAGCTGTACTAGAAGTACTGCGCACGAAAAAATTTTTCTAGTCAACGAAGTAATTTGCTAAATTTTAAAGAAATTTACCAGGCGAAATGAGCAAAGGCTTTGTTAGCTTCTGCCATTTTATGAGTATTTTCCCTCTTTCTGACTGCTTCACCTTCATTCTTTGAAGCTGAAATTATTTCCGCAGCCAATTTTTCCGCAATTGGAGAACCTTTCTTGCCTCTTGCAGCATCTATAATCCATTTCATTGAAAGTGCAGCTCTTCTTTCAGGTCTGACTTCGACTGGAACTTGATAGTTTGCACCTCCAACTCTTTTTGATCTGACTTCCATATTTGGAGCAGTGTTTGAAAGAGCGAGCTCAAGTATTTCAACAGGATTTTTAACTTTTGCCTGTTCTTTTACAATTTCAAGCATATCGTAGATTATTTTCTCGGCTATACTTTTCTTTCCGCTATACATTATATAGTTTATAAGTTTTGAAACTTTCGGAGACTGATACTTATAATCCGGCTTTAATGCTTTCTTTGTTTTTAATTTTCTTCTCATTGGTTTTACGAAATCACGTCGCGCAATTCCTATAGGCGCGACGCTTCTTTCAAATTAGATTATTTCTTTACTTCCGCTTTCGGCTTTTTTGCACCGTATTGGCTGCGACCTTTTCTTCTTCCTTCAACTGCTGTGGCATCAAGAACACCTCTGACTATCGTGTATCTGATACCAAGATCTTTAACTCTTCCACCTCTTAAAAGAACAACTGAGTGTTCCTGTAAATTGTGTCCCATTCCCGGAATATAAGCAGTAACTTCCATTCCATTTGAAAGTCTGACTCTGGCAATCTTTCTGATAGCTGAGTTTGGTTTCTTTGGAGTCTTTGTTGTAACTTTTATACAAACACCTCTCTTGAAAGGAGAATTGTTTCTTGTCGGTCTGTTCTCAAGAGTATTGAAACCCTTCATCAAAGCGACAGCTTTCGGCTTTCTCTTTGCAGTTTTCCTATTCTTTTTGATTAATTGATTTATTGTAGGCATAATTAATATTTTTTTCTAATNNCGTATAAACAAAAAAGCTACAGAAACTTTTGCTCCCTTCTTAATCGCAAAAATCCCCGCAACTCGTTAAGTATTCAACTCTATATATTTCCTTTCGGAAACAGGCAACCTTTGCGTACAGCCAAGTAGCTAAGATAAAAAGATAATACAATAAAGCTTTTCAAAAAGCAAATATGAATAATAATATATTTGCTAAATTTCTAGCCATATTTTGACCATAAAATAATCTAAACGGTAAGATACAATGTTGCCATTCATATTTTCCAATTAGAAATTATTTGTTCATAATCCATCAGAAAAACTTTCTCCATTGTATAAACTATTTGCTTTATAGTCATATTTCTATTAATTTTTTTATATAATTTAAAAAATTTCTCTTTGCCAAAAACTTTTATCAAATACAAGGTAAAGGACATTGCTATTGAATAAAACTCCCCGCTTTCATTATCTGGAGTATCGAGCCAACCTTTTTGAATAAAAAAATTAGATAGACTATCTTTATCATATTTGTTCAACCATTTTTTAATAAAATATTTTCTGCTTTTACCATTAAAAAATCTTTTTTTGCTTGCAATCGATTCTGCTAAACCTTCAGCAAAAAAACTTGGCGGTAAACCAAATTTTAAAGAAATTAAATGTGTATCTTCATGAGGTCCAAGAGGTCTAATTTTTTTATTATAAACTATGTGTACTGAATAATCTTTATAAACAGACTGAGCATAAATTGGATTGCCCATATATTTACTTTTTAAAAATTCACTTGGATATATATAATAATTAATTTTTTTTGCATTTCTTATACCTAAAAATTCAAAAATTTTATTATTAGAATTTTCCTGGATTTTTGATATCCTATTTATATGTTCTTTTATAAATTTATTATCAAAATAATTAAAGATGTAGTGACTTGTTTCCTTCTTCAACCATCCATTATATTTTTTATAATCTTCTTTATAGTTTTTAATAAATTGTTTATATAACATATTCAAATATAGTATACTAAAAAAGGCGGGCTGTCGAAAAACAACCCGCCATCAATCAGACTAGCAATTACAAAATTCTGATTTGATTAAACCCGAATTAATAATCGACATCGCCGTCTTATTACAATTCCGATTTAAATATCCATTCGGTGGATTTTTAAAAATTGAACGCCATACACATCCACCATTACATACTGGCACAAAGGGACATTTTTCTGAAAAACATTTTTCTGTCCTATTGTTTTCATAAGAATATCTTTGATCAAACAAGATCATATTTTTGTCTTTATCAAAGATATTCGCAAAATCAAACTTCTTTTGTCCAACAGAACAAAAACATTTTTGCATTCCACCATCAGGTTTCACTACAACAGAATGCCTTAAAGAAGCAAAACAAATAGGGCCGGCAACGAATTCTGGCTCAGTGTTAAAACCGAGCTTCTTGCCATAAAGGATTAGTGATAGATATTTTTTTGCCATATTCTCACTAAATTCTTCATGCTCAGTACATGCGCCACACGAACTTTCTGATCCAAAATCTTGAATAACGCCTATGGTCAAACTGATTTTTGACGATAATCCAGATCTGTATAAATGTCTCAGGAGTTTTTTAATGGAGAGAAAATTATCTTCCATCAAACTTATTCTGAGATCAACCATGGAAATATATTTTTTATCAATTATCATAATAATATTTTCCACGATTTTATCAAAAGAACCGCCTTTGACACTAAACCTGACTTTGTTGTGTTCCTCTCTAAAACCATCCAAAGTAATCTGTATACGGCGAAGATTATTTTCTAANNTCAGTTCGCCGTTGGTAATCAACTCTGTTACAAAATCCACTTTCAGCTTATTTGTCAAAAATTTCACTTTGGCAAGAATCCTTTTGATAAGATCTTTCCTTAATAAAGGTTCCCCGCCAAAAAAAACAATTTTTAATTTCTTAATATCCGAATTTATACTCAAATAAGTCTTCAACCACTTAATTAGCATTTTTTCTAAACCCGGAATGACTGTCTTTGCAACAGCCTTGTCTTTTTTGTGTTCAAGACAATAAAAACATTTAAACTGACAAAGTAGCGTCGGCAAAAAATAAACAACTAGTTGATTTGAGGAAGCTAAAAAAGCTTGATTGAGTAATTTTCTCAAAAAAGAAAACTCATCAAAATTTTCTTTAACCAATATCCCATTGACGCCTGTCAAACTTCTAGCCCACTTGGGTAAAGCACTTCTTTCAGAAATAATTTTAGATAAAATCTTAAAATCATTTCTGTCTAAAACCACAACTGATCCAGTAGCAAAATTTTTAATTGTAATTTTACCTTTCCCAAAAATTAAAAAATTAAAAACGCTAAATTTGTAATTCATGACAAACCTCCATTTTTTTATTTTTATAAAAAGTGGCTAGGACCTAAAGTCCTAGCCACTTTAGTTTGAGTGCGGTTCACGCCTTAATGCCCGTACTGGCAACANNTTTTGCCTTACCACGCTTCAAAACTTTTACTTTTTTGACCAGTTTCATTGTTTTTCTCCTTTCCTGTCAAAGTTTTTATTTTAGAGAATATCTAAAATATCCATATTGAAGTGTAGCAAAAGAAATTAATATATACCAAAAAAGTTATCAACATAAAAATGTTACCTATTAAAATAGTAATTTTTATAATTAATATAAATTTCCGCAAAAGTATTGAAATTAGAATTTAAAGCTTATTTCTAGCCATATTTTGTCG
>PLOL01000030.1 GCA_003142075.1 Patescibacteria group bacterium | reverse complement strand
CCGAAAAAGAATGATATTACCAGAATAAACATCATTACTACATTTGTATCCATTGTTTCCATGACACACCCCTTTTATTTTTTTTGAAATTATATATAACAGCAACTAAGCTGTTTATTTTTAAACAACAAAAAACTTCCGCCGAGCATTATCTCAATATTATGCGAATGTGTCAATGTTTTTTAGAATTGGAAGCTGGAATCTTGATTCCCTATTCGCCCATTACACAAAAAACTGTTTCCTGCTATACTATATGCATCTTATTAATTTAATAATTTTAAGCCGAAACATTTCAAATGAAATGCCAGGCAAAACAAAAACATGGCAGAGAAAAAAGTTTCAGCATTTATGAAGCCCTTGAATGTAAGTGAAGATTTGGCAAAAGTAGTTGGTAAAGGTCCTATGCCAAGATCTGAGGTTGTAAAAAAACTTTGGGTATATATCAAGAGCAAGAATCTTCAGGATCCTAAGAAAAAGAGAAATATCATAGCTGATGAAAATTTGAAGAAAGTTTTTGGAGGCAAAGCAGTCGTAGATATGTTTGAAATGACAAAGCTCGTTTCAAAACACTTATCATAAGAAAAATTTTAAAAGCAGCTGAAGGGCTGCTTTTAAAATACCAAGTTTTCTTTTCGTTATAAGTGTTCGCCACCGCGAACAACTAAGCACAACTCGCCTTGTCCAGAAGATTACTTCTTCCCAAGTCGATCTACGATAAAAAAATCTAAAAAACACCCGCAAGGGTGTTTTTTTTATTTCAGTTTCTAGTATAATAGTCGCATGACATTTGACTGGAAAAATAAAAAATATAATTCAAGCCCCTTCATTCAGTTTATTCGAATTTTTCTTTTGGTTCTGATTATCATCGGAATAATCCTTTTGTGCACGCAAAATCTCTGGGTGCCAAAGCTGGTGGATTATATTTTAAAAATAAATTAATTGCTGGATTCCGTTTTTTTCATCCTATGTTTCAATTTATGAAAATATATTCTGCTCAAAGCGAATATGACTATTATGATTGCTATTACTATGCCTGCTGCGGAAAAAATTGAAGTTACATTTTGCCAAGCATTTCCTAAAAATAATCCGACAAGCGCGACTCCAATGGTGTAGACAATATTTCCGGCTATGACATATGCCATGAATTTTTTGAATGACATTTTTGACAAGCCGGATAAAATATCGACAATCGTTCCGAGCGGTATGATTCTGGAAATAAAAACAGTCGGGCCGGCGGTATCATTGATAAATGTTTCCATTTCTGTAAATTTTTTCGATAATATCAATTTTTTCAATCCGATTTTCATCAAGAGTTCCTTTCCATATTTTCTAGCGAGAATAAAGCAAGTCAAATCACCCAAAATATTTCCAAGAGAGCTGAAAAAAATCAGGGAAAATATATTGAGATATCCCTGTCCGGCAAAAGCTCCGCCTGCAAGCAAGACCACCGTTTGCGGCAACGGCAAGAATACGGCTAAATATGATATTGAAAAAATTGCAGCATATCCATAAAGCAAAACAAACGAAAGTACTGAAGGTAAAATAGTATGCATAGAATTTATTGTCCGTTTGTCGAGGACGAAAAATAAATTACAATATAATTCTGAACATTTTTAATTATTTCCGTACTGCTTGCTTTTGTTTCTTTTGAAAGCTGTTCTATTGTTATTCTCGGATATTTTTGGTCACTAATTTTGAATGCATCTTTCAAATATGACGGTGACAAATGGAATACTTTGTTTATGTAGTCAAAAGTCATCCACGATGAAATATCTTTGACTACGATTGGCTGACGGTAATAGTTATGCAAATAAAAAGTGCGCGGTCTTAGTGATGACATATTTAAAGCCACATATAGCCATGAAAAAATGCCGGCAACAATCACTGCTGCAATCAATATTTTTCTGGATCTGTGACTGATGAATTTATTTTTATTTTCCATCTTGAGTTAATTTTATTAAAACAAGTTCGAGCGGAAGCTCAGGAATATAAGCTTTGGCAACCATATCGTAATATGACAAAAGCGAGAACAAAGTATCGGAATTTATTTTTGAAGGTTTTTTTTCTGCAAGATTTTTGATAAATTTAAAATCTGTGTCAGTCATTTCATCGGCAAGTTTCCCTTCCGAACTTTTCAAATTTCTCAAAAGCAAAATTGAGCGCATTTTGTGAAGCACGAGCTTGAAGTATAAAAGAATATCTATATTTGCTTCTGTAGCTTTTGAAATTGCTCCGAGACCGAGCTCTAAGTTGTTTTCATCTATCGCTCTGATAAAATCATTTACAACTTCGGATTTTGGCGCGCCAGTGACAAGCTCAACTTCTTCCGGACTGATTTTCTTGTCTTTTGAAGCGCTCATAACCTTCTGCAAAATACTCTCTGCATCGCGGAATGAGCCATCTCCGAGCAAAGCTATGAGATCTGCCGATGAAGCTTCCAGCGAGAAACCTTCTTTTTTTGCAATCGCGACAACGACATCTTTCAAAACTTTCTGCGTCGGCTTTTTGAAAGAAAAAGTCTGGCATCTTGAAATGATAGTTTCTGGGATTTTGTTTGCTTCAGTTGTGGCAAAAATAAAAATCACATGTTTTGGCGGCTCTTCGATAGTTTTCAAAAGCGCATTCCAAGCTGACTTTGAAAGCATGTGAGCTTCATCTAAAATATAAACTTTGTATTTTGATTCAAACGGCAAAGTGCTAACGGATTCATTTAAAGCGCGAATATCATCGACGCCAGTATTTGAAGCTGCATCGATTTCTGAAATATCGTTTGGTGTCGTGCCGATTTCTTTTGCAAAAATTCTTGCGACAGATGTTTTTCCGGTTCCGCGAGAACCAGCAAAAATATAAGCATGGGAAATATTTCCATTTTCGATGGAAGATTCCAAAACTTTTACAATATGATCCTGTCCAAGAACTTCCTTGAACCTTGATGGCCGATATTTTCTGTATAAAGCGGTTTCTGTCATAAACGGATTATAACATTTGAAAAAAAAATTGGAAATAAAAAAACCGGCGTATTTTGTACGCCGGACTTCTCTGGATAAGTATTTGTGAACACCGATTTTTTCGATGTTCACCTCTTCGCTGTCTCATCCTCATTCCCTCCATATTTTTCTCCACATATCTCATAAATATGCGGGATTAAATTTCTGAAGATATATTATCATACTATTGTATTTCTGTCAAGAGAATAAATGATATCAAATTTTTGCCAAAAAAAAGCCAGTTATTTAGCCCTAACCCATTCGTCACTGTTTTTGTCGACGACTTGTGGGGATCAGAATCTAGGGTGTAAATAACCAGCAGATATCTTTTATAGCATAACTAAATTTTTTGTCAAAAAAAACCGGCATATTCCAATATGGGGATTGAAATATGCCGGGCGGGAAAAATTTCAGGAGAACTTATATAATATAAATATTTTGACTATTCCAAGATAAAATTCATCTTGGTCGATTAGTCTAAACACCTCCTTTAAAAAAGGTTTTAAAAAAAATAATTTCTACAATATTCTTTTTAAGAAAGAACTTAATTTTGGTCGGGATACCCGTTTGTGTTGCGCAGAACCAAACAGGTACCCCGGAAATAATTAAAATAAATCTGCTTACCAATTCCGCAGAAAAATCTAACATATTTAAATAATTTTATCAAATATTATTTAAATTTTTTAAATAAGATTTAATTATTGTCTGTGCTCCTTTCAGGCTTTCCACACCCATAAGCTTTACGCGAAGTTCTTTCGCACCTTCAAAACCGTTCACGTAAGCTTTGAAATGTTTTTTCATATTCGCCTCATTTCTATGACTCATTAATTTTTCATAAAGTTTTACATGTTCAATAAGTGCTTTGAGTTTTTCTTCTGTGGAAACATTCTCATATTTAATTTTCGAATCAAAAAACCACGGATTGCCGAAAATTCCTCTGCCGATCATTATTCCATCAAAACCGGCATCTTTTGCGAGCTTTCTTCCCTGTTCCAGATTTTCAATATCGCCATTTGCAATGAGCACGACTTTTTTATCATATTTGCGGACAATTTTTACAATATCTTTTGCAAGCTCAAAGTGAGCTGGAACATTTGACATTTCTTTTCTTGTGCGAAGATGAACTGTAAGCGCAGAAATATTTTCTGCGAGAATTTTTGGTAGCCATTTTTTATATTCAATTACATTAAAGCCGATTCTTGTTTTTACTGAAATTGGAAGTTTTGGCGCTCCAGCTTTTGCTGCACGAATTATTTCTTGAGCCAAAGCCGGCGTTCTTATGAGAGCTGATCCAGCGCATTGCTTCACGACAGATTTGTCGGGACATCCCATGTTTATATCGATTCCGTCAAAGCCCATTTTCGAAATAATCTGACAGGCGATTTTTATATTCTCTGGTTTTGCGCCAAAAATTTGTGCGATTATTGGTTTTTCGTTTTTGGAAAATTTCAAAATCGGCAAGAGTTTTGGTCTGCCTTCTTTTGATGCAAGACCGTCTGCAGAAACAAACTCGGTAAAAAAAACGCCGGGTCCGCCGCCAACTTTTCCATGTCTGCTATATTTTGAAATCATCTGCCTAAAAGCGATATCTGTAACATCAGACATTGGAGCAAGACAAAAGAAAACGCCTTTCTTTGAAACTTTCTGCCAAAAATTATTCATGTGTTTTTGATACTAGCATTATTTGTATTTTTTGACCAATTTATATAATAATGTTATTATATATCCAATGACTCCGAAAAAATCCGTAAAAATCAATATTCTGCAAAAAAACAACCCTATTCTGAGGGAAATCTCTTCTGTTGTCTCCGAAGACAAAATAAATAGCATTGGAATAAAAAAAATAATTTCAAATCTCAAAGGAGCTATAGATTCTCAAAAAGATGCTGCGGCAATTTCTGCGGTTCAGATCGGAAAGCCGATAAGACTTTTTGTTATTTCAAAAAAAGTATTTAGCGACGACAGAAATGAAAATACCAAAATAAAAGATCTGGTCTGCATAAATCCTAAAATTTTAAAATCTTCAAAAGCCAGGCAATTGCTCGAAGAAGGATGTCTTTCCGTCAGATATGTTTATGGAAAAGTTTCCAGGCCCGAAAAAGTCACGATGGAAGCAACAGATGAAAATGGAAAGAAATTTTCAAGAGGTTTTTCCGGAATATTGGCGCAAGTAGTCCAGCATGAAATCGACCATTTGAATGGAATACTTTTTATCGATAAAGCTGTTAATATCCAAGAAATTACTCCAGAAGAATATGCAGAATTGCTGGAAAATCTGTAGTTGCTATTTAATTGATTAGTTTTATAATTATCGCAGACGTACGTTTTCAAAAATTATAGGGAGGAGGTTTCTAAAAATGAAAATACCCACATTTTCTCTTTCTGGAGCAAATCTCAGATCTGAAATTTGGGAAGAAGGCTTGTGGAAGGATGTTGATCTCTTTTCAGAAAATCCCGACCCTATATTAATGGTTGAGGAGACGATTTTAATGTTTACAGAAATAACTAAAAAACAATTGGAACCGTTTGGTGGAAAGTTTTACTGGATTGTTGCCTACGAAAAACTTGGCTTCAAAACTGTAGCCAATTTGAAGAGTTTTAGAGAAGGAGCAGGTGCAAATATTTTTAAATTTATGAGAAAAATAGCTCCTGATACAAACAAATTTGTTTCCGATAAAGATGTTATGCTTCATGGAACAATTTGCGATTTTTTCTACAGGTCAAGGAATTAGATAAAAAATAAGGAGGAGAAATAGATAATGTATAGAATTTTATAAAGCGCCCTGCATTTGTTGCGGGGCGTTTCTTATTTATAAAAATTTAATTTTTATATGTATTGACAAGTTTAATTTTATGTCCTAGTATATAAATGGAAGATAAAAAATCTATAAACAAGGAGGATGCTTATGAGCATAGTCAATGATGAGTTCGGCAAAGCAGAATTAAAATATCATTTGAAAATGTTCATAAGAATTCTTTATGATTCGCGGACAGATTTAAATGATATTGAAAAATGGTATCGTTTTGAAATAATTACTGATCCCGAACATAAGAAAAATTACGTAGATTTAATCAACAAAGGCTATAAAGTAATAAGGGTCCAATTTGAAGAAATTGGTAAAACTGAAGATCTGGCTGAAGTTTATTATGTAGCCAAAATGAAGAAAAAATAAAAACGCCTTGCTGTATGCTGGGCGTTTTTTTATTTTAAAATAAGAAGTGATACCGACTATATTTTCCTGTATCCACTTGTGGGAATTTTTAAAAAATAATATATACTAACAATATGTTCAATAAAGATATAAAAATCGCTTTTTTCGGAACGTCAGAATTTTCTCTGATTGTTTTAAAGGAGCTCAAAAAAAATGGTATCGTTCCAGAACTCATTGTTACTGTCCCAGACAAGCCACAAGGAAGAAAAATGATAATGACTCCTGCGCCGACGAAAGTTTGGGCTGAGGAAAATGGAATTGAATGCATTGAGCCTGAAAAACTCAAAGATGAATCATTTTTGTCCAAGATACGAAATTACAATCTTTTTATCGTCGCATCTTATGGAAAAATAATTCCAAAAGCGGTGATTGATATTCCAAAATATAAATCTTTAAACATTCATCCGTCGCTTCTGCCAAAATATCGAGGACCTTCCCCACTTCAAGAACAAATATTAAATAATGAAAAAGAAATTGGAGTTTCAATCATGCTTGTTGATGAACAAGTTGATCATGGAGCTATTGTCGTCCAAAAGAAAGTTGAAATTACTGGCTGGCCAGTCGGGTTTTTCACTCTCCAAGAAATTTTAGCCCAAGAAGGTGCAGATCTTTTGGCGGAAATATTGCCGGATTGGATTAAGGGCAAAATAAAAGTAAAAGTACAAGATGACAGCGAAGCGACATTTACGAAAAAAACTGAAAAAACAGATGGATTTCTTGATTTATCAAAAGATGCCTTTAAAAATTATTTAAAAATTTTGGCTTTTGAAGAATGGCCAAAAACTTATTTTGAGGTTAATAAAAATGGACAAAAAATGAGAGTAATTATCAAAAAAGCGGTTTGGAAAGACAATATGCTAGAAATTCAAAATGTAATTCCTGAAGGCAAAAAAGAAATGAGCTATGCGGATTTTTTGAGAGGATTAAAATAATAAAATTAATGGGCGGCCACTTCGTGGCCGCCCATTAATTTTATTATTTTATAATTCTTTTATTATGGACTTTACTTTTGCTCCTTCTTTTTTATTTACGCTGGTCTTTTTATCTTTGAAAGATCTTAATTCTTCAGACATTTCATCAGTTACTAAATCGAGTGCCGCATATAAATCTTCTTGTTCGGATTCGGCTCTCATAGATTTGTCACCTATAAAAACTGTAAACTCTGCTCTAAATAATTCCCCATTTTTATGATGGTTGGTAGTTTTACCTATTTCAACATAACAAATCGGAAGATCTTTGTGTTCCGGGCTGACAAATTTATCCAAGTGAGCAATTCTTTTTTCAACATAATCGCTGATTGCCGGAGTCATTGAGAAATCCGTGGTTTTGACATTGTGACGCATTTTTTTATCTATTTATCTAAGCTTATAATTTTACTTGGTGAATGATGTCCACTCACTATTCTGACCTTCCCATTATACACTTTAAAATAAGTTCGCACTAGCTCCAAAACTTTTTTATTTGCCAAATTTCTTTCTGCCGGCTCTTTTACAGAGATATCAAAATGATCCTCAGATTTTTTGACGATATTATCTTTCTTTGCATTTGTTTTGACTTTGACCTTTATATACACGCAATGATTATAGCAATATTTTAAAAAAGCTTCACTTTTCATTTTTAATCTGCTATTATGTCTCGTATTCCGGAGTAGTTGAAATGCGAATCCGTACAGCATTTCAAAGACGGAGCGCGACAGCGCGAGTCGGGGTCGAGCAAATTTTCAGCAGAAAATTATGCATGACCAGCGGTTCCGCTAGCTACTCCGGGATTTATTTAGAATGTTTATATTTATTCCGGAGTAGCTCAGCGGTAGAGCAATCGCCTGTTAAGCGATTGGTCACAGGTTCGATCCCTGTCTCCGGAGCAGTTAGTTCTTGTGAATCCGACCTGTTTACGTCCAAACAGGTTTTTAATACTTGACAAGTTAATATATATATGATACTATATAAATAGATGGATAAAAAATTCTGTTACAAAAAATGGAGGAATCGTAATGAAAAAGATCTTATTGGTAGTATCATTTATTCTGTGCTTAGCAACAATACTTACAGCTAACAATACAAATACGGGGGTAGTCACATTTCAGATTATAAACTCAAAAACGGAATTAAAATCAGTAATTAAGCCGCTTATTTTGAAATCGATGGGTCAGGCAAAAAGAAATCTTTTGAGACCAATTCAAATAGTTTCAATCTAATAGATTAAATGGCGTGTCCTTTTCAGGATACGCCATTTTTTGTATTTAAAACAATTTCTAACTTCCTATAATAATCAAAGCAATTTTTTATTACTGTGATATAATCTTTAGTAGTTTTAATAAAAAATTATGCTTTGGACAATTATAACAGTTTTATTAGTTATTTGGCTTCTTTGCCTTGTTTTCAAAATAGGTGGTAATTTAATTCACTGGCTAATCATAATTGCACTAGTTTTGTTTATCATTCATCTTTTATAAATATATAGTGTTCTAAGGTGTGGAATAAAACCACACTTTTTTGATTCTAAAATATAGCTAATACCCCACCAAACAAGTTCTGACTTTCTTTATAAAAGACATTTCTATGTTAGACTAACACCATTATGAAACTACACGACAAAAAATTATTTAGTTTATTACTGCTTTCTGTTTTTTTTACGGGAACTATTGCGTATGGGCAAAATGCTTCATCTCCAGTATCCGCAAAAAATTTTACATTCACCAGAAACCTTACTCTCGGAACTCAAGGATCTGATGTAGTTGCACTGCAACAATTTTTAATTACCGATGGTTTCCTAAAAATTTCTACTTCCACAGATTATTTTGGATCACTCACAAAAACAGCGCTTAGTGCATGGCAAGCATCAGTCGGTATTTCTCCTTCATCTGGTTTTTTTGGACCTATTTCAATAAAAAAAATAAATGAAAATGCGACTACAACAATAATTACAACAACTGCAGATGTTATAAATAAATCTCCAGCACATCTCATAATTCCAAAACTTGGCATCAATGCAAATTTTCAAAATGAAGGTATGGCACCCGATGGAACAATGGAAGTGCCAAATAATATTTATGATGTTGGCTGGTTTACCGGAAGCGTAGAACCAGGAAAAAAGGGCGTTTCTATTATTATCGGACATGTTGCCCAGATACGCGGAGGGGTCGTGACAAAACCAGGTGTATTTAGTAATTTGAATACACTAATTATCGGAGATACATTATCTGTAATAGACAGCGCGGGAGCAACGACCACTTTTGTAGTTCGCGCAATTCGAAGCTATGATCCAAACGCAGATGCGAGCGATGTTTTTACATCTACTGATAACAATGCTCATCTGAATCTGATAACTTGCGAAGGCACTTGGAATGCAACTCAAGCAAGTTACAGCCAGAGATTGGTAGTATTTACTGATGCAGTGCAATAAATAAATTATATCATAAAACGAGTTCTAACATCATCAGATAATCTGGACAGATTTTAATTTTTTATGATATTATGCTTTTAATATGAATAATCAACAAAAAGGATTTATCGTTCCACTTTTATTAGCATTGATAGCGATTTTGGTTATTGGAGGTGGCTATGTGTATGTAAAAAAAATACATTCTAAAGCAACAAACACAAATACTTCTACGGCTTCCACGACAGTATTATCCGTTGACGATATTTTAAAAGCATCTTATGTTATAAGCGCAAATTCTATCGGAGAAATTCCTACTGAAAAAGTTGTTTTCCCTGCGCTCACGAACAATGACGACAAAAACGTAAGCGGAACAGTATTTATATATCAAGACGGCACAGTCTCGAGCGGTCTCGTTAGTGGCAAGAATTATGAATACTTCTCGATTAGTCAATATGAATTCAACGCCGATCATTCAGAAGCAACCGTCTACATTACCGGAAATTTCGTCGGTGAAAAAAATGACAATCGCGTCTTTTCAGTACAGAAAATTGATGGAAATATTGTTACAAAAGAGCAAATCTCAAGTTCCACAATGCCAAATAAGATTGATTAAATTACCAATATGTAAAAAAACAAGTTCTAACTTCCTCTAGTAATCGGAGCAGACATATATAATTTTTTTGTGTTATACTTAGCCACGTTAGTTTATTAGCTTTAATTAATAAAAAATATGAAAAATTCACCTTTAATGGTTGGAATCATTCTATTGGTAGTTGGTTTGATTGGTCTTGTGTTCAAACAATTTTCTGTGCTTTGGATGTGGGCCATTATAATTGTGGGCATTGTTGTAATAATCTGGACAGGAATGTCTAAGAAAGATAAAGATACTATAATAAAGAAATAATAGTTATGAAGAACAAAAAAACAAATAAAAAAATAAAATTAACTACTAAGAGCGTAGTAAAAGGAACAAAATCTTTTGTAAAGAAAGCAAGTAATAAAGCTGCCGAGATGAAGAACACACTGCAAAAACAGTGGAAAAAAGAACAGCCACAGCGTGAAGAATTAATGACCAACGCTAATAAGGCGCTTGAACAAGGTATTAAAATAGGTGGAGATATTTTTGAGACTATAAAAAAAGATATGAAAGCGATCAATACTCCAAATAATAAAAGAAGTAAGAATAAGTAATTTATTATTTTCTACCCGGTTCATCTTGTGATCAGAGTAAATAAGATTTTAAAAAATATGGCGGTGCGTATTTAAGTACGCACCGCCATATTTTTTGTGTATTGTAACTAGATGTAAAATTAAAAACAGATTCTAACTTCCTCTAAAAAATTATCTGTAAAAAAATAAAACTAATCCTAAAATAAGAACAATTATTCCAACGATAACAAAGAGACTGCTTTTATTGGCTTTTCCGTAAAAAGAAGCTGCTGTTTTTGGAAAAAGCATGAGGAAAATTCCTTTAATCAACGCCAACCAGCCTAAAAAAGTAATGATAAGAGGCAAACCAGAGCTCCAAATATTATTCAGGACAATAATTATTGCACCCATCGACAACGCCAAAAACCCACCCATCCACATAAAACCTTTATTTTGAATTAATTCCCCCATAACAGAAACGGTATTGTTTTTTTGAAAAATCAATGATAATCCCAGAACAACAAAAATGATTCCGAGTATTTGAGCTAAAATAATTGTGACATCCATATTTTTATATAAATTATATTAATAAAAAAACAACTGGATTAATTATAACCCCGTTTTAATCAAATAGATATCTATAAATAAACGAAGTAACGAGCTCGTTATTTTTTATAACTTTTCTTATAAACTTNNTTATTTGATTTTTCAATCTTTGGCCTAGCTTCACTCATTTTCTCTATCATCTTTATTTTTTTGAACATGTCTTCGTTTTTCATATGTTGTAAAGTATATCTTTAATTATGATTTTTTGCACGTAGTAATAAACCATGACAGTCTTGGTTTGACATATGTATTGCACGGCTGTAGCATATACATAGAAAAAATTAAGCGAGGAGAATAAAATGTCGAATATAATTCTTGCATCAGTTTCAATTGGACTGATTATTGCGGGTATCATGTCTCTAGCTCCAAAATATGACGATATGAATCGTTATATGAAAGTAATTTCAGTTGTGCTAATTTTTATCGGAGCCATAATATTTTTTATTTGGTTAAAATATTAATCGGCTCAACATAGACCTACAAATAATTGTGGGTCTTTTTTATTATTTTAAAAAACAACTCAGTTTTTATTTATTTTTATAGCGGCACTGCTTGGCCTTTTGGAACACAAACTTTATTTACCGGCTGATTGGCAATCAATGGACCTTTTGTCATACACGAATATCCATCTTGGCAGTCGCTGTCTGTTTTACACCCGATTTCACTAGCATATGAATCAGATTCAGATTGCAAAGCCGATTCCTGTTCTGAAAAATCAATCGACGAACCAATCTTCGAGATTGTCTGTGCTAGCTGATAAGTGAAAGAACTTCCGCCGCCATCACTAATAACAAGAAATCGAGTTGTACTCAAAGGAATAATAGTTGTATCAAAACGTTTTCCGCTCGGCAACATGATTAAACCCGACATCGTAGTTTTTGAAATATCTGCCGTTGTTGTCGAATCCGGACTTCCATTATTTGTTCCTTGCGGAAAAGTAATCATCCATTTTCCAGAATCTTTATCATAAAAATATTCAGTTTGAGCAATTGGACTTGCATGATTTGCCGGCTCGTCCGTTATGGTTTCTGCCGGAGAATTTACCACAAAAATTTCTGTACCTCCCATGGAACCGACCTGTAAATTTTCTACCTCAATGCCTCCGGGAAATTCGGTTGAATCATTGGTGGTTGTTGCCATCACTGATAATTCCGCAGGATACCAAAAAGAAAAACCATAAGCTAAATCTTTGTATTCGTTCATCCCATATGTTTCTATCTGTTCAGTGCTTGTTGCAACTGTCTCTTGCAAAATTATTTTTGATGGAGCTCTGACTATAACAAAAAAATAAATTACGGCGACAATTATAAAAAGACATATTGATATGATTAAAATCCTTGTTTGAATAATTCCTTGTTTTATTTTCATGTGTTCATTGTATCATTATTGGATAATTTAATTAACTCTTTTTTCCGATTGACGATACTTAACCATTTGTTATCATATTGGGTATGATAACAACAAATAATAATGACATTATGAGGAATGGAACCAAGATAGGCTGGATGGTCGGCGATTATTTTTTTGATCACACAGGCAAAAAAATCGGTTTCGCAACTTCAGATAATTTTGTTTATGATGAAGCCAGCGGAAGAAAACTCGCGCACATTGACGGCGACTTTGTTTACGATCCGAACACCGGAGCAAGAAGCAGACTTGAAGACAGTGTTTCTGGAATTGAATCTTCTTCCCTTTCTGACATCAAGCGAGTTGCTATAAAAATTTTCTTTGGAAATTAATCTACGATAATAGTGCCTGTCATAGTTTGATATAAATCTGAATGGTATCCGTAAATTCCTTTTACGCTGTATTTGTAACTATAACTTTGGCCTTTCAAAAGATTCGGACTTGCTGGACCGCCATTATCTGCAGTGACCGTGTAAATGATGCTATCTTCGTTTGTCCAAGTCACAATCGTTCCAGCTTTGATTGTCAAAACTTTCGGACTAAAAGAATAATTGGACATAATTATATATACATGTCCGCTAGAAGTTTTAGAAGCTGTCGTAGTTGTTTTAAGCTTCACACTTGTACTTGCTGTGGAAGTTGAATTATTTGTGCTCGTACTTTCAGAACTGGAATTTAAACTTGTCGAACTACTATTCACTGAATTATTTGCAGGAACTTTTATAAATAAAAGAACAATAACGCAAATTAATAAAATACCGCTCACAACTAATAAAATAGGAACATATTTTTCTTTTGTCATATGCATATATGATATAACAGCATGAGAAATATGCAAATTACAAAAAATAGTTAATAACAATATCTAGCTTGCTTAAAATACGACTTAAATTATAATTAATCATGAAAAGTGAAGTGCTCATAAAAACATTTTTCAAAAATTTATCAATTTAAAAAAATAAATATGGCAAAAACATTTTGGACAATAGTTTTTATACTCGTTTTAGTTGGTATTGGCTGGTTTTATTTCAGCAAAAATAATAACTCCTCTATTCCTGGACAATCTTCATCTTCAACATCAGTTTCAAATACTCAATCGGACATAGCAAGCACGACAGATACGTCCGATACTTCACTAAATCAGGATTTGCAAAATGTAAATTCAGAATTGAACGGTCTTGCAACCGATACATCAAATATAGACCAGAGTTTGCAGCAGTAAATTATCAAAATAAATAATCAAAAATAAAATATTATGAAAACAAAAATAAAATATTTCATTCCTGTAGTTTGTTTACTTGGTCTTATGTCCGCGACTTCAGTGTTCGCTCAGACAACTGCTATTTCCACAACCACTCGCATAAATGCATTGCGTGCAAAAGTAGCTTCGACTACAAACACTCAAGCGATCAGCAAGCTTATTGCGCAATCAGACAAAGAAATTACACAAAGAATTGATTCATTGAACGCCCTTATCACCCGCGTTCAACAAATGAAAAAAGTTGTCGGCACTGAACAAACGAACATAGTTTCTCAAATCCAATCTGTAATAACAAGTCTCAATACTCTTAAAACAAAAATCGATGCAGACACTGATACTGCAACTCTCAGAACCGACCTGCAGACGATTACGAAAGATTACAGAGTTTATATGCTTATCTTGCCACAGACGCAAATTATCGCCGCTTCAGACAGGATTGATACGATAGATTCTGATTTTTCCGCAATAGTTTCAAAACTTCAAACACGTATAACAGAAGCTCAGACTGCGGGAAAAGATGTTTCAAGCTTGCAAACTATAATAACTGATGTTCAAAATAAAATATCAGATGCTCAAACTCAAGCTCAAAATGCTGTAAGCACTGTTGTCTCACTTGCACCAGATCAAGGAGTCCAAACGACAGCACAAACAAATACTTCTGCTTTAAAACAAGCTCGTGCAGATATAAAAACAGCAACGACAGATTTACAAACGGCAAAAAATGACGCTGAAAATATTCTTAAAGGCATTCAGGCATTTCATCTCAGCAATACTGTAGTTTCAACATCAACTGCAACTTCAACACAATAAAATAGCTGATTTTAAAAAACAGGATTTTAAAAACTCTGTTTTTTAATTGCCTTTTTTGCCATCTTTTCTTTTTAATGCTAAAAATTTCATCATAAAATGTGACAATTATAAAACATTGCATTTTACGGAACTAAGGACTAATATAATAGGTATGAATAATCTAGGAAATAATATAGAAAATAATAAGCCGGAATGGAAAGTAGTAAGCGAAAATCTTGATAAAATATCGCCTAAGATATCAGAAGTTTCAAATTTTGAAGAGCTATATTCGACTATAGATGGTATAGGAACCATAGAGACTTCGAATGAACATATCTATACGCCTGAGATGTTAAAAAATCTTATCGAAAGCATCAGAAATGGTGAAAAGCCTTTGAAGGATTTGACAAGAAACGCCGGACTCAGAGAAAAAGTTGAAGAACTTCTGAAAAAGAATTAAATTGAAATTTAACACTTCTCTTTTATTTTTTATTCCAAATCAATCAGAGCTTGGACATTTTTTAATTTTCAAAAATTTAATTCTAATTTAATAAAAAATATGAAGAATAAAATTATTTTAATCGCGACTGTTTTTATTCTAATAGCTCTTGTTTTTTATATCTCATATAGTCAAAATATATTTAAAAATCATCTTGCTCAGAGTAATATTACAAATCAAACAATATTTGATGGAAAAAATTCAACTTTTACAGTCGATGACTTACCTGTTACGCTTGTAAATGGAATTTCTGAAGTTTCAGCTGCACCTGGTTCTGCTTCAAAAATCACAACAAAATATTTTGGAAATGAAGCAATCGGAGATTTGAACGGCGATGGTTTGCCAGATACTGCATTTTTAATCACACAAGACAGCGGTGGCAGCGGAACTTTCTTTTATGTTGTCGTTGCATTAAAAACTTCAACTGGATACAAAACAACAAACGCTTTTTTAATCGGAGACAGAATTGCTCCGCAAACAACTGAGATCAATTCCAATTCAAAAGAACTTTATGTAAATTATGCTGACAGAAAACCTGGTGAACCAATGACAGCCGAACCTTCCGTTGGAACAACTTTGTATTTAAAAGTGACTCCAGATGGAATTCTTGAAAAAGTTACAAAATAAGCTTTATTTTGTTGACTTCTTATAAAAAGTTTGATATAAATAAGCCTACACAAATGCGCTTCGGCGCCTTTTAATTTTAAAACAAATGGAAATCAGAAATATCGCAATAATCGCCCACGTTGACCACGGAAAGACAACTCTCACAGATGCAATCTTGAGACAGACAGGAATGGTTGAAGAAGGTGTAAGTATGGACAGCAATAAACTCGAGCAAGAGCGCGGTATTACTATTTATGCAAAAAATACTTCAATTTTCTATAAAGATACTAAAATAAATATTGTCGATACTCCCGGGCACGCTGACTTCGGTTCTGAAGTTGAACGTGTTCTTCGTTCTATCGATACAGTTCTTCTTGTTGTTGATGCTCAAGAAGGTCCAATGCCTCAGACAAGATTTGTTTTGAAAAAATCTCTTGAACTCGGGTTGAAACCAATTGTTGTCATAAATAAAATTGATAAAGCTGCAGCAAGACCTGAAGAAGTTCATGAGGAAGTTTTGGAATTATTCATGGAACTCGGTGCAAATGACGAACAATTAGACTTCCCTGTTATTTATGCAGTTGGAAGAAAAGGAGTTGCAATGATGAACTTAGCAGATGAACAAAAAGATTTGACTCCTCTTCTTGATTTGATAATTGAAAAAGTTCCGCCCGCAAAAAATGATATTACAAAACCTCTTGAAGCTCAGGTTTTTAATCTTGCTTATGATAATTTTCTAGGAAGGCTCGGCGTTGTAAGAATCTATAACGGTAAAGTCAAAGACGGCCAAACAATTTTTGTAAAAATGGCAGATGGAGAAACAAGAAATGCCAGAATAACAAAACTTTATACTTTTAAAGGAATTCAAAAAGATCCCGTCGAAGAAGCAATCGCCGGAGATATCGCCATGATTGCGGGAATTTCAGACGCATACATCGGAGAAACAATCTGCGAAAATGCGGAACAAAAACCTCTTACAGCTATCAATATCGATGAACCTACAATTTCCATGCACTTTTTGGTCAACGATTCTCCTTTTGCCGGACGCGAAGGAAAATTCGTCACTGGAAGACAGATAAGAGAAAGACTTGAAAAAGAACTCGAAGTAAATGTCGGACTTAAAATTGATTTTTCAAGCGACCCAATTACAGTTTACGGCAGAGGCGAGCTTCACATCGCAATTCTTATTGAAAATATGAGAAGAGAAGGTTTTGAACTTCAAGTTTCCCAGCCGCACGCAATTCAAAAAGAAATTAATGGTGAACGTTGCGAACCTTATGAAGAAGTTATTGTCGAAGTTCCTCAAGAATTCCAAGGAACAGTTATCGAAAAGCTCGGAAAGAGAAAAGGAATAATGAAAGATATGAAAATCAAAGAAAACCAAGTCCGTATGCTTTTCGAAATTCCAACAAGAGGCTTGCTCGGATATCGAGGCTCATTTGTCGTTGATACAAAAGGTTTGGGAATTCTTTATTCTAGATTTTTGGATTTCAGACCTTATGCCGGAGAAATTCAGAAACAAGAATTCGGCTCAATGACTTCCATGGTCACTGGAAAAACTATGGCATTCTCGCTTTGGAATTTACAAGAAAGAGGCGTGCTCTATATTGATCCAGCCGTAGAAATTTATGAAGGTATGGTCATCGGCCATGTTTCAAGCGGAGAAGATTTGGAAGTAAACCCAACAAAAAACAAAGCTCTTACAAACATGAGAACTTCTGGAAACGATGAGGCTTTGTATCTTGTTCCGCCACAAAGAATGGATATTGAAAGAGGTTTGGAAATCATTCAAGACGATGAATATCTAGAAATCACTCCTGTAAATGTCAGACTTAGAAAAAGATTGCTGACAAACAACGATAGGCAGAAGGCTAAGAGAAAATAGGAATTAGGTGTTAGGTTTTAGCTGGTAGGTTTTAGAAAATTCAATACAAAAGAGCGGCGCCTACGGCGCCGTTCTTTTGTTTATAAAGACTCTATATAAGCTTTCAGGTTATTATACTCTAGACTACTTCCCTGAAGCATTATTTCATCGTTATTATATTTAAATGTAACTACACCTCCTAGAATAGCCCCAAAAAGAACGCTAATTTTAAAATTTTCTTTTGGAATTTTTAATATGGTCATTTTTTCATATTCATTTGATATGAGCCTTTTATTTGAATCTAAATAAGGAGCTCGGACTTTATCATTAGTTTTTTCAAATGAAGATAGAAGAAATCTTAAACTCCCCATTGGCACCAATACATAATAAAAAATCTTACGAAACAAACTTGACGGTAATTTAATTAAATAGAGAAATTGCTCTGTGATTAGTATATCGCAATGAGTATAGGGGGGGGGGGCAAAAAAAGAAAAACTTTTCATATTCATGTTTAATTTCATCCAATCTTTGCTATAAAAAAGTAACGTTTCTATTTTTTCAGTTACTGAAGTTCCAGTATTCTGTTGTGTCTGCTCAGGATTCATATGAAGTAATTATATATATATATTAGTCAATATGCAATAGACTAAATTCATCAACTTTTGTTCTCTTAATATTCAAAGCCAAAGCTGGAATACCAACTTTTTCTCCAATAGAATTAGCCAAACTTCTCATATAAGTTCCGCTTGTGCAGTCAACTTTAATGGAAATAATACTGAAATCATTCATTTCTGATTTTAATAATTCTTCTTTCCAATTTTCTAATATTTCATTTTGACGAAAATCACCTTTAACTAGACTAATAGACTCAAATATATATTTTTCTAAATCATTTTTGGAAATAGCTTTTTGACCAATTATTTTAATATCTTTTATTTCAACTTCTTTTTCCGTTATTTCTTCATCTTTCAATTCCCCGCTTCTAGCTTTATTGAAATATCTTGAAGAATATGCCGGATATTTTTGAAAAAATTTTCCGACAAAAGATTTCAACAAATTTTTATCGGGAATCTGGCCGCTTGAATAAGTTTTATTTTTCAAAACCTTTCCTAAAATATCATAAGTATCCGTTGAAAATCCAAAAAGAACATCAACTTCATAAATTTTATTCAAACCCAAATATTTATCTTTATTTTTACATTCCTCTCCAGCTAAAACCAAAAGCAAACCTTCTGCAAGCGGATCAAGTCTACCTGCATAAGTCATTTTTTCACTTTCATATTCAGGATTCACTTTTTTAAATCTTTCCAAACATTCAAGCGGTGTTTCTCCTCTATTTTTGTAAAGCGTCAGCATTCCTTGTTTCGATTTCATAATTTGCTAAAATACTAGCATAGATAATAGTATAAATTAAACTTGTCCTGTGTGAAATTCTACACGGTACAAAATTAAGAGTTGCGAACGTAGAACAAATTAATCAAAAAAGTCGAGTTTATTAAAACATTTAAATTTCTTTACAGGATGAAAAAAGTCGTATTTGATATTGAAACAAGCAATGTTTTCCAGGATGTCGCTTCAAACGATCCAGCCGCTTTGGACATGTCTGTCTGCTGTATTTACGATTATGAAACCGACAAATATTCCAGCTACACAAAGGAAACTTTAAATGAAATGT
>PLOL01000001.1 GCA_003142075.1 Patescibacteria group bacterium | reverse complement strand
CAAAACAGCTACTGCGACGCCGATTGCATCGCCGACTTCAACTGCAACATCCACATCTGTGATTGTTGCAACTGCAACATTTACATCAACAAATGTTGTGGGTCAGCCGAGTCCGACTGCAACAATCACTCCCCAATCGACTGTGATATGGGAGATTGTTATCACAGGAACGCCGGGAGATACGTTTACGATATCTTATGGCGTTTACAACGAAGCAACAACTCTGACCACGTGGACTGCGGGAGGAACTGTGCCAGTCACAGTTACACTTGATACAAATGGAAATTGTAATTCGCTCAATGTGCAAACGGTTTTCAATGTATCGGATTTGTTTTATCAGGGTGTTTGCGACAAAATCCTGCACGTAACCGTTTACAGAAATGGGAGCATTTATGGAACGAGTGCTCCTGATCCGTTACAAGAGGGAGGAAATTTTTCAGGAAATCCCGGTTAATAAGTGGCAACCATAGAACCCAACAGATGAAAATCTGTTGGGTTCTTTTTTTATTCATATTTATTTCATTTCATCAAAGATTCGCAGAATAATTATAGATAAAATCTTGAACAGGAATAATACTTTGAACTCCGGAAGGAGAATCCCAGGAAACTTTGACACTTATTACAGCTTCATTATTATTGCCGTCATTCGCAGGATTTCTTCTTACAGTAATATATCTGGTGAATTTTGAGAGTTTTACAACTTCGCCAGAAGGAGCAGAGCTGGGAGTAAAAACGTTATTAACATAACCATCATATCCATATTTCAAAAAAGATGTTGCACCTTGTGAATTAACATTATAGGTCATTGTTAGTTTGGGGACTGGTGGTTGGGCAAACTTAATATTGCTTCCATCAAAAAGTGTTGATGTTGTATCTATTGTGCAAGATTTTAAGTGTACTGAATTAAAATTACATGTATCATCAGTAGTGCAAATGCAAAGTGCCAAATATCCACCTGGGGTTGAACCCGTCAGCCAATCCCATCCTGGGGAACCGTTTTTAGAAATCACATCTCTTATGCCTATTACCGTTTCAATCGCATCTTGCGCCAAAGACCCGGCTATCGCCTGATCTTTATCCGACTCGGCAGCCGACAAACTTTTCTGCGCCAAAACCATCGGACCTGTGATAGCGACCATGAGAACGGCGATAGCGACAAGAGCTTCGATGAGTGTGAAGGCTTTTTGTGGATTATTTTTTCTGTTTATTTTTTTCATCTTCATAATTTTATTTAATAGATCTTTGCATAATCTTTGTCTGCAAATCAAATTCGGTTGTCGTGGTGCTTGTTGTTTCAGGAATGACGCCGGAAACAGAAATAAGCACGCCTGGCTGAGCTTTTGCGGAACAAATTCCTCCGCCGTTTTCACAATCAACGCCCATGACATAAAATTCCACATTGGAAATATTCGCGCCGGAATCTGAAGAGATGAGGTCTTCAGATGAGCAAGTTGTAAAATCTGAATCGCAAGTATTTTCCGTCAGCACGCCCGAACTATTCGTTCCGTTTGGCGGAGTAAAGGAATATTTTATATATTGACCGGAATTATTTAAATATCCTACGGTTCTCGAACCGCCAGCACAATCGCTTTGTTCCGACCCTTGGGGACCATCAGTCGGCGTGGAATCCTTCAAACAAGTATAATCTGTTCCCACTCTCATATCTCTAGACATCGTATCAATTGCAAATGTCACAGCATCTGTCGTCGTTTTTATATTCTGCGATTGTTTGTCAGCATTTATTATCGTTATCAAAGCTGAAACAGCGACTGTCATGACGGACATGAAGACGGCGGTGGCAACGAGCATTTCTATCAAGGTGAAACCTCTAGCAGATTTTATTTTTATATTTTTATTTTGCGTGTTTTTTTTCATTTTGTTCTTTATATTTTATCATAAATTCCGACAAAAAAAATAAACACAGCTAAAACTTAATTTATTCCGGTGATGAGCGAGAAAACAGAATGAATTACCGGCGAAATAAAATTCGGTAAAAATAATATGATTAGCAAAAGAATTATCAATCCGTATTTCTCGGAAATGCTGAAAAATTTATATTTTGCCGCTGGTGGCAAGAATGCGAAGAAAATTTTTGAACCGTCAAGCGGTGGCACCGGTATCAAGTTGAAAATTGCCAAGCTTACATTTATAAGAACAACAAATGCAAAAATATTTAACAACCCAGCCATTGCAACAGAAGAAACAAGGCCAAAATAAGCCATGCCTCTTATCAAAAGTCCGAAAATAATTGCCACAAAAATATTTGATGCCGGGCCGGCAAGAGCTACAAGCGGTTCTGCTATATTTCTGTTTCTCAAATTGTACGGATTATATGGAACAGGTTTTGCCCAGCCGAACATTATTCCCGTTCCTGTTAAATAAAGGCCTAAGGGTAAAATTATAGAACCGAACCAATCAAGATGTTTCAAAGGATTCAAAGTAAGTCTGCCTTCGTATTGAGCAGTTTTATCTCCAAAATAAAGAGCCATGAAACCGTGCGAGATTTCGTGAATGATGACAGAAAAAATAAGTATTATGATTTCAAAAATTACGTTCAATTGCATTTTGATTGTGATTTTGCGCAAAAAGTCCGAATGTATTGCGTTTTTACAATATTATGATAACATGAAAGACCGTAAAACTAAAAGTGTGAACCGCAAAGAAGCAGTTTTCAAGTTTTGCAAATTAATCAAAATAAAAACATGGCAAGAATCTGTCCAATAACAAAAAAGACATCAATAATGGGTAATGGTTATAGTAACGAAAAAAGAGCTACTATGTTTAATCATACCGGAAAAGTTAGAAAGGAAGTTAATTTTCAGAAAAAGAGAATTTATGTTCCAGAACTTAAGAAAACTTTCGTCTTAACTATTTCAACAAAAGCCATAAAAACAATTCAGAAAAATGGCGCTTATGCGACATTGAAGAAAGCGGGAATAATTAAATAGCTTGTAGCTTTTAATTAATAAGTTTTAGAAAATACAAATACAGTACAATCAAAAAGGGCGGCCGCTTCGCGGCCGCCCTTTTTGATTGTATTTTTATTCTCCCGTCGAACTCGCCGTACTTGTCGCATCGGAAGTTTCATCGGTTGAAGTTGCCACGACAACCGCCGCAACATTTACAATTCTTGTCGCAGTTGCCATGTTTCCTGATGAATCAGATGCTTTATAAGTAATTGTGTAAGTTCCAGCTGTAGTTGAATCAACGGTGCCTGAAGTTAGAACTGGGACTGTTCCATCTATATTATCTGTAGCTGTTGCTCCGGCATCTGTATATGTGTCTCCTGCTGTTATGTTTGTTGGATTATCTCCGTTTATTGTGATTACTGGAGGTGAGGTATCTGGAGTTGATGTTGAAACTGAATTTGTTGAAGTTGATGAAGTGGTTGTCGCGGTGTTGTCAGACGAGGTGGCGGAAGTCGTACTTGAAATTGTTGAAGTCAAATTGGAAACAAAACTCCCTCCAGTGTTCAAACTCTCCGTCTCTGGTGTGGACGTTGATTCATATGACGAACAATCTCCAGGTTTGTTAACAAGACTTCCATTGCTTACAGAAACACAATAAGGCTGATTCGTAACGGTATCATACATCGTAATTCCTTCAGGAGAAACAGTTGAACCGACAGTTAATCTTTCAACAACAATGTTCGTGAGATAAGCGATTCCGTTTTCTACTTTTGTGATGAATGATCCGATTTCTTTTACGGAATTTACAAGAGCTGCGACTATTGGCCTGTCATCGAGAGTGAGGTAGCCTTTTGAATCTGTTCCAACTGCATTTGGAATGTTTGCTTGGACATTTTGTGCTGAGAATCCTGTATATTCATTTACCATATCAAGACCGCTTGTTGCATTCCAATGATAATTTATAGGATTCAATCCTTCTATTGCAGAAAGACCGATTGTTGAAGTTCCTGCGATATCTTTCAATCTTTCGTCTGAGTTGTCATAGACAACTCCGTTTGCATCTGACATGAGAGCACCACTTCCGAAACCTACAAGTCGCATAAGTGTGCTTGTCGGAGTTCCGGATATTGTGAGGACGGATGAAGCGCTCGTGGTGCCGATTCCAAAATTGCTTAGCATGAAACTGTTTTGACTTGATGTTCCTGAGAGGAATAATGATGTGTTGGAATTGTCGTCCATAATACTCAAACTATCTGTAATTTTCAGATTCCCCATTTGTTCACCGATACTAAT
>PLOL01000019.1 GCA_003142075.1 Patescibacteria group bacterium | reverse complement strand
TGGCGGTCAGCAAGCAAGACTTCTTTTGGCTTCCGCGCTTATTCAGGATCCAGATTTGCTTTTGCTTGATGAGCCGACAAACAATTTGGATAAAGAAGGAATTGCTCACCTGACAAAATTTCTTGTTGCATATAATAAAACTTGCATTGTGATTTCTCACGATGCGGATTTTTTGAATGCGTTCACTCACGGAGTTTTATATTTGGATGTTTATACAAAAAAGGTTGAACAATATGTCGGAGACTATTTTGATGTCAGAGATCAAATTACAGCAAGAATTGAAAAAGAAAATATGAAAAATGCCCAGCTTGGAAAAGAAATTCAAGAGAATAAAGACAAAGCAAACTTTTTTGCGATGAAAGGAGGCCGTATGAGACTTGTTGCAAGAAGGATGAGAGAAAAAGCTGATGAATTAGAAGAAGAAATAGTTGATGTTAGAAGAGAAGACAGGACAATCAGACAATTTCAAATTCCTGCTCAAAAAGATTTAGTCGGAGAAATAATAAATATTTCTGAATTTTTCATTTTCAAAAATCATAAAAAAATACCAAGAAAGGCAAAAATTTCTCTGAAAAAAAGACAGCATTTGCTTTTAGTTGGTCCGAATGGAATCGGAAAAACAACTTTGCTTGAAGCTATTGCATCTGGAACATCAAGTGGAAGTAAAATTGCGCCAGGAATAAAAGTTGGATATTACAGACAGGATTTTTCAACACTCAATTTTGAAGATACAATTTTTGATTCTTTGATGTCTGTGATGGACAAACATATTGAACAGGAAATGAGAACTATTGCAGCAGGTTTTCTAATAACAGGCGATATGATTTACATGAAAATCGGCAGTCTCTCAGAAGGACAAAAAGGTCTTGTTGCGCTTGCGAGACTTGTTCTTCAAAAGCCAGGACTTTTAATTCTTGATGAACCGACGAACCATATGAACTTCCGCCACTTGCCAGTGATTGCAAAAGCACTTAGCGACTTTGAAGGAGCTATGATACTTGTCAGCCACGTTCCAGAATTCGTAAAACAAGTGAAAATTACGGAAGTTTTTGATTTGGAGAAGTAAATATTGATTGACTAGAATGTTTGTTTGTTCTAATCTTAATTTAGAAGATTGTGAAATTAAATCTAATAATTTCAGGAGAAAAAACATGAAAAAAGTTATCATTGAAAGTCCATTTGCTGGAGATGTTAAAAAGAATATAGAGTATGCAAGAAAATGTATGCGTGATTCTTTGTTGCGAGGAGAAGCTCCTTTGGCGAGTCATTTATTATACACACAGGATGGTATATTAGATGACACAAAAAAAATCTGAAAGAGCTTTGGGAATTGAAGCTGGACTTTTGTGGGGAAGAGAAGCTGAACTCACTGTTGTTTACGAAGATTTGGGAATAACCGAAGGTATGAAAATCGGTATCGCACGAGCTGAAAAAGATGGTCGCCCAGTTGAATACCGAAAAATACTTTAGCTAGTGTTAAAAGAATAGGCCGGTCATCCACTGATGACCGGCCATTTGTTTTTATAAATCATTGACAAAAAATGTTTTGTTTGCTATTATTGTCTGGTAAATAAATCTCATCCGAGATTCATCTCACTGATTAAGCGTAAGAACATTTGTCGCAGAATCCGTGCGACATTTTTACATTTAATAATGTCTATTTTTAAATATAGACCTAATATAAGCGGCATTTTGCCGTTTTAAAAGATAATAATATGATGCGTATAGTAAAAAGAAAGATGCCTTCTTTCGACAGATTTGACAGCAAAAAATCTAGAAGACCGGCGTCTGGAAGAAGTGAAAGCAGAACGAGTGAAAGATCTCAATCTAGTTTCAGCAATAGTTCAAGAGCCGAGTCAAAACCTCGTGCTGATTTTAGTAATCCAAGTCCGAGCTCAAGACCTGCTTATTCTGCGAGACCAGCTTCAGTTGGACAAAGTGAATTTAGAAGGCCAGCTTTCAGTTCACAAGGAAGTTCAAGACCGTCTTTCGGTGGCAGCAGATTTTCACATGGAAGCGGAAATGGAAGACCTTCATTTGGAGGTAATTCTCGTTTCGGTGGAAATAGAGGAGGCAGATTTTCAAATTCTCGCGGAAGAGGCGCAGTTTCTGATATTCACTTTTCAAAATTTATAAACAAAGCCGTCATTACGGAAGTTGTGGAAAAATTTGTTCCAGAACATCTTTTTAAAGATTTCAATATTGATGACAGAATAAAAGCGAATATTTTTGCGAAAGGTTATAGCGAACCCACTCCGATACAGGATAAAATAATTCCGCACGTTTTGCGTGGAGAAGATGTTGTCGGAATTGCAAATACGGGAACTGGAAAAACTGCGGCATTTTTAATTCCGCTTATAAATTAAGTTTTGCTAAATCCTAAAGAAGAAATTCTTATCGTTGTTCCAACGAGAGAACTTGCTCAGCAAATTGATGATGAACTTAAAAGCTTTACAGCAGGTATGAAAATATATTCTGTTTGCTGTGTCGGAGGTGCACCTATCGGAAGACAGATTTCAATGCTTAAGTATTGGAATAACTTTGTGATAGGAACTCCGGGAAGATTGAAAGATTTGGTAAATAGAAGAGTTTTAAATCTTAAACCATTTTCTACGATTGTTCTTGATGAAGCTGATAGAATGCTTGATATGGGATTTATCGCCGATATGAAACTTATAATGTCTCAGATGTCTGCAAAAAGACACACACTATTTTTCTCGGCCACGATGTCGAGAGAAGTTGAAGGACTTGTAAAAACATTTTTGAATAATCCAGTTACTGTTTCAGTTAAAACTGGCGATACTGCAAAAAGTGTTGATCAGGATATTGTAAGATTGAACGGAAAAGAAAAAATTGATGTTTTGCACGAACTTTTGAATAATCCGGAATTGAGCAAGGTGCTTATTTTTGGAAGAACAAAACATGGAGTTGAAAGATTGTCCAGAACTTTGAATGAAAGAGGTTTTAAGGCTGATTCAATTCACGGAGATAAAAATCAAAGCGCGAGACAAAGAGCACTTGGTAAATTTAAAGATGATCAGATTCAAATTCTTGTCGCGACTGATGTTGCCGCAAGAGGACTTGATATTCCTGATGTTACTCACGTAATTAATTATGATGTTCCTGCGACTTATGAAGATTATGTTCATAGAATCGGCAGAACAGGAAGAGCAAATAAGAAAGGAAAAGCACTTACATTTATAGGTTAACACAAATCAAAAAGGGCGGCCGCGAAGCGGCCGCCCTTTTTTATGCTTAAAAAATGCTATAATAATCCTATTAAAATTATCAAAACAAATGAAAAAATTTTATAATATAATAAATTTTGATAACATATTGCTCGTAGGTTTGTTGTTGATTCTTCCGATAAGCTATTGGAATCTTTTCCCATATCAAAAATATTTTTTAATTGCACTGGCAATCATAGGCACAGTTCCTGTCGTATATAGCGCTTACAAAGCAATTTTAAATAAACAAGTCACAGTGGATCTTTTGGCTGCGGTTGCTTTAATTTTTTCTCTTTTAGCTCATCAGTGGATGTCGGCAGTTTTCATAAATCTGATGCTTACTTCTTCAAGAATTTTTCTTACATATAATCAAGCTAGAGCCAGAAAAAATATCGAAAGCTTGATGAAATTAAAACCGAAAAAAGTAAAAATAAAACAAGCTGACGGAAAAATAATCGAAGTTGATCCGAAAAAAGTCAAAGTCGGCGACATTGTTGTTGTGGATTTGGGAGAAAGGATTCCTGTTGATGGAAAAGTTATTTCTGGCGAAGCGACTGTCGACGAATCTTCGCTTACAGGTGAATCAATGCCAGTCACGAAGGTAAAAGACAGTGATGCTTTCAGCTCAACTCTTGTTGTCTCGGGAAATTTGGTTTTGGAAACAATAAAAGCCGGAGCGGACACGACGTTGGAAAAAATTATCAAACTCGTTGAGGAAGCACAGCTAGACAAACCGGATATTCACACTTCTGCTGAAAAATTTGCCACATGGTATTTGATAATAATTTTTATTGGCTCAATCATCGCTTATTTAGTGACAAGAAATCTTCTGTTTGTCCTTGCGATATTACTTGTCGTTTGTGCAGATGATATTGCTGTCGCTTTGCCTTTGGCTTTTTTGACAGCAATAAGTTATTGCGCGAAGCGAGGAATAATTGTAAAAGGTGCGAGCTATCTCGAAGCATTGCGCGATGTAAAAGTTGTGTTTGTAGATAAGACCGGAACTATTACAAAAGGAAAATTGAAAGTTGAAGAATTTGTCTGCGATACTATCGTCTGCAATGAATCTGACAAACAAAAAATTTTGAAATATTCCGGAATATTGGCGATTCTTTCCGACCATCCGATTTCAAAAGCAATTGTAACTTATATCGAAAATGACAAAGAACCCGATACAGGTGCAGTTACTCCTGATTCTTTTGAAGAGCATAGCGGGCAGGGAATTTCTGCAGTATTCAACGGAGAAAAAATTATTCTCGGCAGTTTGCCGTATCTTCAAGTCAATGGAATAAAAATGACCGATGATATAATGAAGCAAATTTCTCTTGAAGAAGATAAGGGTTTTAATACAACATTGATATCTTTGAACGGAGAGCTTAAAGGTTTTTTCAGCATTGCTGATGAGCTTAAACCTAATATAAAAAAAGGCATGGACGAATTGAAAAAACTTGGCGTGGAAAGAATAATCATGCTTACGGGCGATAATGAAAAAGTCGCAAAAAGAATTTCTGACGAAGTCGGACTCACGGAATTTCATGCAAATCTTCTGCCCGAGGAAAAATTGGATTTTATCAGAAAAACTTTGAGCGATAAATACAAGACGATAATGGTCGGCGATGGAATAAATGATGCTGCATCTTTGAGTCTTGCGGATATCGGCATTGCGATGGGCGCAATCGGCTACGATGCTGCGATAGAATCGGCGGATATTGTTTTGATGAAAGATGATTTTTCAAAAATTCCAAATCTTATCAGTCTTTCAAAATATGTCATGGAAATTGCCAATGAGGATTTTATAACTTGGGGAATTACGAACGTTGTTGGACTGGTGCTTGTTTTTGTAAGAATATTGCAGCCAACAGGCGCTGCTGCTTACAATTTTCTCACGGATTTTATTCCACTTTTGAATTCAACACGAGTTTTTGGCTTGTTCGTCAGCAAAACTAAAAGATTATGATTGAAGATTTAAAAAGGGAATTAAGCCTTTATTCTGATTTTGAAAAAGCAAATATTTTGCAGAGATTTTTTAAAACAGGATTTGGACAGTACGGCGAAGGTGATATTTTTCTTGGAATAGTTGTTCCAAATACCAGAATAGTTGCAAAAAAATTTTCGGATTTACCACTGTATGAAATAAAGAAAATTTTATATTCGAGGGTCCATGAAGAAAGACTTTGTGCACTTCTTTTACTGGTTGAAAAGTTTAACAAAGCAAATGATTTAGAACAGAAGAAAATTTTTGATTTTTATATTAAAAATGCAAAACAAGCAAATAACTGGGATTTGGTGGATCTTTCCGCACCGAAAATAGTTGGGAAATATCTGCTTGATAAGTCGAAAACGATTTTATATAAATTTGCCAAATCAAAAAATCTTTGGGAGAAAAGGATTTCAATTGTTTCAACTTATACTTTTATTAAAGCTGGCGAATATAAAGATACTTTTAAAATTGCCGAGATTTTGATGAATGATAAACATGATTTGATACACAAAGCTGTCGGCTGGATGCTTCGTGAAGTCGGGAAGATATCGCAAAAAGATGAAGAAAAATTCCTTCAGAAATATTATAAAAAAATGCCACGAACAACGCTTCGATATGCGATAGAGAAGTTTCCTGAAGAAAAGAGAATAAAATATTTGGCAAAATAAAAACACCTAGCTTATTTAGCTAGGTGTTTTGCTTTATGCGAATAAGAAATTATTCGGTTTAAAAGTTCTAATGCAGCTTCGTTGTATCTTCTCCTCTCAAATTTTTTTTGCATACTCTCATGCATACTCTCATTTGATTCTAGGACCATTTGTTCTTGCATTTGTTCTTGTATTTGATCTAGAATAAGGTTCAAATACAATCTTTTGTTACGCGAGCTATGTGCTATAAATTTTTTTAGTGATTTGGAGGTAAAATTACCTCCATGTTTGACCACAAAATTAGCATAAGCTTTTCCAAACTTAGATCTTATATTAGTTTTTTTATATTCTTTTTCCTTTTTTAATTCCTTTCTCCTTTTTTGTTCGTCAAGCCAGTCCATTAACCGCCGGATAGGTTTAACTATCAGCCAGTCTCCCAGAGTAATTGTCTTGTTTTTAAATACTTTGAGTTCCAATATATATAACAAAAAAATTATTACTATTGCTGATACATGTGAAAGATTCGTAAAAAAGTTATCCATCTTTTTCCTCCATTTTTATTTTTGTCTGCTTTTTAGGCTGGACAAATTTTTAAAGATCAAAATTACTCACTAAAAGAGTATCATATCATTGACGTATTGTCAATGTTTCATATAACTCAATTAACTTTTGAGTTTAAATTATCTCCATTAACAGAGAAGGTAATTGTTTTTCCGGAAACTGCTTCGTCTTTTAAAATCAAGTTTGCGATATTTCCTTCGACATTGTCTTGGATGAATCTGTTCATCGGTCGTGCGCCGAATTCTTTGTTTGCGCCATTTTTGACGACATAATTGATGAGTTCGTCTGAAATCTGAAGAGTCAAACCTTTTTCTTTCATTCTGTCGGAAAGTTTTTCGAGCATTATTTTTGCGATTTGTTGTAGATCTGAATTTTCAAGCGGTTTGTAAATAATCGTTGCATCAAAACGGTTTATGAGTTCCGGTTTGAATAAACCTTTGCTTACAATATCGGCAATAATTTCTTCCTGCGCGTCTTTTGGATTTTTGCCAGCTTCAACCATCGCGAAAATTTTATCAGCACCGGCATTTGAAGTTGCGATGAAAATAATATTTCTTGTATTAACTTTTTCGCCGGACATATCCGAGAAAACTCCTTCATCGAGAATTTGCAAGAAAAGATTCAAGACGTCTTTATTTGTTTTCTCAAATTCATCAAGCAAAACTACACCGTATTGTTTTTCTCGAATCATGCTTGAAAAAACTCCAGGTTTGCCGGAAGCAAATGAGCCAATGAGTTTTTCCATTGCATCATCTGTCTGATATTCGGACATATCAAGTCGCATCATATTTGTTTCGCTTCCGAAAAATGTGAAAGCTAGAGCTTTTGCCGTTTCAGTTTTTCCGACACCAGTTGGTCCGAGGAATAGGAAAGAGCCGATTGGTTTGTTGGGATTCCTCACGCCAGTTTGGGATCTTTTCAAAGAATTGGATACAGCGATAAGTGCGTCTTCTTGTCCGATAACTCTTTTTTTGAGCGAGCTTTCAAGATTTAATAATTTATTTTTATCTTGCGCCGACAATTTTCCACCAGTTGGAATATTTGTTTTTTGCTGAATATATTCCAAAACTTCATCTTTTCCGATAATTTTATATCCTTTTCTTTTTGCCCAAGGTGCGATTTCATCAAGCAAATCCATCGCTTTGTCTCTTGTAACACCGCCGGAGAAATAATAGTCTGCGCTTTTTGCGAGCTCGCGTATTGCTTGATAAGTGAAGAAAATTTTATAATCTTGTTCGGACTTAAGCGCCGACGAATATATTATTTTTATTATTTCTTCAGTATCAAGAGGTCTTACGAGAATTGTTTCAAAATTATTCATCAGTGATTTATTTGTTTCAAAATACTGGTGAAAATCTCCTGTGTCTACCAGTGCGATCAGTTGGATTGACGTGCTTGAAAGGAAAGGATTTATTATATTTATAAAATCGCTACCGAGACTTTCCGCATGTTTGTATAATTCTGTAAAATTGTCTATCACAAGAATTATATTTCCTGCTTTTATTGCGTCTACGAATATTTTTGAAATTTGCTCCTCAAAAGTATCTTTGTCTTTGCAGGCAGAAACGATATAATTTGTAACAAGCAAAACAGGCTTTTTCTTCTGAAGCGGAGAAGCGATGCTTTTATTTTTTATATTTCTGCACATGCTCCAGATTACCTGCATTTTTTCCTGTCCTGGCTCGCCGACAAGCATTGCGTTTGCGCTTGTGGATTGGGAAAGAGCATTTTCTATCTGGCCGATTTCTGCATCGCGATTTGAAAAAATCATTGCTTCGGAATTGACCTCGGTATCGTTAAGAAGATCTCTGCCATATCTGTCGAGCACGAAAGTTTTTCCGAACGACCAATCTCCGGCGAGGCCTTTTGTTTTTGCCAAAGCCTCCGGTCTCCACCATTGAGAATCGTATTCTGCGGTTTCTATTTCATATATAACCCAGTCGATTGCACCGAAAAATTCTTCATCTCTGATTCCTCTGTCGTTCAAGAATTTTGCAAATTCTGGCTTTGCGTAAAGATATTTTGCAATATCTAAAACTTTAACAACATCGCCATCCGGCTTAGGCATGTTTTCTTCTGGATTTATTTTTTGGCTTCTGTAAAAACTTATGGAATCTTTAGGATTTATTCCTAATCTCAAAAGTATAATTTTTCCTATGTTTGAATCGAAAAAACCATGCAGAATATCTTTATTTCTTCCGGCATATAATATTCTGCCTGCAGAAAAAGTGTAAAAATCTCCTTTTGAATATTCGTTCTTCGTTATTTTTTCAAAATAATATGTTGAAGAGAGATAATAATTTGTCAGATGCGACCAAAGATATATGCCGGCACAGACAAGTATCAGACCAACTCCTTTGTGTATAAGGATTCCATATGAATCCGTGTGTTTTGTAAAGTATATGAACAGGATTGAAAAGATGACTATGAAAATAATTATCTTTGAAAATGCCGAAAGTTTTTCCCTTAATTTTTTAGAATATAAAGATTCTACTGATAAGACATTATATAGTGAACTTTGTTTTAAGAATTTTTTGATTGTCATATTTTATGAAAAGATTAATACAAGTCCGTATGCAATTATGGCGATGATAAAAGGCGGCAAAGCGAGCCAGACCAAAATCGTGAAAGGCAGGATTATTATATAAACAATGCATACCGCGATTCCGACAATCAATAGTATAGTTCTCAAAAACATTCCGACGATTCTCATAAGCGTGTTTATTATGAAAGTTGAAAAATATATTTTAAGGTTGAAATGTTTCGGATAGCTGTCGGCGAGTCTTTTCCATGGCGTAAAAAAATTGCCGAGTAGGCTTTTTATGGAGAAAAAATTTAACAGGAAAACAAGTATATTTTTCCAGAGCGAGAAAGCTGCAAGTAATGCTTTTCCATAATGCCATTTCAAGTATCCTAGAAAAGACGATAAAAATTTCATGGCCCAATTATATCATCTGTGCATATTTTTGGAAATAAAAAAATGTGAGCAAAAATGCGTTTCTGTAGTGCGTTTTTCGTTTATGTTGTATAATATGCATTATGATGTTTTTGAATAAAAACAGCAGAAAACTATTGATAGCGTCGCTTGTTTTTCTGTCAGCGACCTTATTTTGCAATGTAGCAAAAGCTCAGACTTTGACCGCCAGTATTTCAAACATTTTCAATTTTATAAATAACAATATAATTGCTCAAGTAAAAAGCGATTTTTGCAAACAGTATATTTTGTCAATTTCCACAGGCGAATGGAAAGCTGGAGAATTCAGAACAAATTTGGGAAAGCAAGTTTGTACCTCTTATACGATTCCAAGCGCTTCATCGACCGTAAAAATAGTGCAAGAACCGGTGCAGACTTTGAATAGTAATGCAACGGTTTCCAAAACGGAAACTCCGAGTACAACTTCCGTAAATACTCCTTCATCAAATGCTAATGTTCCGAACCCGAATATTACCGGAACTGATTTGAATAGCGATGAAATAATTTATCTGACGAATCAGGAAAGAGAAGAAAATGATTCGACACTTGTTAATCTTCAAAAAAATAATACTTTAAGCAATATTGCTGTCATAAGAGTTAAAGATATGTTTTCAAAACAATATTTTGCGCACATTTCTCCTACAGGAGACGATGTTTCAAAAGAAGCTGCGACAAATGGCTACGGTTATATAACCATCGGAGAAAATATTGCTCTTGGAAATTTTGGAAGCTCGCAGGGACTTCTGACTGCATGGATGAACAGTGCGGGCCACAGAGCAAATATTCTCGACAAGAATTATACGGAAATCGGCGTTGATGCGGAACAGGGAACTTACCAAGGCCAAAGTGTTTGGATAGCGGCGCAGATTTTTGGAAAGCCGTTGTCTGATTGCACGGAGCCCGACGCTACGATAGCGGCAAAAGTTAGCCAATATAAAATTTCCGCAAACAGCCTTATGACGACAATAAATAATTTGGATGTGAAAATTGCAGCACTTCCTTCAACAGACACTCAGGATTACAATGCCGATGTTGCAGAAAAAAATGCTACTGCGACACTTTATAATAATCTGGCCACTGAAATAAAAACATTAGTTGCGCAATATAATGCAGAAGTCACAGCTTTTAATTCTTGCATACAAACACAATGATTTTGACACCTCATGCAATTGTTGGCGCCGCCCTGGCAAATCTTTTTCCCAATGATCCGGCTTTGGGTTTTGGTTTAGCATTTGCAAGTCATTATGTCTTGGATATGTTGCCTCACACGGATTATGATATAAGCGGTTTTTTAGATACCAAGAATAAAACCGTAAAATCAATTTTTAAAGAAACAAAATCGGCTTTGCATCTGCTTTTAATCGCCGCTGATTTTATTTTTGCGATTTTTTTATGCTTTTTGATTTTTGTCAGAAACAGACAAAGTCTTATTTTGACTTTAATCGGCATAATCGGGGGGTTGTTGCCGGATTTTTTCCAGCTTCTGTATTATAAATTCAAGTGTCAGCCGTGGACATTTTTTCAAAAAATTCATGATAGATTGCACGCACTTATAAAAGTTAAAAATGAAAAATTCTGGGGAATATTATTCCAGTTTGTCGTGCCGATTTTTGTTTTAGTAATTTATTTTTTGGTAAAACATTGATTTTTTTTAATGCAATGTTAGTATGTATTTCGGACGAAAAGTAATCATATTGATTACAAAATTATGCAGATAGAATCTGCGGAAAGTGTGAATTTTTATGATGACTAAAATACGCAGTTTTCTTCCGAAGATAGAGATAATTTACACTCCGCTTATGAGCAAACAGGTGGAGTATGCCAAGCTGGCTGTCAAAGAAGCTATGGATTCAGCAAAGCAAAACGGCACTAAAGAACACCTCAAGGAAATATTGGACGCGATTAAATTTATCGAGGAAGAAAATAAAAAAAGCGAACAAGCCGAATACGTCAAGTCTTACAACAAGATGTCGGAGTTTGTCGCCAAAGGTTATGATAAGTCGCAAAGACATCATCATAAGAAATAGTCAAAGGGTTTCGCGAAAGCGGAACCTTTTTCATTTAAAGAGAAAGCGATTTCAAAAATTCTTTCAATTCATCGTCATCGATTTTTCTGTGCGCATTCAGTTTTAGATTGCCCAATTTTATATTCATAATTCTGACTCTTTTCAAGGATTCGATAGGCAAGGTGAGTGCGTCGCACATTCTTCTGATCTGATGTTTTTGGCCTTCAGAAATTGTAATCGAAAATGTATTTTCATTTATGAATTTTGTTTTGCATGGCTTAGTTTTTATTCCTTCCAAATCCATTCCTCTTTCCATTATTGATAAATGGGAAAGTTTTATCGGAACTCTGGTTTTTACAAGATATTCTTTTTCATGCTCGTATTTTGGATTCAGAAGCCTGTCAGTAATCCTTCCGTCATCTGTGAGAATAATCAATCCCTCGGAATCTTTATCGAGTCTTCCAATAGGAAAAACGCCTTTCAAACTTATTGATGAAGCAATATCTTTTTCTCCTTTTTGCGGAGAATGTGTGATAATTCCTCTCGGCTTGTAATATGCATAATAGGAAAAATTATTTTTAATTTTTTTTGTAATTTCAACTTTGTCTCCATTTCCAACTTTGTCGCCAAGGATTGCTTTTCTGCCGTTGATTGTAACTTTTCCGGCAAGAATAATCTTATCAGCCTCTCTTCTTGTTGAGATACCTTGCATTGCCAGATATTTGTTTATTCTTATTTTTTCAATATTTTCTTCCTCCATAATATTAATGACTATAGCATGTTAAATGTTTTTAAGATAATTTCTAAAGATATGCTAGAATAGCAGAGCATGATACAGCAGATTTTTGTATTTATACATCATTTTTCATATCTTGGAATTTTTATAGCGGCAATTTTTTCCGGATATATAATTCCTGTTCCTGAAGAAGTTTTGCTGTTGACAGTCGGCTATGCTGCAAGCACCGGCTATATAAATCTTATTTTTACAATAATTCTTGTAATTGTAGCTTTCATAATAAGTGATTTTATCGTATTTAAACTGACGATAAAAAATGATAAGTATGTGGATAAATTCATACAGGATGTTCTTGAAATTAAATTTATAAGCAAGCATAGAGCTTGGTTTGAAAAGAATATCGGTGTGACTATTTTTGTCTTCAGATGCATTCCTTTGATGAGATTTGTCGGGCCGGTATTTTCTGGATATTTGAAAGTCAAAGACAGGACATTTCTGTTTTTCAATTCTTTGGCCAATATGTTTTGCGCGCCGATAATAATACTAGTAGGTTATTTTGCCAGGAGATATACGGCTCAAATAGCGATACAATTGAATGGTTTCAGATATTCCACTTCCATTATTTTTTGGATTTTTATAGGTTTTATCGTTACAAGAATAGGAGAACATTTTTATAAGATGCGCAAAGCAAGAATAAATAAAGAAAAGGAAAATATACAAAAATAAAAAAACAGCCGGACTTAAAAGCTCGGCTGTTTTTTTATTTGTTTTTATTCTTCTCTATAAGGAGCTTTTCTAATTATTTCTATCATTTCATCTTCTGAATCGACTATTTTATATATTTCCGTGTCTGCCATGTCTATCGTATCATTTTCTACTGCAAGCTTTTGTTTCAATAGTTCTAAGAATGGTTCCCAAAAATTTTTTCCTACCAGGATTACCGGTGCTTTGCTTATTTTTTTTGTCTGTATCAAAGTAAGTATTTCAAAAAGCTCATCAAGAGTTCCGAAACCGCCCGGAAAGTAAACATATGCTTCGGCTGAAAAATACAGTATGGTTTTTCTTGAGAAAAAATATTCAAAATCGACATGATCCGTCAGATATTGATTTTCTCTCTGTTCCTTGGGAAGTTTGATGCCAAATCCTATTGATGCTCCGCCTGCTTCGAATGCGCCTCTATTTGCAGCTTCCATTATTCCAGGACCTCCGCCGGTGACTACAGCATATCCGAGCTCTTTTGCTATTTTATATCCAAGGATTCTGGCTTTTTTGTAATATTGATTGTCCTCTGAAAATCTTGCAGAGCCAAGAATACTTACAGATCTCGGATATTTTTCAATCATCTTATAACCTTTATCAAATTCTTCATTTGATATTTTTTCCCTCCTGCTGACAATTTCCTCGATATTTTTTCTAGAAAGCACGTCGTCTGAATTTTGGCTGGTTTTTTTTGAATTCATATGTGGTGCAGATTATAGCATTTGTTTTATTATTTTGGAAAGTCTAAAAAAATGATTGGCTTTATTTTTGTAAATTGATATAATCGTACGAGTATTAATCATTTATAAAAATATAAAAAAAATGAATAAAAAAACAGCAATTGCCGTTACTATAGCAGTCGTCGTCGTTGGCGTACTAGTCGGTGCGAGCTTAGTAAGCGGACTTTTTACAAACTCAAATAATAATCAAAATACACAAACAACAATGCAGCCGGAACAAACATCAGGAGATCAGCTTCAATCGCAAGATACTATTGTAGGAACAGGGACAGTAGCTGTAGCAGGAAGTGAAGTTACCGTAAATTATACCGGAGTTCTTGCATCAAACGATCAGGAATTTGACAGCACTGTCGGTAAAGCTCCATTTACATTTACACTCGGAGCAGGAAATGTTATCAAAGGCTGGGATATCGGAGTCGAAGGTATGAAAGTCGGAGGAGAAAGAATTCTTATAATTCCTCCAGCACTTGGATATGGATTTACGGATTATGGTCCAATTCCTGCAAGTTCAACTTTGATTTTTAAGATTGATTTGCTTAGCGTAAAAAATAGTAATTAAAATTAAATACAAAAAAGGGCGGCACCGAAGGTGCCGCCCTTTTTTGTATTTAATTTTAGGCGCACAGTTTTTTAATTTCCTCGATATGCTTTTCTGTTTCTTCAGTCCCGATTTTGACATTTTTATCTATATTTTTGAAAGTCAGGCTTGTCAGATTTTCTTTTGTATCTGGATTTATGATGATGTAATTCTCGCAGTTTCTGCAGAAATTCTGCTTGCTGAATTCTGAAAGTTTTGAAATATATATCTGATAAACTCTGTTCAATACTGTGCTCATATTATATTTTGAAAGAGGTTCTATTTTTGTATTATATAGGTCTACAGCTATTATTATATCCGGTTTAAATTCAGAAAGTAAATCTGCAGGAATTGCATCTGATAGTCCGCCATCAACCAAATGTTTTTCTCCTATTTCATACGGTGGCAATATTCCCGGAAGCGACATTGAAGACATGACGGCGTCTATTATTTTACCGTCTTTGAAAACATATTGGCTGCCGGAGTCTACATCCGTGGCATTTATTCGCAGAGGTATTTTTGTGTCAGAAAAAGTTTTGTCGTTGTAGAAATTAAATTTTAACAGATTATAAATATTTTTGTTCGAAAGAAAATTCGGTTTTTTGAAATCAAAATCGAGCAGATACCACGGGCGAGACATGACACGCTTGAAAGTGTCCTCAAGAATATCGACTTCTCCGTGGAGCGCGTAATATGCTCCGATGACGGCGCCGATACTTGTGCCGGAAATATAATCGATTGGAATATTATTTTTCAGCAAAGTTTTTATCACTCCGATATGCGCCATTCCGCGATCGCTTCCGCTTCCAAGCACGAGCCCGACAGTTTTTCTTTTCTGTTCCATAATAAATTGATTATATCATTTATGTCTTTGCGAGCGAAGTGCGACCAAATTTTCTTGAGCGAAGCGATTAGAAAATTGAAGTACTCTTGTGGTAAAGCAATCCAGAATTAATGTATCAAACCTAGATTGCTTCGCTTCGCTCGCAAAGACACTCAAACTATTACCAATTATTGATTATGTGTTATATTAATCTTGTGAAATTTACGATAGAAAAGAAATTAAAAGGCAAGCTCGGAAGAGCTGGAACAATAGAAACACCACACGGAATTATAGAAACCCCGGCCTTTGTTGTTGTTGGAACCAAAGGCACAGTAAAGTCTGTAAATCCTGAACAAGTTCGCGATGCTGGTGCTCAAGTGATTCTTGGAAATACATATCATTTATATCTTCAACCAGGAGATGAGACAGTAAAGAAAATGGGCGGGCTAAACAAAATGATGAACTGGCATGGTCCGACAATGACTGATTCTGGTGGCTTTCAAGTTTTTTCTCTCGGTGCTGCTTACGGGAAAAATATTTCAAAAGTAATTCAAATTACAGATCCATCGCTTTTGATTCCTGAAAGATTTGATGATACTGCAGCTCCAAGACTTGCAAAGATTGGACAAGATGGAGTTTCTTTTACTTCGCATTTAGATGGTTCAGTTCACTATATTACTCCAGAAAAATCAATCCAAATTCAACATAATATTGGTGCAGATATAATTTTTGCTTTTGATGAATGCACTTCGCCGGCGGAAGATTTGAAATATCAGGAAGAAGCGCTGGATAGAACTCATGCTTGGGCGAAGAGAAGTTTGGAAGAACACAATAAACTGAATAAAGAAGATAAAATCGCTTTGTTTGGAATTGTTCAAGGTGGTAGGGAAGAGAAACTAAGAAAAAAATCTGCAAAAGTAATTTCAGAAATGGAAGTGGACGGAAAATCTTTTGACGGATTTGGAATCGGCGGTTCATTCGCAAAAGAAGATATGTCTACAGCAGTGGAATGGGTGAATGAAATCTTACCGGAAGAAAAACCTCGCCACTTACTTGGAATAGGTGAGCCGGAAGATTTGTTTATGGGAATAGAAAATGGCGTAGATCTTTTTGACTGCGTTCTTCCAACACGACTTGGAAGAAATGGAACTTTGTATACAAAGACTGGAAAAATTCATATTACAAATACAGAATATAGAGAAAATCTTATGCCGATAGATGAAGGTTGTGGTTGCTACACTTGTAAAAATTATACAAAAGCTTATATTGCACATCTTTTTCATGGAAAAGAAATGCTCGGTGGAACTTTAGCTTCAATTCACAATATTTATTTTATAGTGAATTTGGTAAAAAATATTCGCCAGTCAATTTTAGATGATAATTTTGAGGAGCTTAAGAAAGAATTTATGTTAAAATATAGCAAATGAAAAAATTATATTTAGTAAGACATGGTGAAAGCGAAGGTAATGCAGGTCTTTTTAAACAAGATTCAACATCACCTCTATCAAAAAATGGTGAGAAACAGATTGAATCTGTTGCGGAAAGATTCAAGAATATTTCAATAGATAAAATAATTGCTAGCCCACAAGTAAGGGCAAAACGTACAGCTGAAGCTATTGATAAGATTTTGAATAAGTCTATTGAGTTTTCAGATTTGTTGATTGAAAGAAAAATCCCATCGTTGCTTATTGGAAAACTTAGAAATGATCCTGTGTGTGAGGAAACAGATGAACAAATATATAAGCACTTTCATGATACTGAGTGGAAACATTCTGACGAAGAAAATTTTATTGACTTGAAAAATAGAGCAATTAAATTATTTAAATATGTAGATACATTAAAAGAAGAAAATATACTCTTGGTTACTCATGGCGTTTTTATGAAAATGGTCGTCGCATATGCTCTGTTAGGCGAAGATTTAACCTCTCAGGAATTTTGGAATTTTTTTATAAAATTAGAAATGAATAATACTGGTATAACAGTATTAAAACAAACACAATATAAAAATGAAAAAATTAGGTGGAATATTTTGACATGGAATGACCATGCTCATTTAGGATAATAAAATTATGAACAAAAATAAAAAACTCATTGAAAAAGTTAAACAATTTGAAACAATTTTGGGTAAATTTCCAGAGGTAAGATATGCGGGTGATTCAATTCTTCGACAAACTGTGGAAGAGATTTCTATTGATGATGGTATTCGTATTTCTGAAAAGTTAAATGATGTCTTAATAAAGTACCGTAAAGAAGTTGGCTATGGTAGAGGTTTTGCAGCACCACAAATAGGTGAGAATAAAGCTGTGTTTGTAACTTTTGTTGATGATAAATTGGAAACTTTTATTAATCCAAAAATTGTAGATAAATCTAAAGAAACAAATTTTTATCGTGAACTTTGCTTGAGCTCAGGAATAATGTCTGCTGATGTTGAAAGATCTGAATGGATAGTGATGGAATGGCTGGATGTAGATGGTAAAAAACACAAAGAAAAATTTGATGGATTTTTGGCAAGATTATATCAGCATGNNCGGCAGCATGAAGAAGCACATTTGAGGGGCAAATTAAATATAGACGAAGTTTATGAAGGAGGAATAGAATTTGCACTTTTTGATCCACTAAAGGAACAAATTAGAAAATCAAGATAATATGAATTTTCCACACCAAGGACTAAATAAAAAAATTGAAGTTCGTATGACTCTAAATAAAGGTAGAGGTCTTTTTGCAAAAGAAAAAATATTCAAGGATGAAATCATTGAGGATAGTGAAGAAGCGCTAAAAGATACACAAATTTTGACTAAAGTAGAGATAGCAGCAAAAGAAGATCCAGAATTATGGAAATCTCTTTGCTATGAAATTGGTGGAGTAAATGAAGTTTGTCCTAAAGATATAAATAATCCATCTGCTGGTTTTCTTATAAATCATTCTTGTGATCCAAATGTTGGAATAAAAGAAAATAATATGGTTGCTATGCGAGATATTGAAGTTGATGAAGAACTCGCTTATGATTATGCTATGACTGACAGCGGTAATTGGAATAATGAATGTTTATGTGGTTCAAAAAACTGTAGAGGCAGAAGGAGTGGAACAGATTGGATGATACCGGAACTTCAGAAAAGATATAAAGGATATTTTCAAAAAAATATTCAAGATAAAATAGATTTACTGGAAAAATAAAAGACACCGTTTTAAAAAACGGTGTCTTTAGGGTGTGGTTTGCCGTGAGATTCACGGATTCCTCTTAAAAGGGTGAGCGCATTTTTTGGTTCAATACATTTTGATATTTTCGATTCCAAAAAATGTAATATTTTTATTTCATCAACCGTTAAGTTTTTCGGGACATCATTCTTAAAATATTTGATAAGTTTTCGTCCCTTACCTTTACTACCCAATACTTTAAAAATCTTTTTTACAGAATCTGGTATTTCAATTTTCTTTGCCATTTTATGGCCTCCTTTAATCTTTGTTGATTGAAACACTTACTTTAGTTGATGGACTATCAAGCTGTTTTTTTGTTTGTTCAGCCAGTTCCTGTCTCTTTTTCTCGATTTCTTCTTTTGTCGCACCTTTTTCTTTTGTGAGAAGTAATTCTGCTAAAATTGCACCGGCAGTCTTTTCCATAAAGAACCTCCTATTAATTTAGTTTGTCCTCACCTTGATTTTACTTTTTGAAAGAACGACGATTGCATTAGTCATGGATTCTTTAACATTTTTTTGTCTTCTGTAAAGTATTGAAAATCTGAATTTTTTACCCTTTACATCAAAACATATTTTCTTTGCTCTATGGATAGCTAATTTTTCCATTATTGGCCACCTCCATTGAATTTTAAAAATTAGTCTTGTTTTTCCTTCTTTATCGTAGCATAATGGTTTTTATATTCAATATTATGAGTAAATTCAAAATAAAAGCAGAATATAAGCCAGCGGGTGATCAGCCAGAAGCTATAAAAGAGCTGGTGGCTGGATTAGAAAAAGGTCTGAAAAAACAGACTCTTTTTGGTGTTACTGGCTCAGGAAAAACTTTTACTGTGGCAAATGTTATTGAAAAAATACAAAAGCCGACGCTTGTCATCGCTCACAACAAAACTCTCGCAGCTCAGCTTGCTCAAGAGTACAAAGAATTTTTCCCAGAAAATGCTGTGCACTATTTTGTTTCTTATTACGACTACTATCAGCCGGAAGCTTATATGCCTGTCACTGATACTTATATCGAAAAAGAGGCAATGATAAACGAAGAGATAGACAGACTTCGCCATGCTTCCACGCAGGCGCTTCTTACAAGAAAAGACGTGATTATTGTCGCATCAGTTTCTTGTATTTATGGTTTGGGTTCACCGAAAGAATATGAAAAAGTAAATATAAAATTGAAAGTTGGAGAAAAAACTTCTCGCCAAGAAATTATAAAAAAACTTATCAATGTTCATTTTGAAAGAACTAACTCAGATATAAAACCGGGAACTTTTCGTGCGATTGGAAACTCAATTGAAGTAATGCCTGTAAATGAAAAGATTTTGATTCGCTTGGATTTTGACGAAGATAGAATAAGTAAAATTTCAAGAATAGATTCAGTTTCTAGAAAACTTGTTGAAGATGAAATTCAATCTACTTTTATTTTTCCTGCGAAACATTTTATTACAGACAAAGAACAGCAAGAAAGAGCTTTTAAAAGTATAAAAGCTGAGCTTGAAGTCCAGCTTGAAGTTTTAAAGAAAGAAGGAAAAAATCTTGAAGCAGAAAGACTTCGCAGAAGAACCACTTACGATTTGTCGCTCATAAGAGAAGTCGGCTATTGTAATGGAATTGAAAATTATTCAAGACATTTTTCTGGAAAAGCACCTGGGGAAGCACCGGACTCACTTTTGGAATATTTCCCGAAGAAAGAGGATGGGACTCCAGACTTTCTTACTATTATAGATGAGTCGCACGTTACGATTTCTCAGATAAGAGGAATGTACGCCGGCGATGCTTCAAGAAAAAAGACGCTTATAGACTATGGTTTCAGACTTCCATCAGCAAAAGACAACAGACCTTTGAAGTTTGATGAATTTGAACAAAGAATAAATCAGGTTGTTTATACGACAGCTACTCCGGGCGATTATGAAAAAGAAAATTCGCAGAAAATTGTGGAGCAGGTTATTCGTCCTACAGGACTTATAGATCCAGTTGTGGAAGTGAAGCCGATTACAGAAGTAAAAGGAAAAAATAAATCTCAGGTCTTTGATTTTATAGAAGAAACAGAAAAAGTTGTGAAAAATGGAGGAAGAGTCATCGCGACAACTCTCACAAAAAAAATGGCGGAAGATTTGAGCGAATATTTGAAAGAAAAAGGTGTGAAAGCAGAATATTTGCACAGCGAAATAAAAACAATAGACAGAATAGATATTCTTACAAATTTCAGAAAAGGGAAGTTTGATTGTCTTGTCGGAGTAAACTTATTGCGCGAAGGTTTGGACTTGCCGGAAGTAGAATTTATCGGAATTCTTGATGCAGACAAGGAAGGCTTTTTGCGTTCAGATACTTCGCTTATACAGACGATAGGACGTGCTGCGAGAAATGTTCTCGGACGCGTGGTACTTTATGCCGACCGCATAACTGGCTCAATGGAGCGAGCAATCGGCGAGACAAATAGAAGAAGAGAAATACAAATCGNNACGGTATTACTCCAAAAACTATTATCAAAAAGATTCATGACATCACAGACAATATGAGAAGTGACCATGACAAAGCTGTAAAAGAGCTTGTTCGTATTGATGAAGAAATGATGAAAAAGAGTCCGATGAAGCTTATTAAACAAAAAGAAATTCAGATGAATGCAGCTGTGAAAATGTTGGATTTCGAGTCGGCCGCTTTGTTACGTGACGAAATAGCAATAATTCAGAAAAATCTAGAAAACAAAGAAAAAACTAAAATTGTAAAAAAGCCGACGAAGTCCCGTAATTAGCTTTGTTGACAAATATGAATTATTATGTATAATATTAGAAACAGAAAGTTCTTTAATATTACTTGCAAAGTAGTCATAGCCAAAAGCCTCTAAATTTTTTGGAAGCTTTTGGCTATGACTATCAATCAACATGATAGACAAGCAAATAGTGAAAACCCCTAAAAGGAGGCAAAAACACTATGGACAAACAGACGGGAAAGTTTATTGCAAGTGTTGTAGAAAGTTTGCCGAAAGAGCTAGACGAAAACTTGATGCAGGGATGGATAGAAAATCCCAAAGGATTACAAAAGGTTCTCAGGGAAGCTTTATGTCCGCCTGCAGAAGAAAAGAAATGGTTTGAAAAAGACGGTATGATTTATTTCACCGTCACTTCAAACGGCAAATCTGGCAAAGAATGGATCGAGCACTTTGAATTCAGAAGAATCAAGATGAACGATCGTACCAGACGGATTCTTTTGAAGATCAAAGCTAGCAAAAAAAGTACGACTTTTCAGATTGTGGTCATCAAAGGAAAATTAAACCGCATCACATTAAACATCCGCACTGAGGCCGACAAACGCAAGTTTGAGAAGCCCAACGCGGAAGTCGCTTGCCTCATCCGCGACATGTTCACGGATGGGGAAATAAATATGATGGGTTTAATGTGGATTGCTACAATGCACGAACCCATTAAAGATTCTGACGGCGATCCTATCATACTCGGTACGGGCTGCTACGACAGTGACTCGTGGTTGCTTGCCAACCTCGATGAGCCTGGTAGTGAGTGGCATCGTGAGGGCGGTTTCGCCTTCGTTGCTTCGCAAGTATAAATTGTTTTTTTAAGATATGCAGTCCGTTTACTCAAACCATTTGGTGCGAGTGAACGGACTGTTTTTTATTAAAATAAAAAATAATGTTTATTTCATAATTCTCTATGTTATAATAAACCCATGTCATTTTTAGACATCTTTAAATCAAACCCCGTAAAGAATTTCCAAGAGTAGATATTATTTTTTAATTTTAATATAATTCATATATGAATTTATTTTCAATATTTGGACTAGGTGGAAATTCACACGGGGTGAGAAAAACTGAATCATCCGGAAAGGAAGAACATTTTACCGATACATATATTCTCGCTTTGGTTCACAAACTTCGCACACCGCTCAATGCGGCTCGCTGGGCTTTAGATTCTGTTATTCATGGCGACGACACGGGCAAGGAAGCACAAAGAGAAATTTTAAATGAAGGATATAATAAAATAATTTCCGCGATAAATACTGTCAACGAGATACTGAAAGCTGCGGAAATGGATTCAAAAGACGGTGTGGATTTGAAAAAAGAAAAATTGAATCTCTGCGATATCGTGGACGATATTTTGAAAACTCTCGGCTATTTGATAAAGAGAAATGAAATCAAGCTGGAGTATGGCGACAAGTGCAATCCGACTATAATTTTTGGCGACAGGGAAATGCTCGATTTATCACTTACAAATCTTTTTGACAATGCTTTCAGATATTCTCCGAAGGGAAATGTTTTTGTCGCTTTGACGAGAGAAGGAGGTATGGCGAAACTTGTCATCAAAGATGATGGAATCGGGATAGACAAAGAAGACATGTCGCATCTTTATGAAAAATTTCACAGAGGCAAGAATGCGAAAGTTGTTGACCCGAATGAAAACGGCGTCGGGCTTTATGCGACGAAGAAAATTATTGAAATGCATGGCGGAAAAATAGAGGTAGATTCAGAGCTGAACAAAGGCACGACAGTCGAGGTGGACTTGCCTATAGACTAAAAAGCTGTATCTGATATTATTAGTGCAGTTAAATTAAAAAACAAATGGCAGATTTTACAAATAAAAGAATATTACTCGTTGAGGATGATAATTTTCTAAGCGAATTATTGTCTAAGAAACTTATGGAAAGCAAAGCGAATGTAATGCGCGCAGCGGACGGAGAAGAAGCTATCACAATGGTAAAAGCAAATCCAAAGTTTGATTTGATTCTTCTTGACCTTATGTTGCCGAAAGTTGGCGGTTTTGAAGTCATGGAAGCTATCAATGCAGACCCAAAGATAGCAGGAACTCCGATAATAATTCTTTCAAACCTCGGCCAGAAAAATGATGTTGAAAAAGGCGTTTCACTCGGAGCAAAAAAATTCTTGGTGAAAGCAATATTGTCGCTTGATGAAATCGTTGATGCTGTTGCTGAAATAATAAAATAATTTCTTTATAAAAATATCAAGTAAAAATCACCGTTTAAAGCGGTGATTTTTACTTGACAAGACTTGTTTTATACTATATAATAGTTTTCGAACGAACAAAAAAAAGGAGGCATAATAAGATGGACGAAAAAATTAAAAAAGCCATGAAAGACGAAATGTCAGCTGTCAGAAGGCAGTATTACGAACATATTTTAATGCTTTCGACGGAAAAGGAAAAAGAAGAGGAATTTGCTAGATTTATGGCCTTAATTGAGGCCACAAAAAAGAAAAAGAAATAATAAGAAATAAAACCGCAAAGTCAGGAGTGACTGGCGGTTTTTTTATTTATTGTTATTTGTAAAAATATAAAATGTGGAGTATAGTTTTTTTGGATTAAAATCAAAAAGATTGAGGTGAAAAAATGGCGAGCAAACGGAGAATTCGCCGGAGAAGCTGTGAAGGAAAGATACGGCATAAAAGCAAGGAAGCAGCTTTTCTTCATGTCCGGGGTTTGAGAGTTGACGGAAAAGACCCGAACAAGCAATGTCATTTTTATCCGTGCAAGTTTTGCGGAGGATGGCATGTTGGAAGAAGAAGATTATAAATTACATAAGCTCGCAAAAAAATTAATTTTTTGCGAGCTTATTATTTAGTCAAATTTTCATATGAATTTTTTTTGCACCAAATATGCTAAAAATTGGACAAGCCAAGAAACAAAGAGTAGAATGCTCCATGTTAACCCCTATGGACAAACCAGGGGGCAATTTAGTTATGTAAATATGGATAAGGAATCAAACCTCGTAAAGAATTTTTAAAGAATAACCTTATTTTTAGCCTTATATAAATAATAAAAATCAATATCATGAATAAATCAAAACAAAGTGAAAATTCACACGGGGCAGGCAAAACAATTTTTGACGAAAAAGCCGGCAAAATCATAGTAAAAGGAGCTAGAACTCACAACTTGAAAAATATAGATGTTGAGATGCCCAGAAATAAAATGATTGCCGTCACTGGACTTTCCGGATCGGGAAAGTCGTCTTTTGCTTTTGATACTATTTTTGCGGAAGGCCAGAGAAGATATATCGAATCGCTTTCTTCATATGCAAGACAATTTTTACACCAGATGCAGAAGCCAGATGTGGATGAAATCAGCGGACTTTCTCCGGCAATCGCGATTGATCAAAAATCCCGTTCGAACAATCCGCGTTCGACTGTCGCGACAATTACGGAAATTTATGATTATTTGAGAATTCTTTTTGCAAGAATCGGCAAACCACATTGTCTTGTTTGCGGAAGAGAAATCAAGAAACTTTCAAAAGAAGAAATTTTAGAAACGATTATTCATACTGTCACTCATTTGAAGCCGGCTCAAAAGCCAAAGGAAATTTTGGGCGTGGAAGTTAATGCGGACAAAATAAAAATTTTCTCTCCAGTAGTTGTCGGAAGAAAAGGAGAATATTATCAGTTGCTTTATGATTTGCTGGAAAAAGGTTATGAGCAGGTGAAAGTTGACGGTGAAATGAAAAAACTCAGGAATCAAATAATACTTTCAAAAAATAAAAAGCATGATATTGATGTTCTTGTTGATGAATTTTATATAAGCGAATTTAAAGAGAAAAAATCCGGAATAAAAGAAAGGCTTTCCGATGCCGTTGAAAAAGCGATTGAAGAATCGAAAGGCTTGCTGAAAGTTGAAACGCCAGAAGAAACAAAAATGATTTCTGTAAAATTCATGTGTCCTTACGACGGATATTCATATCCTGAAATCGAGCCGAGACTTTTTTCTTTCAATTCGCCTTATGGAGCTTGCGAAGCTTGCCATGGACTTGGAACGAGAGATTTTTTTTCGGATGAACCTTGCGAAGTTTGCCATGGTGCGAGACTCAGACCTGAAGCGCTGCATGTTCTTATCGGCGGAATAAATATTGTTCAATATACCGCTAAAACTATTACGGATTCCAAGAAATTTTTTGAAGAAATGAAATTTACTGAAAGCGAAATGGAAATTTCAAAAGTCGTTTTGAAAGAAATTGATTCCCGTTTGCAATTCATGACAAATGTCGGAATCGAATATCTATCGCTCGACAGACGTGCAAACACTCTTTCTGGCGGAGAAGCTCAGAGAATTCGTCTTGCTTCACAGCTCGGTTCTGGGCTTGTCGGCGCACTTTATGTTCTTGATGAGCCGACGATTGGTTTGCATCAAAGAGATAATGACAAGCTCATAAGCACGCTTTTGCATTTGAGAAATTTGGGAAATACTATTCTTGTCGTTGAACACGATGAAGATACGATGTTCGCTTCGGATTATCTCGTAGATATCGGTCCAGGTGCCGGAGTTCATGGAGGAAATGTTGTTGTCTCAGGATATCTTGACGAGCTTTTGACTGCAAAAACAAATGAGTCCGGATCTTTGACTTTGGACTATTTGCGCGGAGACAAGAAAATTGATTTGCCGGAAAAGAGAAGAGATCAAGATAAAGGAAAACTGAAAGTAAAAGGCGGAAAAATATTTAATATTAAAAATATGAATGTGGAAGTTCCGCTTGGAAAATTTGTTACGATAACCGGAGTTTCAGGTTCCGGAAAATCTTCTTTTGTTTATGAAATTCTTTATAAAAATTTGCAGGCAAGACTTGAAAGAAAACTCCGCTCGAATGAAACGCATAATTGCGAAAGTTTTTCCGGTTCGGAATATGTCGGGAGAACAATTATGATTGACCAGTCGCCGATAGGAAGAACTCCACGCTCAAATCCTGCGACTTATACCGGAGCTTGGACTTTCATACGCGATATGTTTTCAATGACGACGATGGCAAAAGAAAGAGGCTGGGGAGCAAACAGATTTTCTTTTAATGTAAAAGGTGGAAGATGCGAAAACTGCCAAGGAAACGGAGCGATTGAAGTCGAGATGCATTTCTTGCCGACTGTTTATGTTCCTTGCGATGTCTGCGGCGGAAAAAGATTTACGAAAGAAACTTTGGAAGTGAAATATAAAGGGAAAAATATTCACGAAATACTTGAAATGACTGTCGAAGAAGCGATGACTTTCTTTGTGGATTTGCCGGCAGTTTACGACAGGATAAAATGTCTTCACGAAGTCGGACTTGATTATGTAAAACTTGGTCAGTCTGCAACAACTCTTTCAGGAGGAGAAGCTCAAAGAGTAAAAATCGCTTCAGAGCTTTACAGGCCAGGACTTCACAAAACAATTTACTTTTTGGATGAGCCGACAATCGGACTTCATTATGAAGACGTGAAAAAACTTATAGAAATTTTGCAGAAACTTGTTGATGCAGGAAATACTGTCGTTGTCATCGAGCATAATATGGATTTGATAAAAAGTTCAGACTATATTATCGACATCGGTCCTGAAGGCGGAGACAAAGGCGGGGAAGTAATTGCAAAAGGAACTCCGGAAGATGTCGCGATGAATGAAAAGAGTTACACTGGAAAATATTTGAAGAGGGTTTTGAAAAAGAGCAGATAAAAACCCGAGTATGGCTCGGGTTTTTGAAATTATTAATACATAATCCATTTTTTATTTTTTGGATCATACGTATACGTTTTTTTGCATTTATTGCATCTGTAAATGTTTCTTGTAGAATATGACCATATCATTTTCCTTCTTTTTATTTTTCCCTGACACTTTTTATTTGGGCATATCCATGATCTACTCATAGAAAACATCTCCTTGATTTAGTTTGTAAAAAATCTAGATTATTCTCTTGTAATAAGGAAATAATCCAAGAAATTTTTTAACTGAAACGACAAGAATCTTATTACCGCACGGATTTGTTTTGTCCACGCAGCCTATTGAAAATAAATATGCTTTTACATGGTCCTTAAAGACCGGATCATTTATAATAATCGGTCTTCCATCATCCCAGTGCAATTTGCCACACTTTGCACACTCATAAGCTTCTTTGCGTTTTGAAAATGTTTCTGCATCGTTAAAAATTTGTCCCGAAAAGGATACTTCTTTGTTTATTTCTCCGCCACATTCACATTTATTCATTTTCAGTACCTCCTTATTATTTTTTTTATTTGAGTTCGTCCGTTTGTCATGGTATAACACTGAATATGGATAGTCAACAACTCAAAAAAAATAATCTTCCAACCGAACCTGGCGTTTACTTATTTAAAAAAAATAAGGATATTTTATATATTGGAAAAGCGACTTCGCTCAAAGATAGAGTCAGAAGTTATTTTGCTAATGATTTAATTGCGACTCGCGGTCCGCTTATTGTTGATATGGTTTTTCAGGCAGACAATATTGATTTTATAAAAACAGATTCAGTTCTTGAGGCTTTGATACTTGAATCAAATTTGATTAAAAAACATCAGCCGAAATATAATACGAAAGAAAAAGATGATAGAAGCTACAACTATGTGATTATTACGAAAGAAGATTTTCCAAAAGTTTTGATAGAACGTGGAAGAGTTCTTGATCAAATTGGCAAAGAAAAATATTCAATCAAAGAAAAATTTGGACCTTTTACAAATGGAAGTCAGCTTAAAGAAGCTTTGAAAATCGTTCGCAAGATTTTTCCATTTCTAGATAATTATTCAAATGAAAAAACTGGCTATAAATTTTACAGAGAAATCGGCTTAGCGCCAGAAACTACAGGCGTTGAAGCAAAAAAAGATTATATTAAAAATATCAAAAATATTTCTCTGTTTTTTCAAGGTAAAAAAACAGATATTATAAAGAATTTGGAAAAAGAAATGAAAATGTACGCCGACTATCAGGAATTTGAAAAAGCAGAAAAAATAAAGAGAACAATTTTCGCTTTAAATCATATTCAAGATGTCGCACTTATTAAAGAAGAAAATATCGAGGAAAAAACCGGAAAGGCTTTCAGGATTGAAGCTTATGATGTTGCACATATTAGCGGAACAAACACTGTCGGCGTAATGACTGTTGTTGAAAATGGAATGGTGAATAAAGCTGAATACAGAAAATTTAAAATAAATGAAAGCGTGCAAAATGACGTTGCTGGACTCGGCGAAATGCTCCGAAGAAGATTGAATCATGAAGAATGGAAATTTCCTGACATAATAGTAGTAGACGGTTCGACTGCTCAGAAAAATATTGCTGAAAAAACATTAAAACAGTTTGGCGTTCCAGATATTATTGTTGTAGCTGTTACAAAAGACGAAAGACATAGACCAAAAATGATTACTGGCAGAGAAGATTTGATTCATAAATATGAAAGCGAAATCTTGTTGGCGAATAGCGAAGCTCACAGGTTTGCTATCAAGTATCACAGAGAAAGAAGAAACAAAAATTTTGTTTTGTAATTTCTATTGAAGTGATATAATTCTCCTTAGTATGCAAAGAATAAAAGTTGCAGTCTTAAGAGGCGGTCCTGGAGTGGAAAGCGAAGTTTCCATGAAGTCGGGAAAAAATGTCTTGGAAAATCTTCCGGAAAAATATATTCCGATAGATGTTTTTGTAGACAAAAACAAATCTTGGTTTTTGGAACGCGTCAAAATATCTCCTGAAAAATTATTCAAAAATATTGATGTCGTTTTTAATGCAATGCACGGCGAGTATGGCGAAGACGGAAAAGTGCAACAGCTTATGGATCAATTCGGCGTGAAATATACCGGATCAAAAGCTTTGGCTTCGGCGCTCGGCATGAATAAAGTCATGGCAAAAAATATTTTTGCAAAAGATGGCTTGAAAACTCCGGTTTATAAAGTTATTAAAAAAGGAGAAAATCTCAAAGATATCGATAAAACTATTTTCAAAACATTTCCTATGCCTGCAATTGTAAAGCCCGGAGGAAGCGGTTCATCCATCGGCGTTTCTTTGGTTAAAAATCTGAAAGATATAATGCCAGCGCTTGAAAAAGCCCTGAAATATTCTGATGTGATAATCGTGGAAGAATTTATAAAAGGGAAAGAAGCGACTTGCGGAGTTGTTGAAAATTTCAGAGGTCAAATGATTTATCCACTTTTCCCGGTTGAAATAATCAAGCCGAAAGATTTTGAATTTTTCGGCTATGATGCAAAATATTCTGGCGAGTCCAGCGAAGTATGTCCGGGCAATTTTTCCGAAAAAGAAAAAAAGACAATTCAAGATATGGCAGTCGAGGCGCACAGGATTCTCGGTCTTCGTCATTATTCAAGATCGGATTTTATTGTCAGTCCGAAAAGGGGAGTTTATATTCTTGAAGTCAATACTTTGCCGGGGCTTACGAAAGAATCACTGCTTCCAAAATCTTTAGAAGCAGCCGGATGTTCTCTGTCAAACTTTTTAGATCACGTGATCACTCTTGCCTTGGAGCAATAAGAATAAAATAAAATCTTCCGAATATTTTTCAGTTTTTCCTCGATTTTCATAGAGGAATTTTTTTCAGTAGGTGTTGAATTATTCCTCAATTTTTCTAAGTTCCTGAATAGACCAATAGAACATAATAGACATCAACAAAAAAACAATAACGAAGCCTATCAGAATATCTGGACCGCCAACATTACCTGTGAACAAAGCTCTCGATGCATTTACGGCATAGGAAAACGGATTTACTTTAGCTAAATTTTGTAACCAAAGCGGAGCAAGCGTGAGTGGAAGAAGAATTCCTGACAATAAAGAAACTGGAAGCGTGATAGTGTTTATTGTCGGAGCAAGTGCGTCTTCGGTTTTATACATAAGCGCAAAAGCATATGACATTGAAGCCATCGTGATTGCTATCATTACATAAAGAGGTAAAGAGATCAGGAAGTATTCAAATTTTACATTGAGTCCAAATGGAATTGCAACAATCGTAATTAAAATTACTTGTAAAAGCAAAACGGATGCATCTCGCAAAACTCTTCCCCACAAAATCGCAGAGCGGCTCACAGGTGTCACAAGAAATCTTTCAATAACTCCTGAACGAATATCGTCGATCAAATCAAAACCTACGAATGCCGAACCGAAAAGCGCCATCATAACCATAAGTCCAGGAATAAAAATTTCTACTGTCTCGCCGGCCGGCAAACCTGGAGTTCCACCAAGATTTTTTAAAAGTGGCATGAATAAAAAAAGATAAAGCAAAGGCTGAAACAAACTGAGAAACATAAAAATCGGATTGCGCAGTGTGTGCTGCACATTTCTTATAAACATAAGTTTTATATCTTGTAGAAGTTTCATATTTTTTATTCTTTATCTTCTCTCAATGAACGGCCGGTGTATTTCAAAAATACATCATCAAGGCTTGGTTTTGAAAGTGTAATACTTTGTGCGCTAAAATTATTCGTATCTAGCAAACGTAAAATATTCGGCACCGCTCCGTCTCCATTTTTTATCTGCAAATGAAGAATATTTATTTCTCTCTGAATTTTTGCATCAACAAAATTTTTCAACAAAATTTTTTCAGCTTTTTCTGCAACATCATCAGAAGCAAAACCCAAAACAACTGTATCTGCACCTATACTATTTTTTAATTCTGTTGGCGTACCTTTTGTAATGATTGTTCCGTTATCAATAATCGCAATTGTATCGCAAAGTTTGTCAGCTTCTTCCATATAATGTGTCGTCAAAAAAATTGTTACGCCTTTTTCTTTTAATTTTTTTATTTGACCCCACATGTAAGCTCTGCTTTGCGGATCGAGTCCAGTCGTCGGTTCATCAAGCAGTAGCAATTGCGGATTGTGAGTCATTCCAAGCGCGACATCGAGCCTGCGTAACTGTCCGCCAGAATATGTTCCAGCTGGCCTGTCAGCAAAAGAATCCATTTGAAAATGTTTGATAAGATCCTTAGCATTATTTTCGGCTGTTTTTTCATCAAGACCATAAAGTCTTGCCTGCAAAATTAAATTTTGATATCCAGTCGCAGCTTGGTCTGATCCACCGGCTTGGCTAACATATCCAATATTTTTTCTAATTTCTTCTTGATTTTTTGACAAATCATATCCGACAATCTTTACTGTTCCACTTGTAGGTGTAAGTAACGTCGAAAGCATTTTCTGAGTTGTTGATTTTCCAGCACCATTTGGACCAAGAAAACCAAAAATTTCTCCCTTATTCACTGTGAGATTAACTCCTTTCACGGCTTCAACTTCATTTCTTTTTCCTTTTACTTTAGAGACAAATGTTTTTTTAAGATCCGTCGTCTCAATAATAAAATCTCCATTTTGATTCATAGTGGACTTGGGAAGTATTTTTTGGAACCGAATTGGTAGAGAACTTCAGTATCTTAGCTCTATTTTGACGGAGATGAAAGAAGGAAAAGTTTAATTTACCCTGCTTTTCATTTTACAATATATTTTCAGCTATCTCAACAGCATCATCTTCATCTATTCCTTCATCAATAAGCTCTTGAGCTTTCTCAGCAACATCCTCATCAATATCGTGGTCCTTCATAAGTTTAAGAGCATCTTCCTCTATGTTTTCAACTTCTTCTGGCTCAAGACCTAAATCTTCAGCTATTTTTTTTTTCTCATCTTCATCCATAGATTTATGATAAATTTTCACGAGACTTTTCAATACCATCACTAATTCTGCCATCCTTGTCTTCAGTAAATTCATATACAACATCACTGTCGTCATTTATGAGATTAACGGACCATTTCTTTTTGCTATCATTTTTATCAGTTAATTTTATCTCACAAGACCTATAATATTGGGGTTTTTCAACTAACACTTTTTCAGATGCATCAAAATAAAATGTAGCCCCCTGACCATCACCAACTAATTCTAAACGATGGACATAATCAACAGGATGTTTTACATATTTGTTTTTAGGATTAAAAACATCTGCCAATATATTCTCAAACTCTTTGTATTCTGGTGGTAACATAATATTATAAAATTTATTTTAATTCTTTCCTTGCTAAGCTATAACCACAAAACTCACAATCTTTTGGAGACTTCGGAATTTTTGAGCTGTTGAGACATTTCTTGAGTTTTAAAATAGAACCTTCTACCCAAGAATCATCACCCGTGTATGGCAACACAGTAATATCAAACTCTACCTTACCATCAAACGCTTCTTTATCTGCTCTGCCATTACAATACACAAAGTAACCTGTTTTTGAAACCTTGAAGCCCAGTCTTCGGAGTAACCACTGGTATATCTCCATTTGGCGTTTATAGCCCATTTGCCACTCAGCATCAAGAGTAACCTCTTCCTTTTTAGCAGTGGCTTTGTAATCAACGACAATCAATTCTCCCTTCTTATTCACCCATATATCATCAACTGCTCCTGTTATCTTCAGGTTAGTTATTTCGTGAATATATTGCACCCCTTTAAAATTCTCACGCCATTCATTCATAAGTTCGTGTTGGAAAGGAACCGCATCTATGCCATAAGTTTTCATTAAAGGATGTGCAGTCTTATTGGTACGATGTACATCAAATTCTTTCTTGAGCAGTGTATCTACCGCTACGTTTATATTGAAAGGTGGGCTAGATGGTCTTTTTATGCCAAGTCTATTATTGAGATAGAAACAACAGGGACACTCGGTAAATAACTCAATACCCGAACGACTTACCTTGAATGGTTTATCGTCTTTTGGGTCATATATGTTTCTTGTTTTTATTTTGAACTCTTTTTTCATATTTTATCTTTATACAACCTTACAACTTCATCAAAATTTTTAGCCTTATTCTTTTCCCATTCTTCTTGTTTTATATACAAGGCTTTATAAAGCATCTTTGTTTGTCTATCATTCACATCCTCACACCATTTTTCTAATCTCTCAAACTTAAGTCTGTCGTCTTCTTCCTCCCTTCCTTTGGTTTCAATTATAAATATGTTTTTATCATCTACCTTAACAAAGAAGTCTGGGTAGTAAGTAGCGATAAATCCTTCAGAGTTTTTATATTCAATTCTCAATGCGTTTGCTTCTTTGTTCTGGAAGTTTTTAGCGAAAGAAATCACATCATCACACTTCTCAAGAAAAGCACAGAACTCAAGTTCAAAATTACTGTCCCCAACAATTCTGTTGAAAACAGATTTTTGCGGTATTAAGAAAGATTTATCATTCACAACAAATGGTCTTGCCTCACTGATTTTTATATAATTCTTGATTTCAGTGTCACCCTTATCTTCAACAGTAAGTTCATTGATGCCTTTCTTGAAAACATCTTTAATCAATTTGATATATTCAATCTCTGACAGATTGGGAAGTAGGTTCAGGTCTGAAAGATTAACTGGACCATCAAACATATTTTCCTGAATAAAATCTCTTACTTTTCCAAAGAGAATATCATAACAACCAAAGAGTCTCAATTCTCTCATTACTGCCTGTGCAAAAAATCCTACTACACTTTGATAATTGGGTTCAATGTCACCAGTGAGGATTGTTGTGTGGTGTACTTTCTCATCCACTACATCCTTGAACACAATCTCTCTTTTTTCTTGCTCAGAAAAAGTTTTTATCTGTACTTTTTTATTACCAAACTTAGACACATCTAAATCAGCAAGATTTTTATACTCTCGTTGTATTCTCGGAGACATCACGGGGATTTCAATATCAAGTTTTTCTATGTCTTTCTTCGGGTTATCTTTATCAACCTCTACAACCATAGGGGTAATCGGCTTTGACCCAGCACCCATAAGTCGCTTCTCAAGCAAGACACCCTCGCCTTTGATTGACTCAACGAAGTCCATAAAAGCAGGTGTACCGATAACACTCACGTACTCATCAATGTCATCTCTGCCAAAATACATTCGTCTGAGACCTCTACCAAGCGTCTGCTCGGGTAATATCTTTGAATCTGAAGCATAGGGGCGTAGTCCGACTATCGTTGTTACATTCTTTACATCCCAACCCTCTTTGAGCATCATCACAGAGATAATTACTTTATATGGACTGCTCAAGCTATCAATCTCATTTGATTGTTTACGGAGCTTGTCTAGCTCGTCTTTATTCTTACCCGAAACAGTTTCAGAAATTTCACCGCTTTTGTTTGTGTGAATAGTAAGGACAGCACCTTTCAAATCAGCAAAACTTGTCTCTATGTATTCTGCAACTTCATCACAATTCTTGGTATCGTCAGTCATTATAAAAAGAATTGATTTCTTGCCAGTAGGCTCAAGCTCCTTGTATGTCTTCCGCCATTCTTCAATACCGAGATTGATAAAATCTCTATACTTCTCGCTAAATAAGGCACTCTGTTTTTCTTTTAACTTTCCACGACTTGCTTCATCGGGAACCACAGGATTTTTTACTATTCTTTGGTGTATAGCTTCAACGAGTGGGTAGTCAGAAATTGTCTGCACAAAGATTGAGCCGTCTTTTTTCTTTGGTGTAGCTGTAACATCTAATTGTAAAGACAAGCGACCACCTTTTTGTTTTAATTTATTATCAATATCACGAATAGATTTCAGCCACGCATTTTCTTCGTGAATATGGTGTGCCTCGTCATTGATAACAACGAGCTCATCTATGTCTCTGATTATCATTCCCAAATCAACAGTTGAATCGTTGGTTTTAGTTACTGGCTTATCACCGAGAAAATACTCCGATGTATCATCATCTTCGGCACTTGCCTCGTTTACATCGCTCTCAAAAACTCGGTGAATGTTTGTAAGAAAAATATTACCTGTATCAGAAATAGCTCGCAAGTCATCTTGTAAGTGTAGTGTTATTTGAAAATCGTCTTGCCAGTTTTGACCCTCATACCCATTGTTTGGCAACACTGGGTCCGACATAAATATTGTATTACCCTCAAAATCTTTTTTGATTCTTTCAAAGACAATTACATTGGGTGTAATCAAAAGAAAGTTTTTAGCCAGTCCCGAATCTTTTTCGTATAACCTATGGAAATATGCCCAAGCCACAATCAGACTCATTACTTTGGTCTTTCCAGCCCCTGTAGCCATTTTAACCACGAATCTGAGCCAATCTTCAGTGAACATCTGGGGGCTAAGTACACCAGTAGAGTTGTATCGTATCAGGTCGTATTTATCTTTTACCTCAGCGACCTCGTAGAGCCAAATAACAGTCTCTAAGGCTTCTCTCTGAGCGAAATAGTATCGGAAATTATAGGAAGAACCATCAGCGTTATATAAAATATGTTCTTCGTTGAACCACCAATTCAAAAGTGCTTTTGATGTCTCACTTGCACCCTCGTATTTATTGCTTCTCCATTCTTTGACTTCTTTTCTGAGAGTTGCGACAAGCGGTGGTATAAGCTTATCAAAACCTTTTTCTCGTAAATCTTCATCAGCAGGAAACCACCTAATATTAGGGTCTAGAATTACATATGGGTCTTTTGGAAAATCTTTGTGTAGTGCCATAAAATTTAAACGTTTTTTTGCATCCAATCAATGACTTCTTTAGAGACAGATGACGTTGCCCAATTTATATTAGTTACATCCATAACAACAATTTTGTCATTTGAAGAAGTCTTTGATTGTATTTCATCTCTAATAGTAGTTGCATCTTTAGTTGTTTTTATTAACCAAAAAGACTCTAGTGGTTTAGCCCAAGTTCCATAAGATTTAATGTACTCAATCAATTTTGAGTAATCAAACATACTTTTATTCAACAAATCATAAGAGATTAAGAATGTTTTCATATTTTATTCTTCTTTATTTGACTTAAAATAATAACCAATGATAAAACCAAGTGGACCAGACAAAATACCAGAAACTGCTAGTAGTAAATCTTTATAACCAGTAAGCTCAAAGTTTTTAAAGACTCCAATTACTAGAACCCCAAAAACAATAAAAAGATAACCTATAACATAGACTAGTGCTATATAACTTCTAGTACCTTCTCTTTTATCAGCACGTTTTTGTGCCGATAAGTTAATGGCTTCACCTGTATCTTCTTTTAAAATCTCATTGTTTACCATAATCTTATATTTTTACTTCTATTACTCTAGTAGTGTCATTCCCGAAAATATCTACGACCTTAACTGCTACTTTGTATTTTCCTTTTGGTAATTCTTTGGGAGCAGAAACAAGCTCAAGGTTTCGTTTCTTCTTGGTCCGAAACTCCTGCCATTCGTTATCAAAAATATAGTCCCCAGTCCACACTTCTTTTTCTTCGCCTTTTTCAATTACTTTTATGATTTCCTTTCTGCTTGCAAAGTCATAGTCCACAGCCCAATAGTCAATCCAATCACTCCATTTTTTAGTAAGGACCTCACGAGTAACGATTTCAGTTTTTTTATCTTTTGAAATCTTTATCACTTGTCCGTTTTCAACGACAACCTTTGTGCCTCCTGCTCGCAAGTCCTGCTCAATCTCTCCTGTATTGTCTTGGTTATAGAAAACAAAAAAATCAGTCAGTTCTATTGATAGCTCTTTTGCAGTGCCTTTCCCCGATACAATCGGCTTACATTCAATGAACGCAACATCGTAAAACTTTACTTGTCCTCGCTCTACGGCTCTCTTATCAAACACTTCTCTTGGTATCATCTTGAACTCTATGTCTATGCCCAAATCTTTTGACTTTGAGAAATCCAAGCCCATTTCATAGTCAAAGCCAAGCACATCAACCTTGGTGATTTTGTGGATGACACATTCTTCAAGAATGAAGTTTATAAACTTTGACGACACGGGCAGATTAATAGGACCGATGGCAACAAGTCTATCTCTTTTCTTGCCGACAAAATTATCAAAGCTACTTACGGGTTCGGCTTTATATGCAGATAAAATAAGTGATACAAATTCTTTTTCTTTCTGTGCTACTTGCTTTGCTTTTTCTTCGGCTCGCAAGTCGTTATTTGTAGAGATAAAACTTTCTCGTTCGTATCTACCAACATTCAAAATTTCAAAAGCTCTAAAATCTTTACCTTCTTTTTTTAATTCTCGTTGCACACCAATCATTCTTTTGCGAGAAGTATGTACACCAAACTTACCTAAGTCGGAACCAATCCATTTTCTACCAAGTTTTTCTGCTACCGACAATGTCGTACCCGAGCCACAGAAAAAATCTGCGATTAAATCACCCTCTTTAGAAGATGCTTCTATGATTCTAGTCAATAGGGCTTCTGCTTTTTGTGTAGGATAACTTATGTTTTCTGGAGATTTTGGGTCAACCTTTTTTACATACCAAACAGAACCTATCACGGAACCTTTTACTTCAAAAATTACATCGTTTGGTTTTGGTTCTCTATTGTTGTCTTTTACAAACTTATCGTAATAAGTTTTAAAGCGTATATCATCTTTAGGATAATTCTTCCCGTAGATTTTATTTTCAATAAGATATTTTTCCCATCTTTTAGCATTAACTTGGTCGTCAGAATTATCCTCATATAATCTATTAAAAATTGCATTGTCAGTTTTTTTATAAAAAAGTATTGAGTTGTGTCGTCTTGGAAAATAATTTTTTGGCTCTACCCAAGCACCCTGATATTCCCAGATTATTTCATCTTGAAAGTTATCTTTCCCAAACACTTCATCTAAGCATAAGCGCATATAGCTATTCACACGCCAATCGCAATGAACATAAATACTTCCATCCTCAGCAAGCAAGTCGTGCATCAATTTCAAACGCTCATAAATCATCGCAATAAAACTATCCGCCCCCTTACCCCAAGTATCACGATAAGCAACCTCCTCTATAACTGATGGTTTTTTTGTGAAGTTTTCTTCATCTTCACCAACTTTAATATCCATAGAAAAATCCGCCCCGACATCAAATGGTGGGTCTATATAAATCAGTTTCAATCCTCCTTGTGCTTCTATTTCTTTGCGGAGCGGACCATTCTTGAGCGATGATAAAATAAGTTTGTTATCGCCCCAAATAAGTTTATTAGTCCAGCCGTGTATTTGTTTTCCTGATGTATCAAAAAGTGTTCCGCCATCACCAAACTCCTTGCCCTCTCTCGGCTCATCTATCTGCTCAATTATTTGAAATGGTAAAACGACATTCGTAACTTCATTCGTCTTTCCATTCCACAAAAGCTCAACTTCTTTGTCATCTTTGAATAGCAAAAAACGATACTTGTCTGGTAGTGGTTTGCCAGCTTCCAAGTATTTTATTACATCTCTTTTTTCATTTTCGGAAAGATTAAATGACATATGATGACAATAAGTATCTATAAGTAAAAATATAACATAAATATTATGATACTTATAGTCCGTCGCCTTATAGTCATCACAGCCTTACTCTTAAGGGATGAATAGAAATAGTGAGATATTAAGGAAATTTGGTAAAAGAGTTCAAGAACTTCGCCTACAAAAAGGAATTACCTCTCAAATAGCCTTAGCAAATAAAGCCAAGATGGACCGCACTTATATTGGAGGTATAGAGAGAGGTGAAAGAAATCTTTCACTAGAAAACATTGAGAAAATAGCAAAAGCTCTCAACATAAAGCTGGAAGAGTTATTTAAGTTTTAAATAACTTGTAGAAAGTAGTAGACTACAGATATGAAGAAATACTCAGCAGATTATTTTGAAAAGAAATTCCACATACTCTTTGATAAGCTTATTGTCAAAGAGGGTTTTGTTGATGCTGTAAAGAAGACACGAAAAGAACTTGGAATACCTGAAAATGGCTTTGATAAACAATTAGAACTAGCAGAGTATTTGATGAATAGGCTATCTAAAAAAGAAAAGGAAGAAACAACCACGATAGCTTTTATGGAGCAGTATGAGATAACTCATAAAAAACGAATAGAAGAAAGTGATATGGAGCGAGTTACAAAAGAGTTCCTAAAAAAACTTAAGAACGATAGAATCATCCCTTTAGCAATTTTGATTTGTTTTCAAGCGCATCTTGATAACCATAATGATTTTTTTACAAAAGACCCAATCATCTCTCGTGGTAAAGAGAACTCCAAATTATTTTCTAAAGGATGGGCTCTTTTTAATAAGTTTTTTGCCCTTGATATATTAGACCAACATATAGCAATGCAGTTTATAGAGAAATATCTTTTTCTTGGGATAGGTGGTGTTAATGAATACATAAAAAGTAAGGTTGCTTGTCCTCACTGTCGTTACATTGGAGTAAGTCACTTCTCTCCTGAGAAAGGAAATATGGAAGGTAAAGATAAAGGACCTTTTAGTGGGACATATATATTTAATCAAGGAACAGTTAAACTACTCTCTTCTTACTTTGATAGTGTTTTTGTAGTTATTAGACCCTATGCTACCAAGGAACAAGTTCTCAATTATATTGAAGATAATTGGAATGATTTAAAAGAACATATGACAGAAAAAAATACTTTTTATAAACAACTCGGTGTAAATCCAAATAAAATAAAAGAAAGTAATTTTGAACAAAATAATCTTATTTATGAACTATATAAATTATCAAGAAAAGACCTTTTGAAAAGATACAGAGGAAAAAGAGATTTTTCTATTGCTAATGTTTATAAAGAGACTATCGTTTCGGCTATCTTGGAAGAGGAATATGACATCAAGATGTCTACTGATGCAATCAAAAAATCAGCTACTCGTTTTGCAAAATCAATAAAAGTAAAAAAGGAACCAAAAGATATTAGGGACATTTAGATACTGACTTTTTAAATGTAAGTATTTAACTTTTCAACAGAAGCTTAGACTAATACTAAGCCTGTTTTTATTTGGCTAGCAAATCTTGAATGCGAAGTGAGTAAGCCCATTGCTTATTCAGCAGGTGCCGTATGGCATTCAAGAACCTGCTGAGTAAAGAGTGGGCTTCTCTCTATGGCTAATACTTACAATACCCATCTAATTAAGTTAAGGAAAAGTTACTCAATTAAAGAAATTAGCTTGCTTTTTGATATAGATAGAAAAACCTGCTCACGTTGGATTAAAGATGAAGATTTAAAAGTGATAGAAACAGGAGCAAATCCTATGTTAGTTCTAGGGTCTGACTTGAAAGAGTTTATTCAAAAACGGCGAAAAGCAAAGAAGGTCCCATTGGCACAAAATGAATACTATTGCTTGAAGTGTCACATAGCAGTTGAAGCAAAAATAGAAAGCGAGAGTGTTATCAAGACAGGCAAAAAAATTGGAAAGAACGGCTGTGACCAACTCGTAAAAACAGGCATTTGTGAAGTCTGTGGAACTAAAATAAATAGATTCATAGGGCTCTATCAAAAGGATTAAGTAATTACTTATAACGTCTCGTAAATGTCCCATCTAACACTATGACAAACATAATATATAAAAACGAAATAATAAAAAGAAAATTTTTTGAATATTTAATAAACTCAAGAGGCTTTTCAAAAGCCACTATTGGATGCTATGAAAAAGCTATTTGGCTTTGGGAAGATTTTACCAATAAAACTGATTTCATTGGTTTCAATAAGACAAAAGCGGAAGAGTTTAAAACTTGGCTTAAAGATAAGAGAAAAACTCATTCCGAAGAAAGTGTGAGTCTATCATATTGCTATGACAACTTACGGCATCTCAAAACATTTTTTGAGTGGCTATCCAAACAGGCAGGATATAAAAAAATAAATTCAACTGATATTGATTATTTCAATCTTTCAAAAGGAGAAGTGAGAATAGCTACCCAACCGAAAGGCAAAGTCTCTCCAACTTTAAACGAGATAAAGACTTTGATTGAAAGTATTCAAGGTAAAACAGAGATAGGAATGCGAGACAAAGCTCTTATTTCTTTAACATTTTTAACTGGAGCGAGAATCTCAGCTATTCTATCTCTCCCTATGAAAAGCTTTGATAAAGAAAATTTGATAATTCACCAAGACCCTACATATGGAGTAAAAACAAAATTCTCAAAAAAAATTGTTTCTGCCTTAATTCCTTTTTCATATAAAGAACCCCTCAACTATTTCATTGAATGGTTTGATTACTTAGAAAAACAAAAAAACTTTCAACCAAATGACCCTATTTTTCCAGCTACTAAAATTGAAAATGGAAAGATAAATCTAGGTTATTACAACACGCAGGAAGTTGAACCGTTTTTTTGGAAAAGTACCACTTCAGTTAGAAAAATATTTGAGAAAAGATTTATACAAGCTGGAATTAAATATTACCACCCTCATACATTCAGACATTTATTGATAAAAGAAATATCAAAACTACCTCTAACAGAGGAGCAGAAAAAAGCTATCAGCCAAAATCTTGGGCACGAAGATGTGGGAACTACATTCGGTTCTTATGGGTACGGGAAAATTGATGAGGAAAGACAGGTAGAAATCATTAGAAATATAGACTTTGAAGGAAAAAACAACAAGGTAATTTACCAAATTGGACAAGATGATTTAAGACAATTCATCAAAGAATCTGAAGATAGAAAAAGTTAAGTAAAAATGATATTATGAGTAAGCTACACCTTAAGTCAATAAGCGAAAATAACCTTGTACCTAAAGAGGGGCAACGAGACTTAATGTGTAGCAACAAAAAGTCGCTTCGTTGTCCCTCTTTGTGTATTAGTAATAACTCGTCTGATGATGCACCACTGGATTATCTGGCAAAGATTCTAGTTGAAGCATTTTTGGATAAAAAAGAATATGAACGTAACCAATTATGTAAATCAAAAAAAGGCGATAATTTATTGCCGAGTATCAACTAAAGAACAGGTTGATGAAGGTAATAGCTTAAGTACGCAAGAAAAAATCTGTAGGGAGTATTGTTTTAAGAATGAGTACAATATTGTTGAGACTTTCCGTGAGCAGGGTGAAAGTGCAAAAACAGCGGACCGTACAGAACTTCAGAAACTTCTTGCTTATTGTGCAGACAAAAAGAATGGCGTTAAAGCTGTGGTGATTTATAAACTAGACCGTCTCTCTCGTAACACGGATGATTACAGTCAGCTTCGTCTTTTACTAAAGCGATATGGAGTAGAAATTAAATCTACATCAGAACATTTTGAAAATAATCCCGTTGGTCGTTTTATGGAAAACACGATGGCAAATATTGCACAGTTTGATAACGATATACGTTCTGAACGTTGTGCAGGTGGAATGAAGGACGCTATGCGTGACGGTAGATACGTCTGGATGGCTACAGTAGGCTATGACAACATAAGAATAGCAGGTAGAGCCACTATTGCACAAAATGCGGTAATGGCTCCTCTGATACGCAAAACGTTTGAACTTATTGCTTTAAATACTTATCCCACAGAAGAGGTGCGAAGAATGATGACAAAAGAAGGTTTGTTAAATAAAAAAGGTAAACCTTTTTCAAAAGGATACTTTTATTCAATGCTTACGAACGAACTCTTTGCAGGATGGATTGTAAAATTTGGAGAAAGACATAAAGGTACTTCTTTTGAACCAATTGTTTCTGAGGAGCTTTTTAACCAAGTACAAAGAATATTAAAAAGAAAAGGAAGAAAACACTCAGCTTATCTTACAGACAATCCAGATTTTCCTCTTCGTAAATTTGTAAAAAATGAAGAAGATAAAGTTCTAACAGGAAGCTGGTCTAGTGGACGAAACAAGAAATATCCCTTCTATCGTTTTGGTAATGATAAATCAAGTTATAGTAGGGATATTTTTCAAGAAGATTTTAAAAAGTATATGGACACGTATGGATTGGATGAAAAGCATTATCAGAAACTTAAGATACTTGTCCGAGATAATCTGACAAAGGCAACATCTGTGCAAAGAAAAGAAGCTGAACAATTACAAAAATACATAAATGAATTAAATGGTAAGCAATCAGCAATTATTAAGAAAAATCTTGATGGGGTTATTAACGATACTGTTTTGAAGCAACAGTTAGAACTTATTGAGAATCAAGTTACAGAAGCAACAGCCTCACTTTCCAATATCCCCAATAGTGATGCTGACTATGAGCAGATGATTGAGTTTATGGAAGAATATTTAAAAAACCCAAGTGCTATATGGTCTGAAGCAAAAATCGGAGTACAGATTAAATTACAATGGTTCCAATTTCCCTTAGGTTTGAAGTTTGAAAATAAAATATTTGGAACCACTGAAATAGCTAGTGTTTTCAAAGTAAAAGACGCCTTTTCAGCGTCTTTGTACTCTAAGGTGGACCTGAGCGGACTCGAACCGCTTACCCCCTCATTGCAAATGAGGTGCTCTACCAGATGAGCTACAGGCCCAGTGGATAAAAGATTAGCATAAAGAATATATTTTTCCAAGCCTTTTTAATGCCCATATTTGAATCACTGGACTTTTTATATTTTTGTGATATTATATTTTGCGGAAGAAAAGTAAATTAGACAAATAAAAATTGAGGAGGATTTCATGGATGAACAAATTTTTTTGCCTGACAGCGAAGAATTGGAAAGAATCCTGATTGTGGTTGCGGATGATCCCAGCCTGAAAGAGAAGCTTTACCCCATAATTGTGAAATCTCTTTCAAAGAAGGCTTTGTCACCCAAAGAGATTACCAGAGTGGTGGTTGCCGCGGCTAAAGACTATTTGGAGATGGAAGACATCTATGCCCATGTCGGTCCGTGGGTACTAGACACTGCCGGTAAAATTCTTGCGGTTCTCATAAAAGAGAAACAAATCCAAGTAGACAAAAGTAATTGATTTTTATATAAAATNNCGCTCAAGAAAATTAGGTTGCTCGAAATTTTTCGCGACCCCGACTCAATAATTTTTTCTGCTGAAAAAATTACTTCCGTCTTTCGATTCTTGTATCACCCAGCCAAAAGCAGCTGAATATTGCAAGTATTCATATTCATCTTGTTTTTTGTCTGTGGGCGATACAAGAATCGAACTTGTGACCTTACGAATGTGAATCGTATGCTCTAACCAACTGAGCTAATCGCCCGTGCACGATTACTTTATAACATAATTTTTTTTATTATTCTATTTTTGATTTTTATGATTTTTTATAATATACTCACTTGGCGTAAAGGGCCGCTAGCTCATTTGGTAGAGCGTTTCCATGGCATGGAAGAGGCGACCGGTTCGATCCCGGTGCGGTCCACAAAAAATTGCTTCAGGCAATTTTTTGTGACTGCAGCAAGCAAACTGCTTTGCTTGCGAACCGGGAGCGAAAGGCAAAAACCGCGAGTCATGGTCAAGAAAAATTTCCGTCAGGAAATTTATTCGGGACCACAATAAAATTGGGCCTATAGTACAGTGGTAGAACGCGTCATTCGCATTGACGAGACGGCAGTCCGATTCTGCCTAGGTCCACAAGATCATAAAATCTAAACTGCTTTAGATTTTNNGTGACCACAAGAAAAATATCGGAGCGTAGTGTAACGGTAACATGCATGATTCGGGTTCATGTGACTCCGGGTTCAAATCCCGGCGCTCCGACAAAATTACGAAGTAATTTTGTTGTGAGTGTTTGAAGCAATGGGATTGCTTCAAAAGGGATTTGAAGCCTGATTGAGTCGAGTTTGGAGCGTAATCGCGAACAAGCGAGCCAATCAGGGTACTGAAACTGTAAGTTTCAAATCTCGGCGCTCCGACAAGTTAAATTATCATTTTAAAATAATTAAAGTCTGATATAATATCTGTCAGTTATGAAAAATATATTTTCCAAGTTGAAAAATTTTGTCCAGAAACATAAATTTTGGTCTATATTAATAGCTATTGTTATTATAATAGTTTTGTTTGTTATTTTTGGCAGAAAGCAAAACTCTCCGACCGATTTTGTCACGGTTCAAAAACACGATATTGTCGAGGAAGTCAGTGAGACGGGAAATGTTGTGCCCCTTTCAAACTTAGATCTTTCTTTTGAATCGAGCGGAGAAGTCGCTCATGTTTATGTTGCAGTTGGAGACAAAGTATCGGCAGGCGAGGAATTGTCATCGCTTTCAAATGCGGATTTGTCAGCTGCAGTTGAGCAGGCGAAAGCAGGTCTTCAAATCGCCGAGGCCAATTTATCATCTCTTCAAAATGGATCAACTCCGCAACAAATCGCTGTAAATCAATCACAGGTGGAAAAAGCGGAAAGCGATATTTCTGATGCTGAGAATAGTTTGGTAAATTCAATACAGGATTCCTATAATAAATCCGATGATGCAGTCAGGAATTATACAGATGTTATGTTTACGAATCCAAGAACTCAAAATCCTACTTTGCAGTTTCAAGCCGATCCCCAATTAAATAATGACATTGTCGCGGAAAGAACCGATATTGAAACTATGCTTAATTCCTGGAGCACTTCTTCCGAAAGTTTAACTACTGATTCCGATCTTAATTCTGCCGTTGAAACAGCAAATGATAATTTGACTTACATTCAAACTTTTTTGAAGAATCTCGCCTTGGCAATAAATAATTTAACGCCAGTAACAATCAGTCAGAGCACATTGACGATTTGGAAAACTGCTGTTTCGACGGCCAGAGCTGAAGTTGATCTTGCAATTAGCAATCTTTCCGCGGCATCTAGTCAATATCAATCAGCAATTTCTTCACTTGATGTTGCAAATAGTCAACTTACTCTCATAAAAACTGGAGCGACATCGGATCAACTTCAAGCTTCACAAGCAGCGGTTGCACAAGCGCAGGCAAATGTTGACGCAGCTGAGGCGAATTTTGATAAATCAATAATTATTTCTCCAATAAGCGGAGTTATTACTAATGTGAATGCAAAGGTTGGCGAAACGATGCAATCTGGTATTCCGGCTATATCAGTTATTTCTTACGGACAATATGATGTCGAGTCTTATGTGCCAGAAGCCGACATCTCAAAAGTTAAAATCGGCGATGTTGCAACGACGACATTGGACGCATATGGTTCGGATACTTTTTTCCCAACTTCTGTTGTGAAGATTGATCCAGGAGAAACAATTATAGAAGATGTGCCGACGTATAAAGTTACCTTAAATTTTGCCTCTTCATCTGACAACAGAATAAAATCCGGCATGACTGCAAACCTGGATATTCTTACCGGTCAGGCGAACGGTGTTTTGGCGGTGCCTTCGAGATCAGTTTATTCAATAGATATAAATAAATATGTAAAATTGATAGATCCAAACAACCCGCTAAAAAGCACTCAAACGCAAGTTGAAACAGGAATGCGCGGAATAGATGGCTATATTCAAATAATCTCCGGATTAAAAGACGGCGATCAAATAGTTGCTTCACCAAATATTTAAAAACGTGAATCTCATAGAAACAAAAAATCTTTGGAAAGTTTATGAAAATGAAGGAACAAAAACTGAAGCATTACGCGGCGTATCTCTTGAAATAAAAAAAGGCGAATTTTTGGCAATCATGGGTCCTTCCGGTTCTGGAAAATCAACTTTACTCCAAATTCTTGGACTTCTGGATAATCACACAGAAGGAACTTATTATTTTTTGGGAAAAGACATTGGTTCTTTTAATCCTATCGAAATTGCAAAACTGCGAAATGAAAAAATTGGTTTTATTTTTCAATCATTCAATCTTTTGCCACACGAAACGGTTCTTGAAAATGTAAAACTTCCGCTTATTTATTCAAGCGTTCCAGAATCCGAATGGAATAAAAAAGCAGAGGCTGCAGTTGTTTCCGTCGGCCTTGCCAGCCGCATGCATCATCAGGCCATTCAGCTTTCAGGAGGAGAAAGGCAGAGAGTTGCCATTGCGCGAGCTCTTGTAAACGATCCCGAAGTTATTTTTGCGGATGAGCCGACCGGAAATCTTGATTCAAAATCTGGACAAGCGGTTATCGAAATAATTCAAAAACTAAATACTGAAATGGGACATACAATTATTCTTGTAACTCATGAGACATATACCGCCGAATACGCCCAAAGAATAATTAGGCTTCTTGATGGACAAATAGAAAGTGATGAGAAAGTTAAGGAAAGAAAAACTAGTGCTGATAAATTTGTAAAATAAAACTTGTCCCGTGTGAAATTCAGCGTAGTCTAAAATTTAAAGTAATAAATATAGAATCAATTAATCAAAATAGTCGAAATTATCAAAACATTAAAATTTCTTTACAGGATGAAAAAAGTCGTATTTGATATTGAAACAAGCAATGTTTTCCAGGATGTCGCTTCAAACGATCCAGCCGCTTTGGACATGTCTGTCTGCTGTATTTACGATTATGAAACCGACAAATATTCCAGCTACACAAAGGAAACTTTAAATGAAATGTGGCCAATTTTTGAAAAAGCAGATTTGATTATCGGCTACAACAGCGACCATTTTGATATTCCGATTTTAAATAAATATTTTTCCGGCGATTTGACTAAAATCAAAAGTTTGGATTTATTGAAAGAAATTAAAAATTCTCTTGGCAGAAGAATAAAACTCGACACTGTTGCCGAAGCGACACTTGGAAGAAATAAAATTGGACATGGGCTTGAAGCTATAGTCTGGTGGAGAAATGGAGAAAAAGATAAAGTCATAAAATATTGCACCGAAGATGTCAGAATCACAAAAGATATTTATGAATATGCATTGAAAAATAAATCTCTTAAATATTTGGATGGAAAAGATATGAAGGAAATAAAACTAGACACTTCAAACTGGGACAAAAAAGATGATTCAGCGATGACATTCACGCTTCCTTTTTAATTATTGCAAATATTTTAGAATATTCGCCTCGTGCTCGGCAAAAGTCGTCGCATAATGCATGTTCCCGTCTTTATCGGTCAAATAGTATAAATAAGACGTTTTAATAGGGTTTATTGCGTCATTTATGGTCTCAAGACCGGGGTTTGATATGGGAGTCGGAGGCAATCCCGTATTCGTATAAGAATTGTAAGGCGAGGCAATTTTCAAATCATCGGATGTAAAAGTGGAAACAGGCTTTCCATCCATTTCATCTATATATTTAAAAGATGCATCGACTTGAAGCGGCATTCCGAGTGCAATTCTTTTCCAAAGTATTCCGGCAATAGTTTCCCTCGTTTCGATAGTTCTACCTTCGCCTTCTAGAATTGAAGCTATTTTAATAACATCAGATTCTGATTTGCCAAACTTCGCAATGTCAGCACTTTCAGTCTGAATTTTTTTATTGAAATTATTATTCATAATTTCAATGATTTGTTCTTCCGTCATATTCGGCATTAAAAAATAAGTGTCAGGAAAAAGATAGCCTTCAAGTTTTTCAGTCTGTACCAAAGTTAAAAAAGTATTTTTGTTGAAAGATGGGAATTTGCTGGCTAAAAGATCTGCAATTTGATATGAATCCATACCTTCGGTTATTGTTACTCTGACAGGAAGAACATCAAGCTTGCCATGAGTTACTCTCCAAGCTAGAGTAATTACATTCTCTTTTTTTTGCATGGCATAATCGCCTTCTATCAAAGTTGATTTGCCGGAAGAAAATATATAAACAAAAGATTTGAACCAAAATTCAGACCTTATAATATTCGATTGCAAAAAATTATCCGAAACTACGGATAAAGTCTGGCCGGATTTCAAATCATATATTGAGCCCGTAGGAAAATTCTTGGGCGCAGACCAAGATAAAATATAAAAAATAATCGCCAAAAACAAAATAGCTATAGAATATATTATTACGATTTTAAACTTTTTTATAAATAAAAAAACTGAATCGAAAAAATTTGGTTTTGGTAATTCGGGCGGCATAGGATAAGTATTTTATATCGGCAAATTTGCAGGTGCTTCCGATTTCTTTGAACCGACTCTCTGCAATGTAGGAGTTTGAGAAACCATTCCGCTTGGAAAATGGAAAATTGTGGCTAATTCTTCGGTGGTAAGAATAAAAGGTTTTTGTGGTCCATAATGTTTATATGGCCACTGGAAAAATGATCTTAACTTATAGGCATGAAGCAAATCTTTTTTTGTATTTTCTATTTCCCTATCATTTTTTTTATTTAAAAAAGGTATGATTCTGGCCCAATCTTTTCTCAAATCGCTGACATCCGATTTAATGCCAGGTTTAAAACTATTTAAATTAGCTGAACCATACTGTTTCATATTGCCTATAAGAGCGCCAATATTTACTGCAGAAAAAGATTCTTTTTCTGGTATATAAATACCTCTTATCATGCAATCAAACGGAGTTTTTGTCGCACTCCTTTCAAGTGCAGCAATTCTTTCATTTTGACCTTTTGTCGGATTGGGAAATTTAAAAGTTGTATCAGCATCACCTTCAGGTATTGCCTCTTTTCTTATCTTTTCTATTTCAGCTTTCACTTCATCTTTAAGTTTTCTTGAAGAGCCGAATATGTTAATTAAAATTTTTTCAAAAATATTTGCTTTCTTTGGATCAACTTTTGACTTGAGCACACCATGTTCAAAAGTTTCCGGCTCATGTTTTTGTAAAAGTATTTGTATCCAAGCATTTTCTCCTTTTTTCATTGAACCCAAAAATTCGATAACGGAAGTCATCGGATCTATTTTATATTCCTCCTTTTGATCCGCATCTAAGCCGTAATCTATATATGTTTTTATTGGAAATGGATCCGGTGCAGTTAGTGCAAATTGGACACCGTACATTGTATACTTTTCAGGATCAAAATAAAAATCTTTTGTATAATCATCAACTTCAACAATTTCTATATTCGGATATTGTGCATAAAGTTGTGCCTCCACCAAATTTCTATATTTTGTCTGACTGCACCATACATAAAAATGAACATATCCGCTGATAGAAACAAGCTCACAAGAAAACCATGGACGAGTTTTTCCTTCTATGAAAGCTTCACCGAGATTGCCTGCACCGCTTTGATTTAAGTGAGAAAAAAATATTTCCATGGCAGCTGGGGACTTGGTTATCTCTTTTGGCAATTTGATTTCCAATAAACATGTCGGCTGAGCCTCGACAAATTTCATCGTAACCCATCTGAAGCGAACAACCCAAAAAGCCCATAAAAGAATCAAGGGCACAAATATAGGCAATAAAATAAGCAAATATTTGCCTGATGTCGATAATAATCCCGCTTTAATGAACTGTAAAAATATATTCATCACTGTTTTGTTATGCGAATATTATAACAAAATTTAAGATTAAAAGAAAAGGGCGGCCGCGAAAGCGGCCGCCCTTTTTTGATTCTGCGGAATCACATCGCGTAAGTCATTTAAACGCGATGCAATTAGCGAAGTCATGTCGCACCACGAGAGTACTTCTTGTTTACTAAATCGCTGAGTACAGCTCATAAGTAAACAATGTCGCGCAACCGTCCTAAAAGCGCGACCTGATTAATTTTATTTTTTCACTATATCGTACTTTCCATCTTTATTCTTAGTGAAATATTTTTTATTCTGGAGATTGATTACAATCGTATTTTCCTTTACGTATCTTTCTTTCATAACCTTGTCGACAATTTCTTGTTTTGTCATCGGTCCATTCTTTTCTATAAGTTTTTTAATGACATCTTTTACAACTCCGCTCATATAACCCCATTCTGAAAGTGCATAAAGTCCTCTTCCGACAAGAACAAATCTAGGATCTTTTATAAGTTCGTTATGAGTTGTTGCGACATGTGCTTTTTTATTGAAAACTGTCGTAATTGCTTTTGCAACTTCTCTGAAGTGAATTGGTGAACCGTGTTTTCTGATTACCAAATATGCGTAATCTCTTACGCCTTTAGTGCTGATATTCGGAGATGTTGATTTTCCCCATTCTCCAAGAGGATTTTTAGAAATTTTCTTGGACAGATTGAGCCATCTTTTTGCAATTTCTTCGGTTCTGTATTGTTCTGAAACTCCTTCGACATAACTCAAAAAAGTTTTTACCATTTCTTGATCAGTAATGAGTTCATCATCTTTAAGATTTTCATAAAGTTTTTTGAGTGAACCTTGGATTTTGTCCGCCAAATCTTTATCGATAAACCATCTATGCTTGAAATCTTCATCTTCCTTTATTTTATTGAAAGGATGTCCGACAACGAGAATAAAATTGATACAGCTTTGAGTGCCTAAATCTTTTGAAATAGTATCAAGCAAATCTTGTTCAACTACTATGCCGCCAAGGTTTGAAATTATTTTTTCGACTTCATCAAAAGTTGGTTTTTCTTCAGTATAGTTTTTTGACTTTCTAATAGCATTAAGAGCGTGATTTTCAATTTGTCTTATTCTTTCTCTGGTGATTCCATAAGATTTTCCAATAGCATCAAGAGTCATCTGATCAGGATTTTTACCCAGTCCATATCTCTTTATTACTATATCTCTTGACCTCTCAGGCAAAGCAAGAAGAAGCTTTTTTACAGACTGTTTTGGCTTGAAATTCAACGTTATTTTCATGTTTTAATAAATTAAAAAATCGTGCTCTAATATTTATTCCATGATACTATCATACATCGGCAATTGAGTCAACTGCCCTATTGACTTGCAATAACAAAGTTTATTATTCTATTTTTTATAAATATTATCTTATTTATTTTTTGGACGAGAATCCACTTGACAACTTGCTCATTTTTTAGGGCTTCCTCTTCAACGGCATCTTGTAAAGAGTCGGCTGGGACTTCAATTGTTGTTCTGAACTTTCCATTTATTTGCACGACTATTTTTGCCTTTGAAGAATAAAGTTTCGCCGTATCATATTTCGGCCATTTTTCCAAAACAAGCAATTTTCTGTTTCTAAATCTGAACCATATTTCTTCGCAGATATGTGGAGCAAACGGCGAAAGAATTTTTATGAAATCCAGATAAGTTTTTCGGCTAATTTTTTCCTGCTGTTCCAGCAAATTTGAAAGAATCATCATTGAAGAAACTGCAGTATTCGCGCTGAAAGATTCTATATCTTCCCCGACTTTTTTAATCGTCTGATTTAACAGCAAAATCACTTCTTCATTGTCTGAATATTTATTTACGACTTTTTCCTGCAATTTCCATACTCTTTCCAAAAATCTTCTCGAACCAATCATGCTGTCAGTGCTCCAAGAAATTTCCTGATCAAACGGTCCCATGAAAGATTCATAAATTCTCAAAGTATCGGCACCGACATTTTTTACAACATCGTCCGGATTAATAACATTTCCCCATCTCTTGCTCATCTTCCTGCTGTCCGAACCAAGTATCATTCCCAAATTTTTATAAGTCTTGAATGGTTCGTCTTCCACGATTAAACCATAATCAAATAAAAACTTATTCCAAAATCTAGAATATAAAAGATGTCCTGTTGCATGTTCAGCTCCGCCAACATACATATCTACTTGCTTCCAATATTTATCTGCTTTTTCGCCGACAAATTTTGTTTTATTATGCGGATCCATGTAGCGCAAAAAATACCAAGAAGATCCTGCCCAGCCAGGCATTGTATTTGTCTCATAACCTTTTTCCACCCATTCTTTTACGCCGGCAAGCGGTGATTCGCCTGTTCCAATCGGCTCATAAGAAGAAACATTCGGCAATTTCAAAGGCAAATTTTTCTCACTGACAGGAGTAATCGTTCCATCGGCATTATGAATCAATGGAATCGGCTCGCCCCAATATCTTTGTCTTGCAAAAACTGCATCACGCATTTTATATCTTGTGACGACTTTTCCAAATACAAAAGCTGTAATTTTTCTAATTGCTTCAAGATTATTCATTCCATCAAACTTTCCAGAATTTACAAGTTTGCCTTCGCCAATGTAAGCTTCCTTTGAAATATCGCCGCCAGAAATAACTTCCTTTATCGGAATATTATATTTTTTTGCAAAAGCATAATCGCGTTCATCATGAGCTGGTACAGCCATGACCATTCCTGTTCCATAATTTGCCAGAACATAATCGGCGACAAAAACAGGAACTTCTTCAAGATTTGCAGGATTTATAGCTTTAATGCCTTCAAGAATTACGCCGGTTTTATCTTTGTTCGCACTCATGCGATCTTCATCAGTTTTTGATTTTACATCGGCAATATATTTTTCAACTTCTTTTCTGTTTGAAACTGCAGGTAAAAGTTTTTTAACCAAATCGCATTCAGGAGCAAGCACAACATATGTGACTCCAAAAAGCGTGTCAGCTCTCGTCGTAAATACTTTTATTTTTTCCTGTCTGCCTTTAATTGAAAATTCAATATCTGAACCGATTGATTTTCCAATCCAATTTTTCTGAATTTCTTTTATATGCGGAGACCAAATCAGATCGTCCAAACCTTCGATTAATCTGTCAGCATATGCAGTAATTCTCAAAAACCATTGTCTCAAGGTTTTCTTTTCAACGGGATATCCGCCTCTTTCTGAAACTTGTTTGCCATTTGCATCCGTCGTTATTTCATCATTTGCCAAAACTGTTCCCATTTGCGGACACCAATTCACTTCTGAAAAACCTTGGTACGCCAAACGATATTGCATTAAAATATTTTGCCTGTCCAAATTGCCGGCGATTTTCCATTCTTCGGCTGTAAATTTTCTGGCATCAGAAGAACAAGCGGCATTGATATTTTCATTACCTTCTTTCTCAAATATTTTTATAAGATTTTCTATAGGTTCAGCTTTTTCAATTATTTTATTATACCAAGAACTATAGAGTTTAAGAAAAATCCACTGCGTCCATTTGTAATATCCGGGATCAGAAGTATTTACAGAACGTGACCAATCATAAGAAAATCCTATCAAATCTAATTGTTTTCTATAAGTTTTAATATTTTCTTCGACAGCTTTTCTAGGATGAATTTTATGCGCAATTGCATATTGCTCGGCTGGCAATCCAAAAGCATCGTAGCCCATCGGGTGAAGCACATTGAAACCTTTCATCCTCTTTAAACGCGCATAAACGTCTGATGCAATATAACCACGCGGATGGCCAACATGAAGTCCAGTGCCAGAAGGATAAGGAAACATATCGAGCACATAGCATTTCGGCTTTTTGCCTTTCTCGGAAGTTTTATAAACTCTCATCAGCTTCCAGATTTTCTGCCATTTTTTCTCAATCTTCTGATGATTGTATTCTGTGCTTTTTGTTTTTGATTTCATAATTTTCTGAAGTAAAAGTTTCTAAAAGTATTTATTGATAATACAATAAATATGTTTGTAAAGAAAGTTTTTCAAGGTTATTGACATTATATAAAAAGTAATATAGAGTTTTTGAGGAAGAATATATTAAAAAAACTTTGGAGGAGGACAAAAAATGGAGATGAATGAAATTGCTACGGAGTTTAAAACTAAAAGGCATTTTGTCATTTCTGAAGAAAGAGAAATGGTGACCGAAGACGAAAGAATAAAAGCCAAGGAATTTCACCATGTTTCATTTTTTGTAATGCCTGTAAGGAAAGGTTTGGAATGCCACATCAAAATCATGGATGTGGGAGAAAAGAAAGAAATACTGGCACTCGCATTAGCAAAGAATGTCATCTACAAACAGATGAATTCCTCCCTGCATCTTATGGAAGCAGCAATAATAAAAGCTGTCCATGAGGAGATAAGTGGGGTTAATGAAAAAAAAGAGACTCCAAAAAACTGCCCGAGGTTAACAGCATCGTTAAGCAAGAACAATTACGGCAGAGGCAATCACCATGCTACCTTGATTTACAAAAAACTGGGAACAATGGAGGAAATTGAGAAAATTGCAGAAATGTGGGGAGTAACATATGTCAAAACAGATTATAAAAAACTGGAGGCATATATTAATTCCGAATTTCTAAAAGGACTCAATACTTATAACTTAGGCCAAAGATAATGTTTTAATTTCAAATATGTTTGTAGGGCGGTTGTAATCAACCGCCCTACTTTTATTTAATGGACAAACATAACCTATTCTGCTAGCCTAATTCTCGGACGTAAATTACCAAAATTTAACTCACAGGAGGGTTACATGACGGAAAAAAAGTTTAGAGAAATTAAGGATGGAGAAATTGCTTATGTTTTACTTCCTTTAAGAAGTGTGAAGAAAAACCTAAAAGATTTTGTTTATGTCATAGAAAAATATGAGATAAACAAAGTATCAGAAANNTCAGAAAAAGATATTGAGGAGGTAACAAAAGGAATAAAAAAAATCCTTAAGAAGAAAAAGAAAAAATAAAGATAAAATAGAAAAAGGCCGGGACTCATTTGCCCCGGTTTTTTTATGGACAAAAATATCATCCTCTGTTATTCTTATCTCTGGAGGAAATAAAATTTCTAATGTACAAAAAGAAAGGTGGTGCCTTATGAGGAAAGGCAAAACTGGATGGTGTATGATATGCGCCTACAGAAAATGCGGCATATCAAAAATCAAACTTGAAGTTAAAGATGGCGAAAATGTAATATCAAAGGCAAAGAAAATTGCCAAGAAAAGAAAAATACTTGCTGTGATATTTTCACACAAGGAAATACCGATATATTTTCTTCCGCCATTTGACACTGAAAAACAAAAGAACCTTCTCATTTGAGAAGGTTCTTTTTTATTTTATTTATTCATCTTCCCTTTCAGGCTTTGCTATTTCAAGAATTTCCAAATCAGAATCAACTCCGGTAATTCTTACGACATCTTTATCTATCTTTTTAAATTCTTTATTTGAATTATTGAAATGGCTTACAGTTGTAGAAAGTGCATTGCCGAGCTTCTCTTGATATTCTTGATAGCTTCTCAAATGCTTCTGCAAGCTTTCAACATTCTTTTTAATATCTTTCGCTGATTCTTCAATCTGCAATGCTTTCAAACCTTGCAAAACAGTTTGCAAATATGCCAAGAAAGATGTCGGCGAAACGATGATGACATGCTTTTCCTTGAACGCATACTCAACCAAATCTCTTGTATTTACTTTTATCGATCCGACTTGTGACACAAGTAAATCATAATAAATCGCTTCGTGCGGAATAAACATGAAAGCAAAATCCATAGTTCCCTCGCCCGGCTTTACATATTTTGCAGTCTCGTCAATCCTTTTCTTCAAATCCTCCTTAAAAAGTTTTTCCAATCTTTCTTTTTCTGCAGGATTTTTTTCTTCAGACAAACGATTATAATTTTCTAAAGAAAACTTCGAATCAATCGGAATTATTTTATCTTTTACAAAAACGACAGCATCAACGATAGTTCCATCAGCAAAAGGATATTGCATCTGAAAGCTTCCAGTCGGCAAAACATTTTTTAATAAAGTTTCCAAATAATATTCGCCGAGAATTCCTCTTTGTTTTGGATTTTTTAGAATATCTTGAAGTGATTGGAGTTGATCGGCAAAAGAAACGACTTGCTTGTTCGTCTCATCGAGTCGTGTGAGCTTTTCTGTGATGTCGCGGATGATATTGAAAGATTCAGTAGACTGATGTTTGAGCGATTCGTGCATTTCTTTCGAACTTTCTCCCATTTTTTTATCAACAGTTCGATTTAACTCATTTATTTGTTCGAGAATAAGTTTGAGACCGATATCATCAGTTTTTTCTTCTTTTTTATTTGATTTGATAGTAATAATTACCAAAAGTACAATAGAAATAACTGCGAGCAACGCAACCAAAATTATTAACAAAATTGTTAAACTCATGGAAACATTATACCAATAAATTAAAAATATGGTAATATTTAGAAGTTAAACATTATTCATAATTCATTCAAAAAAAATGTCACTACACAAACAAATCAAAGATGGAATAAAAGAAGCGATGATTAAAAAAGATGCATTTCGCCTTATGGTTCTACGCGGAGTATCTGCAGCTTTTACAAATGAAATAATCGCAAAAAAATTAACAACAGAAGAGCTTTCAGATGAAGATGCAACAGCTATTGTCAGAAGGCTTATCAAACAAAGAAAAGATTCTATTGAGCAGTTTACCAAAGGAAACAGAATGGATTTAGTGAAAGCTGAGGAAGATGAAATGAAAATACTTGAAGCATTATTGCCCCAGCTGATGAGCCGAGAAGAAATCGAAAAAATCGTCAGCAAGAAAATCGCCGAAGCTGGAACTGTAGACAAAGCTAAAATGGGCCAGTTTATGGGAGGAATTATGAAAGAGCTTAAAGACAAAGCAGACGGAATGATGGTAAAAGAAGTCATTGAAAGCTTGATAAAATAATTTTAAAAACTATGGAAAAGTGGCCTAAGATAACTATTGTACCATCCGAAAAAAAAGTGGAAAAAGAATACACTTTGGATGATGCAGCTCGTATGGCAATGGAAATGAAAAATAATTCTGAATACTCAATGAGAGTTTGCATAGGAAAAGTCTCAGAAGAAACCGGCTGGGACACGAAAAATATTGCAAAAACTTTAGCAGACTGGGGAAAACCGAAATCTGAAATTGAAACAAAAGAAGAAAAGGAGGAAAGAGATATTGATTCCGGACTTGCATGGAAAGATGAAGAAGGGAGAGTCCGATATTATGACGATAGAGAAAGCGAGATTTAAGTCTCGCTTTTTTATTTGACAAAATGTCATATATGAGGTTATAATAATTTGAAGTTAATAGTTCTTTCAACAAAATAAAATATTTTACCGGGAGGTAAAAATGAAAAGTTTAGCTGAGCTCGAAAGACAATTGATGGATCCGGCAATTTACGAAATAGCAATAAAAGAATTTCGCGATTTGCAGGCAGAGTTCCCTTACTATAAAAATCACCATAGTGAGGCGATTATTAAAGGTGCAGATGCCGCTGGAATAAGCTTTGATCTCTTCCAGGAAGAAATGACAAGAAGAAATTCTTTGAAGGCTTTTTACAACAGAGAAGCAAAAAGAGCAATGGCTGAAGCTGAAGCAAGAAGAGCATCTGCTGAAGCTGAAAAGAAAAAAGCTGAAAAGGAAGCTTTCGAAAAGCAAATAAAGAAAGCGGAATTAGCTTCTCGGCAAATGTTACTATTTGTCGAGCCATTCAGACACATCGACTAAAAGTTTGAGTGAAAAATAAGGGAGGCACATGTTGCTTCCCTTTTTTTATTTTTATTTGACAATATTTTTGATGGTGGTAAAATGTTTTTCCATGTGAGACTCGTCTCACAAAACTTTTTAGCCTGAGGAGGCAAACGCATGGAAGAAAGATCTATTGCAAGTCAGTTAGTTACAGAAATAGATACAGAACCAATTCTTGAGAAAATTACAATTCCCTCAAGAAAAAAAACAAGTCTATGGGTAGGTGGAGACTCACCTGAAAAAAAAGCTTGGTTCGATAAAGCAAAAAAACAATACGGAATTGACAAACTGTTTGGAGAAGATGTTCCGGTACGACCAACAGTCCAGACAGACAATACTTCATCAAACTCAATTTAGCCTCCTAAAATCTAAAAAGCGGAGTTGGCAAAATATTTGCCAACTCCTTTTTTTTATTTGTTCAAAACATCAAAAACTGTTATATTTGGCCGTGTTAAGTAAATATTTTGGCCTTATCGTCTAACGGTTAGGACACGGCCTTCTCAAGGCTGGAATCGGGGTTCGATTCCCCGTAAGGTCACAAATTTAAAAGAGGTTAAACAAACCTCGTCACAATAAAAATTAAAACTAGTCCAGCAATTGTCAAACCGATTGTTTTAAATGAACTATGTTTGCTATGAGCTTCGGGCAAAATATCGCTTGCTCCAATATAAAGTAAAAATCCTGCAAAAAATCCAAGATACAAAACTAAAAAACTTTCCGGCAATCTGAAAAGTAAAGTTGAAGCTGCGCCAAGAACTGGAGTAAAAGCATCGAGCAATAAAAACCATCTTGTTTTTTCAACTGTGTTTTTATTTACAAGCATCAAGCCGACAGTATTCATGCCATCGGTAAAATCATGAGCTATGACAGCAATTGCAATCAAAAGTCCGACTGTTGGATTAACTTGAAAACCTAAACCAATACCAACACCATCCATGAAGCTGTGCCCCGCCAAAGCTATGGCTGAAGCAATTCCGATATGCGGATGCTTGTGATCTGCATATTCTTCCTCATGAGAATGGTGAATCAAAATTGATTTTTCAAAAATGTGAAAAATTAAAAAACCTAAAATCAGCGCAATCATGACATTTGTGATGCTGAAATTATTTTTATTGATAAGCTCGATTATTTCGGGAAAAATATCAAAAAACACGACGCCCATGAGCACGCCGGCGGTAAAGCCGAGAACTCTGTGTAATTTATCCTTGTTTTTGATTAAAAAAAACCCGCCCAAGAAAGTGGAGAAAAATGTCCCGATCGATAATAAAATCATTTCCATCCGGCAATAATATAATATTTGAAAAAATAATGCTATTATTAAATTTGTGAAAAAAATTAATAAAATAATTTTCTCTGCGGGAATAATAATTATTTTGGCTGTTATTTTTACTGTCGGAAATAAAACAGATTTTAATTCACAAAATTCAAAGACTCAAACTTTAAAAAGCAAAAACACTGCTTCGACTAGTTTGATTATCGAGCCGGACGACGGCATCACACCAATTATTTCTTTGATTAATAATGCAAAAAAATCAATCGATCTTGTAATGTATGAGCTTGAAGACAAACAGATTGAACAAGCTCTTGCATCAGCTGAAAAGCGAGGAGTTTCCGTCCGTGTTATTTTGAACAAAGGTTATTATGGCGAACAAGAAACTGTGAATGAGTCAGCGTTTTTATATTTTCAAACAAATGATGTGTCAGTCCGATGGTCGCCGTCGTATTTTGCTCTGACTCATCAAAAAACTATTGTCATCGATGGAAATGACGCGCTTATTATGACTTTTAATTTCACTCCGCAATATTATGCGAGCGATAGAGATTTTGGAATTAATGATGAAGATCAAAATGATGTTTCAGCGATTGAAAAAACTTTTGATGCGGATTGGCAGAATAATAAAATTTCAACTCTTAATGGAGATGATTTAATTTGGAGCCCAAATTCAAAAACTTCCCTTCTGTCGCTTATCAATAACGCAAAATCTTCAGTTGAAATCTACAACGAAGAAATGTCAGACTCCGACGTTATCAGCGCGCTTGAAACGGCTGCAAAGCGCGGAGTGAATGTCGAAGTCGATATGACTTATTCTAACAATTGGAAATCCGCATTTCAAAAACTTTCATCGTCCGGAGTTCATGTCAGAACTTTTTCATCCGATGCTTCAATTTATATTCACGCAAAAATGATTCTTGTCGATGATAAGGAAGCATTCGTCGGCTCCGAGAATTTTTCCACAGGCTCAATGGATGATAATCGCGAGCTCGGCATCATAATCAATGAACAAGGAATAATCAATTCTTTAAACAAGATTTTCAACGATGACTGGCAGCTCGCAACTCCATTTACCATTTAATATTTATTTTATTTTCACACTTGACCTTTATTAACTTTCATTATAATATCTTTTTAGAAAAAACTATTCTAAAGGAGGCAAAAAATGCATTTGGCATGGTGGAAATTAGTTCTTTTATTTATTCTTATAATCAATATTTTATTTGTTGGATGGGGAATTTCCGTCTATCTTAAAAAAACAAGGAGGTGCAAACATGTCAATTGAGATAATATCTCAAAATGTTGGATTATTTTTTCTGAAAATTATTTTTTTCCCGTTATGGCTGCTCATAAAGATGTATGATATTCAACATACACCGAGTAGGCCAAAAACAGAAGATTATTTTTTCATTCCAATTTTCGCGCTTGGAATCATCCTGAACATAGGATGGTTTAGAATGTTTTACGCCTCGGCAAGCAAGCTAAAAGTACAGAGTAATTTTATTACATTTTCTATTATAGCCTTGGTTGTCATTGGGTTAGTAATGTTTATCGTTCCATTATTCATCGGCTTTAAAGATGAAGATGACGATTAACAAAAAAGCCGGGAAAATAATCCCGGCTTTTTATTTTTTAATTATATATTTCCTTTTTTAAGATTTCATCAACAATTTCCGCAGCTTCTTCATTTTTCCCTTCCATAATCAAAGCTCTTATTTGTTTATTATCTTTCCTGCTAGTATCATCAATAATTCGGTGCATATCTGCGCTAAAATTTGTTGATAACTCCGATTGTAATTCATGATTTCCTCTCTCTGCTCCCATCTTTTTCAAAAGAACATATTGAAATGCATTCCTTTCTTTTGTAGGAATCATATCAAAAAAATCCTTCTGATTCTGTTCTACATTATTACTTTCCTGTTTATTTTCTGGTATTGTCATTTTATTTATTTTTCCAATCTTCTTCTTGTCTTACTAATAAATCTCCGGCCTTTTCGGGTTCAAGCATGACTTCTTCCACAACTTTTTCCATTCTCGTAGTCTGCGAACCCTTCACTAGTATTATATCATTTTCTTTCAATAAATCCTGCAAAAATAAACCTGCTTCGCTAGAAGTTTCAAATTGAAATATCTTTCCTTCATCCATGAGCCCATCCAAAGCTCCTTCAGCCATTTTTCTGGAACGAATACCAACAGTAATCAAAATCTTACAGACTTCAGCCACAAGCTTCCCTGCCTTATAATGTTCATCGACAGAATGTTTTCCGAGTTCCATCATGTCGCCAAGAACAGCGATTTTTCTGCCTTTATTTTTTGGTTTTATTTCTTTCAAAGTTTGGAGAGCGGAAGAAAGAGCAATCGGAGATGAATTGTAAGTGTCATCGATGATTGTAGTATTTTTTATGCCTTTTATTATTCTCATCCTTCCTTTTGATGCTTCCAGATTCATCAATGCTTCTCCAGATTTGACCAAATTTATTTTTTGAGTCAATCCGACAGCGATGGCAGCCAAGGAAGAATAAATGCTTTTTGCTCCCAATGAATTCTTTATAAAAATCGGAACTATATTTTCATTATATTCGGCTTTGAAAGCAGTTCCTGCTATTTCTCCATTATCATCATAGTAAGGTTTAGCTTCGCTTGCGATCAAATCGGCAGTTTTATCCGTTCCATAAACAAAAGAAATGTTTTTCGCGCCTTCTTTTATTTTCATAGAATCTTCATCATCGCCATTTACAATAAGTGTTCCGTCGCGTTTCAGTGCATCAACAAGATATTTTTTTTCTCTTATCACAGCTTCCCTGTCTTTGAAAAATTCAATATGAACGGGAACTTTAGCAAAAGCAGTGAGAACCACGATATCAGACTTCAGCCATTTTGAAACTGATTTTATATCTCCCGGCCTGTCTGCTCCAACTTCAAGAATAAGCCATTTCGGATAATTCGAATTAAAAATAATTATTTCCAAACCTCGTAAAATATTTCCAAGCCATTTTATGGGATTGAACCATGCATTCGGACATCCCAAAATAGTCAAAGGAATTCCTATATCGCTGTTGAAGCTCTTCTCGCTTTTTCTGACAGAAAATGTGCTCGACATGACGGCAAAAATTGCATCTTTCGTCGAGGTCTTGCCCACGCTTCCTGTGACAGATATTATTTTTGGCTTGTATTTTTTGATAATTAAGATCGCCTCAAACCTGATTATCAGCGATACGATTTTTTTGAATGTTGATTTCATTTTTTTATTCTAGCATATTTTCCTTATAAAAATCCGATGATTTAGTTACCTGTCCGGCGGTATTTGATAATAATTTATTAAAAAGTTAATCATATCAAATAATGGAAATGTCAGCGTCTGATCCGCATATTCATCAGCTTGAGGATTTCCTGTATCCTGTGGAGCGACAGTATAGATAAAAATTAGAAAACGCGGTTTATAGGCTGGAAAATATGCAAAAAATGAATGTAAATCATGACTAGCCGGATAATACCCGCCACCTTCGCTTGCCGGACGAGCCATTTGTGCCGTTCCTGTTTTTGCTGCAATGCTGTAATGTGGCATGACAATCGAGCTACCTATAATTTTATCAAGCTCTTGATCGACAACATTAATAAGCATTTGCGTAACTACAACAGAAGTCGAGGGTTTCAAAACTTGTTTTGCTTCATTTGTATAATCAATTATTTGCGGGAGTCCAACTTTATAGTCTATTTCCTTTACAACATGAGGAATAATAAGTTTACCACCATTTGCAAGCGTACATAATGCGGCAACTGCACCAATCGGTGTCATTGAGATACCCTGTCCAAATGATGCTGTGTCATACTCAACTTGTTTTTTATTATTGAGATTATCGAGAAGATTGCTAATATTTCCTGCGGCTTCAGCCGGCAAATCAATTCCTGTTTCAGAACCAATTCCATATGCTTCAAAATATTTTAACATTGTCGGTTTTCCCATCTTTGTTGCAACATATGACGCACCAACATTCAAAGATTGATTGAGAATTTGTTGCATAGGAATTATTCCTCGTCCACGAAGGTCATAATTGTGAATCGTGCTTCCATCAACGGTGATCGAAGCTGTATCGTTATATGTTGATGTTGCTGTAACAGCACCAGAATCAATACCCGCTGCCATTGTAAGAGCCTTTATAATTGAACCCATCTCATACTGATTTGAAACCAGAGGATTTGCAAAATCAGTGACATTCGTCACATCCTGAAGATTATTCGGATCAAATGTCGGATAAGTTGCCATCGCATATATTTCTCCTGTTGTCGGATCAATTACAATCGCACCTGTTGTCTGCGATTGCCACTTTTGATTTGTCGCGGCTATTTCCTTTTCGACAAAATCCTGCACTTCAGGATCAATTGAAGTTACGATGTCAGCTTCCCTATCCGTGGAATCTACAAAACTATTTTTTATATTCGAAAATATTTCGGCAAAAGAATTCAAATACATGTCGCTGTCATTCCTTACCAAATTGCTATCATAATATTTTTCAAGCCCATATCTTCCTTCAATAGTTGTTCCGCTATTATCATATCCGACAAAACCGACAACATTTGAAGCCAAACTGTTTCCGGGATAATATCTCCAATTTTCTTGACTGATTATAAGTCCGGTCAAATTGAGATCATCTATTTTTTTAATGTCGTCTTCAGAAACTTGCTGCGCTATGACTTCATATGTTTGATTTATTTTCGAAGCTTTGGAATAGAAATCGCTTTCGTCAATAGTTATGATTGCAGAAATCTTATTATAATATTCATCAGTATCGGTTGCCATCAATTTCGGATTGATCGCCAAAATATAACCGCTTTTCAAGCCAGCAGCTGTGAGCAGATTTCCATCTTTATCCTGAAAAAATATACTGCCTCTGTCGTAAGTATCTACTGAAATATTCGTGTATTGAGTGTCGGCTTTCTCCGTATAATTTTTTCCATAAACTATTTGCAGAAAATACAACCGAACAACCATGATCAAAGCAAAAAGAATAATAAAACAAAAAAATATCCTTACTTTATTTTGAAAAGCATTAGTTTTCATTTATAGACAATGATAAAGCTTTCTGAGCAGGTTCAACAATTGCAAATTGATTCGATGAAACCTGTACAAAACCGCGAGACATGGCCAAATCCATAGATATTCCGTTTTCTAAAGAAAAATATTGAGATTCCAAAGAATTGACATCCGAACTCAGTGACGTCATCTGATCTTCAATATTTTGTTTTGAAACTGCATTCATTATCGCGCCATTCAGCAAAAATCCGTATGAAATTATGAAAAATACAAATACAGAGAAGAGAGACCAGAAGATTTTCTTTTCCCTGTATTCGATTTTTTCTATTTGATTTTTTATTATTTGTCTGACCATTTTATTTTTTATTTAATTTTTTCTATCACTCTCAATTTTGCGCTTCTCGACCTCGGATTTTCCCTGACTTCTTCATCTGTTGGAATTATCGGTTTTTTATTTATAAGCTTTCCTTCTTCATTTTTAGATTTATTCTTGAAAAAAAATTTTACTTCCCTGTCTTCAACACTATGAAATGAAATTATTGCCATCCTTCCGCCTACATTCAGCAATTCCCAGCCTTTTCTCATTCCATCTTTGAGTGCCGTAATTTCATCATTCACCGCGATTCTCAAAGCTTGGAAAGTTTTCGTGGCGAAATGCGTTTTTCCTCTCTGGTAAACTGCCGGCACCGCACTTCTGATAATTTCCACCAAATCGAATGTCGTCATTATGGGTTTGATTTTTCTCGCTGAAACGACAGCTTTTGCAATTCTTCTTGAATATCTTTCATCCGAGTATCCGTATAAAATATCCGCTATCGTTTCTTCGCTCCAATTATTCAATATCACTTGTGCATCGACTTTTTGATTATCTTCTGAAAAAGTCATGAGAAGCGGTTCATTATTTTTAAAACTAAATCCTCTTCCCGAAGCATCAAGCTGATCTGAAGAAAGTCCCAAGTCAAGAAGTATTGCGTCAACTTTTTCGACTCCAAGATTTTTCAAAACCACATCCATATTTCTGTAATCTGAAAGGATGAGGTTCGCAGAACAGCCGATCTTTGAAAGTTTTTCTTCGGCATTTCTTATTGCAAGATTATCTCTGTCAGTCGCTATAATTCTGACTTTGTCTCCAAAATCAGAACAGACTTTCGAAGAATGTCCTGCGCCTCCCAAAGTTCCGTCAAAGTAGATTGATCCATCTTTGAGATTCAGCTTTTCTATTGATTCATTTAAAAGAACTGTCTTGTGTATCATTTTATTAAAGCGCGCCTGCTTGTCCGAGTTTTTCCGCTAACTGATCGGCCTTCTTTTCAACCACTTCTTTGTATTCCTTCCAAGATGTTTCATTCCAAATTTCTATCCTGTCCTGTACTCCGACGACTGCGACTTTGTTTTTGAGGACGGCTCTTGAAACTAAAAATTCTGGAAGAAGAATTCTGCCGATTGTATCGACTTCAACTTCTGTAGCAGAACCAAACATATATCTGTTGAAGCTTCTGTTATCCGCTTGAAGCATTGAGAAATTTGAAAGTTTTTCAGAGATTTTTTTCCACTGAGCAATCGTAAAAATCCAAAGGCAATTATCAAGTCCGGCGGTGACTATTATTTTTTTGCCGACTTCTTTGCGAAATTTAATAGGAAGAGAAACTCTCTTTTTTTCGTCCAATGTGTGAATGTATTCTCCGATAAGCATAATAGTTTTTTGTTGAGAAAAAGTTTAAATCCCACTTCATCCCACATGTAGTATATTTTATAGCACTTTATCCCACTATGCAACAAAAATACTCACTCTCATCACAGAAAAATACAAAAAAATATTCCTATTTTTATAGCTTAAAATAAGGTTAATTTAAAATTATTTAAAAAAATGAAAATTAAAAATCAAGTTATCAACAGTTCGAATAATTTTTCAACAAAAATCGCTCGAAAAAAATTAAAAAAGGATTTTCGTTTTGCGAAAATCCTTTTTTAATTTTTTAATTTTTATTAAAATTTTAATCTTTCGGCCTCATAAACGGAAAAATCTGACATTCTCTTATCGGCTTGTCGGCAAGAAAACTGAACAATCTTTCAGAAAGTCCGAATCCGCAAGTCGGTGGCATTCCATATTCAAGCGCTTCAACAAAATCACTGTCCATCATTTGCGCTTCTTCATCTCCGCCTTCCCTGAGCTTTGCCTGTTCTTTGAATCTGTTCATCTGGTCCATCGGATCATTGAGCTCGCTGAAACCTTTGCCATTTTCTGAACCGGCAAGAATAACCTGGAATCTTTCAACAAGATTTTTATTATTTTCCATTCTTTTTGCCAAAGGCTCCATCATAACTGGAACATTAATGAGAAAACCTGGACCGCCGATCTGTCTTCTGCAAAATTTCCACAAAGAATCGATTCCTCTGTTCAGATTAAAACCTTTGCTGTCATATTCCACTTTCAATTCTTTAAGTTTCTTTTCGATATCTTTTACATCCGCTGAAAGAATGTCTATGCCTGTTTTTTCTTTTATAATTTTTACATAATCGTATGTTTCCCATTTTCCTCCTAGATTGACATCAAAATCTTTTATTTTAAACTTCAGAGTCCCAAAAGTTTCTTGGGCGATATATTTATACATTTCTTCCACGAGTTTCATGCCATCATGATAATCTGCATACGCCCAATAAAATTCCATCATCGTATAATCCTGCAAATGCTCAGCATCGGCGCCTTCATTCCTAAAAATCCTGCCTATTTCAGAAATCTTTGGAAAACCGGCGACCATAAGTCGTTTGAGCCAAAGTTCCGGAGAAATTCTCAGATAAACATCCGTGTCGTAAGCATTATAATGGGTGACAAAAGGCTTTGCTTCAGCGCCACCTGCGGGATTTTCCAAAACAGGAGTATCAACTTCCATAAAACCTTTATCAACCAAAAATTTTCTCATCGAGCTGAAAAATTTCGCTCTTTTTTCTATAGTATCTTTTACTTCGGGATTGAATATTATATCCAAATATCTTTTTCTCAATCTGTCTTCTTCATCTTGAAGCCCGTGCCATTTTTCCGGCATCGGTCTCAGACTTTTTGTAAGAATTTTCCAATCCACAACCTGAAGAGTTTTTTCTCCTCTTTTTGTAATAAAAAGCTTTCCGCTTATTTCTATAAAATCTCCTATGTCAATCGCAGATTGGAACAAATCAAAAACTTTTTCGTCCATTTCATCTTTTTTCAGCAATCCTTGGAAAGTTCCGGTGCCATCATTTATATTGAAAAATACAAGACCGCCTTGGCCTCTTATCGCCATGATCCTGCCGGCAAGAATTACCGATTTATTTTTTGATATTTTTTCAAAATCAGCAATAGCTTCTGACAAAGGATATTCCTTTTTTGAAACTGACGGATACGGATTCATTCCCGCCTTTTCCAGCAGTTTTAATTTTTCTATTCTTATATTTACCAATTCTTCAAGAGAAGACATTTATTTTATTTATTTGACATCTACAACTTTATATTCCATTTTTCCTGATGGACTCATGAAAGAGAAACTGTCTCCTTTCTTTTTTCCCAAAACAGCTGCGCCGATTGGAGATCTGTTTGAAATTTTACCCAATGAAATATCTGACTCCGTTGAACCGACTATTTTTAGCGTCATTTTTTTTGAACCATCAGGTTTTTCCACGACAACAGTGCTACCTATGACAACATGATCTCCATGCTTATCCTCGACAACAGTTGTATTCGTAAGCACATTTTCAATCTTTATTATTCTTTCTTCAATATCAGCTTGCTGTGATCTCGCTTCATGGTACTCGGCATTTTCTGACAAATCTCCAAGACCTCTCGCATAATCGAGTGCTTCAGCAACTTCTTTCCTTTTGACATTTTTCAATTCTTTAAGTTCAGCTACCAATTCATCGTATTTCTGTTTTGTGAGATATTCTCTTTTTTCTTCCATATTGGTTTTGCGAAATCACGCTACACAGACGTCATATTTAGGTGCAACGATATTCGAAATTTAATTAATAAAACTTGCCAGTATTTTAGCAATTTTTTGCTCCAAAGTCAAAATAGGTCTTATTTAATAACTAATTTTATTGCAAATATTGCGGTTCATTTACATGCATCCAATCCAAAACTTGGCGCATAACATAGACTCCTCCCAAATCATTGCTTTCAGGTCCCTTTTCCATTATCACAGCAAAAGCATATTTTGGATTATCATACGGGAAAAATCCGGTAACCCAAGAATTGACGAATTGTTTTTGCGTACCAAGCTCGGCTGTTCCTGTTTTTGCAGCGAGTGAAAGATAATCGACATCTAGTCCAACTGCAACTCCGCCAGTTTGAGTTCCAAGATGCATTCCATCTCTGACTATTTGGAAATTGGCCGGATTCAAATTCAATTGAATAAAATCATTAGGATTTCCGCCTAGCAAAATTGAAGGATCCATGAGTTTGCCATTATTGGCAATGCTGGCGACAGCTCTTACCATTTGTATCGGCGTAACTTGAAAACCATATTGTCCGATTGAAGTGTGATATGTATCTCCGATGTTCCATGCTTGTCCGTTGAAGTTTACAGCTTTCCACGCTGGATCAGGAACAGTTCCAGTTTCTCCGCTGAAAAATCCATTCGGCAAATCTTCTCCCAAGCCGAACATATTCATATATTTTTTTATAAGATTTATTCCCAAACCTTTCTGATCCTGATATCCTCCTCCGACTTCATAAAAATAAACATCGGAAGAAACTGCTATCGCTTGCTCCATATCTATCCATCCTTGAGGACGCCAGTCATTGAAGACAGATGGAATTGACGGATTATAGGGATTTGGAATTGAAATCGATCCTGTGCTCAATATTTTTTTATTTGGATCGATTATATTTTCAGTCAAAGCTGCCATGGACATGTAAGGTTTTACAATCGAGCCGGGAGTATAAAGACCATCCGTGATTCTGTTTAAAAATGGATTATTTTTATTCGTCAAATATTGATTTATGGCTGCAGTATCTGTGCCATCAGTCAAAATTTGGGAATTATATTCGGGATAACTTGTCATAGCCAGAACTTCGCCAGTATTTACATTCATGATCACGCCGGCACCTCCTGTAAATCCTACGCTCTGTGCCAAAGATGAAATGGTATTATACATTTCATTCTGCAATTTAGAATCTATCGACAAGGTCAAATTTTGGCCATCAACCGGAGGTTCTGCAACACTTTCAGATTGCAATTTTCCAGCAGCATCGACTTCGACAATTTTCATTCCATTCGTACCGGAAAGAGTGTCGTTATAATATTTTTCAACTCCAGCTTCACCTGAAAAATCTTCCTTATAATAAAAACCTGAACTATCCTTTGAGGGATATTTCACATAACCCAGAACATGAGCCAAGCCCGGCAAATCAATATATTTTCTCAATGAAAAAGCTTGATCATCCGTGCTAGAACTTGTAACATTCCATGCGAGAGGAGTTCCATTCCTGTCAGAAATAACTCCCCTGTTTGCAAAAAGCACAGTGTCATCCAGCATATTATTCTGGCTCCTCTGAAAATAAATCTTTCCGTTAACGATTTGCAAATCGAATGAACGAAAAAAGAAAACTATAAAAATCAAAAAACAAGCTATGCCAAATATTGCAAAAGTGCTCTGAGGAATAGGTTTTTCCAGCCTGCCTTCAAACTGATTTACATCAAACTTGGGCAGATTTTGAGAATCAAGAAATATTTCATCAGGATCAATGTCTTTAATCCTCTTTTCATATGGATTGCTTTTAAAAATGTCTCTAAATTTTCTAGCCATGATAAAATTTCTATCGGAAAGACAATCTTAGCATTTTTTTAAATTTAAAGGAAAACAGATAGAAAATAAAAATTATTGCTGTAAAAAAATATGCAAAATGCAAACCGAAAATAGTTCCGCCTCCGTATAATATGTCTATAAGCGCTCCCCAAGCAATCGTCTCAAAAAAATTATTTATGAAAAATATTGCCAATAAAATTATGAGCGCCGATACATATGGCGGAAAAACAAATACTGAAAGAACAATCAGCAGATTTATTAAAATCCTAGACATATTATTTTTTATTATCCAAATCAATTTCAACAAATTTTAATTCGGAAATATTAACTGGACTTTTGAACAATATAGTTTCAAATGAATCGGAATCTTTTGATTCTATTTTTTCAACAATACCAAAAACATTTGCAGAAATAGACGGTATTGTTATCGCATCGCCTTCTTTTATATCGCTTTCTTTCGGTATTTCGACATTAAAATTTCCTCCGCCCAAGCCAGTTGCTTCTTTTTCTATGGAATCGCTGCCGATCAAAACATCGACTTTTTCGCCAGGTGAAGAATACAATGTGACTTTTGAAGTATTCTCATAGACTTGTGAAATATATCCTATAAAAGTGTCGCCATTATACAAAACTTTATCGCCGACAATTACGCCGGTTGATGAACCGACATCTATTAAAAGAGTGTCGTATGGAGACAAAAATGGTTTGACTAAAACGGAAGAAAGCAGAAGATTTTGATTACTGTTTTTTCTATTCAAAATATTTTGCAAATCGCTATTTTCAGCCTGAAGCACGCCGTACAGCGCCTGATTTTCTGCATCGGATTTTATCTGCACCTCGAGTGAATCATTTTCCGCAATCAAATTTGATTTTGAATTCAGCAAACTGATATTTTCCTCAAAAAAATATGAAACTTCATTTTTTACAGACCAAAGAGGAGAGCCTACACTGAACAAAATATTTCTTGTCCATGACAAAGAAAAAATAAATACAATTATTGCCAGAAAAATAATCGCTAAGAAAATATTTCTTCCCGTAATTTCCTTGTCTGAAAAATTATTTCTTAGGTGGAAGTTCATCTTCGTTTTGAATTAACGATTCGCTATAAAGTTCCATATTTTCAAGTATGACTCCTGTTCCTCTCGCCACTGCGGTCAATGGATCATCGACAAATTTCACCGGTATCTTTAGATAATCGCTTAAAAGCCTATCAAGACCTTTGATAAGAGCTCCGCCGCCAAAAAGATAAATCCCTCTTTGCATGATGTCTGTAAGAATTTCAGGAGGAGTAGTTTCCAAAACTTCTTTTGTCGCTTCAACCAAGCTTTCAATCGAAGCAGCCATGGCTTCTCTGATGTCAGCATCAGTCAAAATAACTTCTCTTGGCAGACCGGTTATCAAATCCCTTCCTTTTATCGGTGCTTCCAAATGTTCTCCAGGAACAACCGCACCTATAGACATTTTTACGTTTTCTGCAGTCTTTTCACCAATTAAAATCTTGAATTCGCTTCTTATATAGCTGATGATATCGTTATTTAATTTATCGCCGGCGATTCGCAGATTTTTGGATCTGACAATTCCGCCCAAAGATATGATGGCAATATCCGTAGTTCCTCCGCCGATATCTATAACCATGCTTCCGATAGGCTCATTTATAGGAAGTCGGATTCCAATTGCTCCAGCCATTGGCTCTTCTACAATATGAACTTCACGAGCGCCGGCATTTCTCGTAGCGTCGCGAACTGCGCGAATTTCAACATTCGTTACTCCGCTTGGTACTCCTACAACAACTCTCGGACCGAACATTTTTGGAGAAAATTCTTCAGCTTTTTTTATAAGATATGCAATCATTTCTTCGGTAACTTCAAAATCGGAAATGACTCCGTCAACAAGCGGTCTTACAGCGACAATATGCGGAGGAGTTCTTCCGAGCATTTCTTTTGCCTGCGTTCCAACAGCAACAACTCTTCCAGTTTTTTGATTCATCGCGACAACAGACGGCTCGTTGATGACGATTCCTTTTCCAGAAAGATAAACCAGAGTATTTGCGGTACCTAGGTCTAATCCTATATCGTTATATAAGTATTTATTTAATTTTTTCTTTAAATTATCAAGCATGTTTTAAATTAACGGCAATAATTATTTATATTTTTCAACAAAATTTATAATCTCATTTTCTTTAAGACTCAAAACTTTTCCATCCATTCTCTGTTTGATTTCAAACTCGCCTTTTTCCAACCCTTTTTCACTGACGACAATTCTTATAGGAATACCTATCAAATCAGAGTCATTGAACTTTTCTCCAGCACGCGCATTCCTGTCATCATATAACACCTCAATTCCGGCTTTTGCAAGCTCATTATAAAGCTTTTCTGCAGTTTCTTTAACTTTGATATTTTCTGAAATCAGCTCGACAAGATGAACTTTGAAAGGTGCAATGGATACAGGCCAAATCATTCCCTTTTCATCAGAAAGAATCTCCACAACAGTTCCCATCAATCTTCCAAGACCAATGCCATAACTTCCCATAACTACAAATTTATCTTCGCTTTTTTCATTTTTGTATTTCAAATCAAAAGGTTCTGAAAATTTTGTGCCGAGAGAAAATATGTTTCCAACTTCGATTGATTTGAGCTCAACTAATTTATTTTTTTCTAAACCGAGACTCTTTAAAACTTCGTCATTATACACTTCTCTGTTTACGGCAATTTTCTTTTTTTCATCAAAATAAATCGTATCTTCGCCAGCTGGAGTTACGGCCTGAAATTCATGAGAAAATTTCGAAAAAGTTCCGCCTGATGCGAAAGTAAGATAAGTCAGATGTCCGATGCCGACTCTGTCAAAAATATTTTTATAAGCTATTTTTGATTTCTCATAAAATTCATCGTGTTCATTTTCATCTTTAGAAAATGAATACATCGCTTTCCAATAAAATTCTCTTCCTCTCAACATTCCAGATTTGCTTCTCGCTTCGTTTCTAAAAATACTTTTAAAATCGTAAGGATAGACGGGCAGATCTTTATAAGAGCTGATGTATTGTTTTAAAATATTTGCATAAGCTTCTTCATTTGTAAAAGATAAACCAACTTCTGTGCCATTTTTTAATTTTGTCTTGAACCAATTATCAACCAACTCATCGCTCCATCTGTTTGATTTTTCCCAAACTTCTTTGCTTTGAATTATGGAAGTCTTCATTTCCAATCCGCCGAGCTTATTCATCTCATCGCGAATTATATTTTCAATTTTCTGCATGACTCGAAGTCCGAGCGGAAGATAATCATAAACTCCGGCCATTTCTTTATTTATAAATCCTGCACGAATAAGGAGATTCGCATTTTTTGAAACTTCGTCTTTAGGACCTTCTTTGCGGGTCTTTGTAAGCAACTTTGATTGTCTCATATGGCCTAAATATTACATTATTTTACGCTAAAACAAAACTCTTGACTAGTTGTAAATTTTCATGCTGATATATTAAAAATTAAAATTAAAATTTAGAGCGAAAAATATTTTATTTAATCAATCTCAAAATATCTTTGTAAGTTACAAAAAGCATCAGTGCAATGAGAAGGACAAAACCGATTGTGTTTGCCCAGTTTGCAATCGCAGGCTTTATTCTTTTTCTGATGACTGTTTCAATCAAAACAAATAAAATTCTTCCACCATCAAGCGCAGGAAAAGGAACAAGATTCAGCATCGCAAGATTTATTGAAATCAGCGCGATAAAACCTAAAAGATATGAAATCCCCATACTGCTTGCCTGACCAACCATTCCTTCAATTCCGACAGGACCTGTGATTTGAGAAAGCAAACCGCTTTGTCCTTTGAAAGCTCCGACGATGAAACCATAAATTCCTTGAGCAATACTTGATACTTCAATTGCAGTAAGTTTTGCACCCTCGACAAAAGATTGGAAGAAACCATATTTTACGATTCCAACAAGTCCCATTGAAATTCCTATAGCTTTTTTGCCGGCGACAATTCCATTTGTAGCAACAATATTTACAGTTCCAGTCGCATTTGCTCTTTGATATTCAATATTTATACTTTGGTTGCTTTCAGAAATAATATTTTGAATATCAGTAGTGCTTGGAGAAATTATTTTTGTTTTTCCGGAATCGATTTCTAAAATTGTGTCGCCTTCTTTGAGTCCAGCAATTTCTGACGGCGAATCTTTAAGTACTGACAAAACCATCACAGAAACATTTTTTGCATTACTTGCATACTGATTTTCGATCGAGGTAAGCATTCCAAAATTAAAAGAAATTGAAATCAAAATCCAGGCAAAAATTATATTCATAAGAATACCGGCCAAAAGAACGACAATTTGTTTCCATTTTGCCGCATTTATAAAACTTCTTTTGCTGTCCGGACCGGAAGTTGTTTCATCGGTGACATCCTCGCCAAAAATTTTTACATATCCACCAAGCGGTATAAGGTTTAAATTGTATTCTGTCTCGCCTTTCTTAAAGCCTATTATTTTGGGCGGAAAACCAAGGGCAAATTCATCCACTCTTATACCAAAAATCTTGGCCATGACAAAATGTCCGAGCTCATGCACAAAAACCAAAGCGGCAAGAATGACGATGAATAAAATTACAGTCATTTTATTTTTTATGCAATAAATTATTAAAATTCTTATAATTCAAATCAAAGCCGTATATTTTCTTGAATAATTTAGAAAATTCTTTTTTATTATCAATTTTTCTTATATTATAAATTAAATTTAGTAACTTTTTATTATCAAAATTTTCAACTAATAATTTAACAGCCATTCCGCTCTCGGCATAAACTCCGGCTACACCTTTTTTATAAAATTCAAGAAAATTTGAAAAGTTTTTAATTGGTTTTTTATATTTTAATTGTCCAGATAAATATATTGCCATACCCTCCTTTAACCAAGCTGGTTCATGATATCCTTTTGAAACCTTATAATAAAAAATATGGCATAGTTCATGTTTAATATAAGCAGCATATTCTTCTTCAGAAAGTTTATTATGACTGCTTTCTTTTTCCATATTCTTGTTATCAAGAATATATATTGTTCTCCCATCTGCCCATCCTATTAACCATTCTTCACTTTTATAATTTTTAACTATATCTATTTCTTTTCTACTATTTAATACGCAGATATTTGGGATACCTAAATTCCAATTAAAATCAAAAAACTTATTGAATTCTCTCATTCCATCCTTAAAAGCTTTTTCAATTAGCTTATTTTTATATTCTTTGATTTTGTAGATCATTTACCCGAGAAAATTTTTGCCAATAAAAATTGTTTGTTTTGACATAACAACCAACATTCTTAAATAACTTCTATCAAAAACACCACATTGTTCATAAAACCAATTTTTAACAAACATTGGCAAAAACTTTAACGGGTTAAGAGTTAATTTCCTTTTCTTTTTTATCAAGCAGACTTTCCATTGCCAAATTTCCTTCATCAACTATTTTCTGCATTTCAGCTTTGTTTCTGAACATATCGTCTTCCGGCATTTCGCCTTTTTTCTTTTTGTCTTCAATATCTTTTAAGACTTCATCGCGGAAACCTCTGATATTTACTTTTGCATCTTCAAGTTTTGTTTTTGCAGTTTTAATGAGAAGAGTTCTTCTTTCACCTGTTAATTCTGGAAAAAATATTCTGACGCCTTTGTCGTCTATTCCAACAGAAACATTTAGATTTGCGAGCGTGATGGCTTTCTCAATTGCTTTCGCTTGTGATTTGTCCCAAGGAGTTATTCTGATAACTCTCGCATCTTCGATTCCTATATTTGCTAGCTGATTTATCGGCATTCTTGAACCATAAACTTCAACGACAACTCCATCCAAAATACTTGGGCTGGCAATGCCTGTTCGAAGCCCTGAATATTCTTTCTTGAGCCATTCCTCCACACCTTTTATATTTTCTTTTAATTTCTTGAAATCGTAAGCCATGTTTTTAAAAATTATCTTTATAAATTTATACGACTATTATAGCAAAGATTAATCTTAGAATACAGGCAAAAGCAATGACATATGCTCCAGAAGCATTTTCAGCGATGGCGACTGCTCGCCGGCATATTGTCTTATCTTTTCTATTTCTTCAAACAAATCTAGCTCAGTTTTTTCCGCTTTCAAAAAATCGATGTGTTTTTTCAGTTCAATTTCTAAAGCGTTTATGAATTTTATTATTTCAATCTTGCTTTTTTCTTCATCAGAAATGCTTCCGCAGATTTTTTTGACGGATTCTATTCGCGCGCCATAT
>PLOL01000007.1 GCA_003142075.1 Patescibacteria group bacterium | reverse complement strand
CCCATTTGTTCACCGATACTAATTTTCCTGACAGTGCCACTAGTTGAATCCACAGACCACATATATGTTCCATCAAAGATAAGATCGGATTTTCCGCTATATGGAAGAGTTGCAATAACAGCTCCGCTCGTTCTGTCGTGAACAGTTGTAGTTTCATCATCTCCAGAAACCCAGATATATCTTCCATCAAATGCAATTGTATTTAGAAGTGTTCCGGAATTCCAACTGACAATTTTTGTACCAGTTCTTGCATCATATTTTTGTACAGTTGAATTTGTTGTGCTTGCTAAGTAAGAAGCTCCGTAAAGAAAATCTCCATCTGTAGCTATGCGATATGTGGCTGCAGGAGTACCAATAATAGATGATGTCATGGTGCTTCCATTTATTTTTGCTATAAAGTTAGTACAAGCTGCAAAAATATATCTTGTAACTCCTCCATTTTCAGGAATATCCATCATGGCCAAACCATTTACGTTTGTATCTCCAGTTGAAGTAGCTTCAACTGATCCAGTTACAGTATTAAATCTTAGAACATCATTTAGTGATCCAAGACCTATCCACAACTTGCTTCCATCCCAAAGAATTCCTTGAATACCGCCGGAGCCTGTGCCTCCTGGATTCATAATTGTTGTAGATGAAGCTCCTGTTGTTGGATTAAATTTTATTAATGTTCCGTATGCATCTGCACTTGCTACCCATATATATCTGCCATCATAAGCTAATTGTTGAGGATTGATGTTGCTTGCAAAAGTATAAGTGGCCATAACAACTCCGTTTTCATTTAGTTCTGTAATTGAGTGAGCAGCAAACTGTGATACCCATAGATGTTGACCATCCCATGTTCCGTAATCTGAAGCACCCGAAACTGTTGTGGTTGAGAGAACGGAAATATTTGTAACACTTTGAGTAAGAGGTGTGGTATTGAATCTATATTCCCAATTATTTACATGACTTGGACTTACATACAAACTTGAAAGTGAAGTTGAAGAGATAGCGGTTAGAGAACCATTTGATCCTAGTGTAACAACACTGCCTAATCCTGCGAGAGTTGAAATGATTACACTGCCAGTTGCATTTGTTCCATTATTGCCTGGAGTAAAAGTAATATTACCAGAAATTCCACCTGGAGAATTTCCTGCGATAAGACTTATGCCTCCTCCGGCTCCATTGGAAGTTCCAGTATTACCATTACCTGCAGTAATTGAATATGATCCGCCAACTCCTCCGCCATAACCAGTACCTCCATTACCAAGTAAAATTGTCATATTACCTCCTCGTCCGCCTGCTTGGTGCCCTGTTGAATTACCTCCAGCAGCTGTTGTAACTAGAAAATCACCTCCGTTCGCCCCAGTTGATTCACCTGAGACAGCAGAACCTCCTATTCCAGTTGTAAATGAGAAATTTCCACCAGGTGCTCCGACTAAGCCGGTTTGACCACCATTACCGGTTGTCATGACAACTCCACTTCCTGCTGTTGAACTTCCATTGCCTCCGTAAACTGCAAGGACATATGGCGTGTCGGTTGCACTGATGACAGTTAGAGGAGCGAATGGGGTTGTTGTTCCAATGCCGACATATCCAAAAATATTCATTCCACCTTGATAAATATTATCTGTAGGAATTATATTTGAATCTGTTTTGCCTGAAATCATGACATGGTAAGTGCCATCTTGAGAAACTGCAACAAAAGTTCCATTGCCATAAGCTACTGCATTCCAAGTATTTGCTTCTGAAGATGTTCGGGCCGTCCAATTTATTCCATCAGGAGAAGTTAGGATTTGAGTTGTATTCGAACTGTTGTTTGAAATAACTACAAATAATCCGTTGCCATAAGTTATTGAACGTGATGATCCAATCGGAGTTGGAGTGGATGCCTGATATGTCCAATTTATTCCATCGGGAGAAGTTTCAATTGAACCACTGCCATTGCCACAAACTGCCACAAATAATCCGTTGCCATAAGTTATTGAATTCCAAGGTCCGCTGGTAAATGAAGTTCGCGCCGTCCAATTTATTCCATCAGGAGAAGTAGCAATTGAACCTCCATTTCCTATTGCAGCAAATAATCCATTGCCATAAGTTATTGAATACCAATTGTCTCCTGAAAGAGGTGTTTCATACGTCCAATTTATTCCATCAGGAGAAGACATCGTCCATAGTCCCGCTGCTATCGCAACAAATTTTCCATCACCGTATGCAACTGAATTCCAACTATATGATGCTGCAGCAATCTCAGGTGTCCAATTTATTCCATCCTTGGAAATCATAACTTGATGTGCTCCACTGCTTGAAACTGCAACAAATAATCCATTTCCATAAGTTACTGAATTCCAACTGTTTGCCTCAGCAGCCGTCGAAGTTGCCCAGTTTATTCCGTCGGAAGAATTCATAACATGTCCGTCATAAGATACAGCGACAAATTTTCCATCGCCGTAAACAATAGACGACCATGGATAAGATCCTGGCGCGGTTTGTGCCGTCCAATTATATCCAGCTTCTCCAGTTAAGGAAGCCGAATCAGCCCACAAAGTAGAAGTTCCAGTGCTTTCCAAAATCATTCCAGCTGTACCAGAAGCATTTGTGCTGTCAAAAATTGCGCCAGCCAAAGCAAGATTTCCATTCACCGTCAAAGCTTGTGATGGAGTTGTTGTTCCAATTCCGACATTTCCGTTTGTAAGAACTGTAAATACCGGAGTTGTCGTACTGAATGAAAGCGATAGTCCATTATCTTTATCTACTGTTAAATTATAATAAGGATCTGATGTTGTGCTCTGTCCAAAAATGGAAGCAGTGTTTGGACTTACTTCAACAGAGTGAATTCCACTGCCGCCGTTTATATCTGTTCCACTTATATCAAGAGCAGTATCTTCTGCATATATATGCCCGCTATTGGAACCATTTTGAAAAGATGTTCCGAATTCAAATGGATAAACTGCTATATTTCCAAATGAATTATTATTTGATTCATTAGAAAAACTCAAATCTACTCCAGAGTTAGTTATTTCTGAACTTCCATAGGAACTGTCATGGCCATTATAAAAACCTGAGTAAGTTTCGCTATTAGTAATATTAAGACTTCCACTGGAACCATCATCTGAATTAAAGTATCCGGAAAGTCCTTGTTTGTAAAAATTCAATGTTGCACCGGCATTGCTATCCGTCGGATCAGAAAAATTAAAATAAATTTCATTATTATTCAAATAACTTTCTATATTATTTCCATTACTATATTGCATTCCGTTAGGAGACTGAAGATTAATAACATCTCCTCCGAATAAAGTTAGTGAACTGCTTCCGTGAGAAGAAACATTATCTACTGTAGCCATACCGATAACATCAAGAGCCGAACTTGGAGTTGAAGTTCCAATTCCAACATCTCCCTCATCGTAATAAATATTTGAACCATTTGTATTCCATTGGCTTATGCTGCTGCTGCTTGCAAAGGCCCAATCAAATCCAGTTGGAGAAGTTGAAGAAGCTCTCAAAAATAATCCGGGCGTTCCAGTTGCAAGACTTCCTATTATACTTGGAGATGTCCAATATGCCAACTGGCCAGCAACACCGCTGTTCATACTTCCATTTATGTTCAGTGAGGATGTTGATACCCATGTTGTACTTGTACCAGTGCTGAGCAATATCATTCCTGCCGTACCAGAAGCATTTGTACCGTCAAAAAATGCTCCAGTCAAATTCATATTTCCATCGACTGTCAAAGCTTGAGATGGTGTTGTTGTTCCAATTCCAAAATTACTCAACATGAAACTACTCTCGGTAGAAGTTCCTGAAAGAAATAAAGCCGTATTTGAATTATCATCCATAATACTTAAACTTTGTGCAACTTTCAAATTACCTATTTCATTTCCTACGGAAATTTTATTTACCTGTCCAATCAGATATGAAATACTCCACATATAAGTTCCGTCGAAAATCAAATCTGAGCTGCCAGCATTAGGCAAAGTATAAATAACATTTCCAGTATCTCTATCGAAAATAGTCACGTTATAATTATTATCCGCTGTCCAAATATATTTTCCATCAAAGGCAATCGTATTCAACAGCCGATTAGCTGGCCAAGTTGCAACAAGCGAACCATCCTCAGCTGAAAATTTTCTTATTGCGCCATCTTCAAAACTTGCTCCATAAATATACTGACCATCTGTAGCTATACGATAAGTGTATACACCTGAAGAAAATGACTGATACGTCATATCGCTAGCATTTATTTTAGTTATGAAACCATCGCAAGCAGCCCAAATATATTCAGTCATTCCATTTCCAGACGCTGATGGCAAATCCGTTATTGCCATTCCATTTACATTAGTCTGGCCTCCAACAGAAGCCAATACTGCTCCGGTATTCGGATCAATTTTTTCAACCAAACCAGTTCCACCATTATCTTGAGCAAGACCTATCCATATATTAGTTCCATCCCAAACAATCCCTTGTATTCCTCCACCTCCAGATCCTGAAGGATTCATTATATAATGGCCTGTAATAGTGTTAGTCACAGTATCAAATCTGATCAGTTGTCCATAATTATCGTAGCTTGCTATCCAAATATTTCTTCCATCATATGCCAATTGTAAAGGAAATGCTGTATTTCCTAAATATTGAGTAGATAAAAGACTATAAGTAAATAAAATTTGTCCATTCTCATTTATTTTTGATATATTATCAGCTCCGCCGCCTGGAACCCAAAGATTTTTCCCATCCCATGTGCCATAATTATTCGTATTTGTAACACTTATGGTCTTTACTACTTTAGGAGCATCAGTCCAATATAAAAGCGGCACCGTATTGTATCTGTAAGATAAATTATCATTTTCCCCTTCAGTAGTATATGCGGTTGAATCAGTATAAAGATTTCCAGAATTATCTGATTTTACAAATCCGGAAGTAAGAGAAGAAATTGTTGTCGAACCATTGACAAAAAGAAGCGAGCTCGGCGTTGAAGTTCCAATTCCGACATTTCCAGATAAATAAGTTGCACTGGTGCCATTAAGATTCCAGATTGAAGAAGAAGTTGTGGTGCTTACTGCGCACTCAGGATCTGTCGGATAACATTGAGGATCAGTTGTCTGTCCTGGGTAATACAAAGGTGCCGAAAAAGATTTTATAGGCAATAGGATAAGAGCTGCAGCGAAAAAAAATGGTATGTATTTTTTAAAATTTGTCATCTAAAGCAACTTTTTAAATATCTCCTATATTATACATATTTTTAAATCTGTAGTAAAGAAAAACTGTATATAATAGTGGATTATTTTTTATATTTTCCCTTATTGGCCAAGTTATTTGCTTTCGCAGCTTCAACTAGCAATTTTTGAGCTGTCAAAAAGTCTGCTGGATTTTTTGCCCAGCTTTGCAAAGCAGGATTTTGTATCGCCCTGCCGTAAGAAAAAGTCAGAGGCCAAGGCAGTTTGCCGAGTTTTTTCATTGCATTCAAATTTAATGTCGCCTCTTCGTCTTCCTGTCCGCCGGAAAGAAATACAATTGCGCCGATTTCATCTGGAACATTTTCTTTCAAACATTTTATCGTAGCTTCTGCAACTTCTTCCGGAGTCGATTGTTTTTGCGAATCTGTTCCCGCAATCACCATGCTTGTTTTTAAAATTATCCCTGGAATAAAAACTTCGGCAGATTTTAAAGCTGAAAAAACAATTTTTAGATTTTTTGCCGACACTTCATAACATTGTTCAATGGAATGATTTCCATCAATCAATTCTTCCGGCTCAACTATCGGAACGATATCATGCTCCTGACACACCTTTGCATATTTTGAAAAAACTTCAGCATTGGTTTTCATGTCTTCTTCGGTCGGAGTTTTTTCCCCGATATTAAAAACCCCTCTCCACTTTGCAAAAGTTGCGCCCATTTTTTTGTATTCATCCAATCGCTCGGACAAACCATCGAGACCTTCAGTAATTTTGTCTCCCGGAATATTTCCAAAATCTATCGTACCCTTATCAACTTTAATTCCAATTTCAATTTTTTTTGATTTTAAAATTGAAGTGAAACTTTTTCCGTCTTTTGTTGATTGCCTTATAGTCTCATCAAATAAAATATATCCAGAAATATATTTTTCAATATTTTTTGCTGTCACCAAAAGCTCTCTATATTCCCTTCTTTTTTCTTCGGTCGTCGGAACGCCGAGTTTTTCAAAACGGCTATTGCAAGTTTTTGTACTTTCATCTATTGCAAGAATTCCTTTCGGAGATTTTGTCAGCCTATCGATAGTTTTTATTAAAATTTTTGTATCCATACAATTACATAGAAATTATATCAAATTGCAACAAAAAAATCCCTGCCATATTTTCCAATTTAAAAAACCCTCCAGTACCATGCTTGTCGCAAGATACTGAAGGGTTAAATCTGACAGAGGAAATTACAATTTCGGCGCTGGCACAACTATAATTAAATTATTTTTCGCCGACAGGATTATCCCTGACAGCGAAGTGTCAGTTGGAAATGGAAACACGAACATATTTATTCCATTTTCCGAATGCTTGGCACTTACCAAGAAACAATGGCCATTCTCCCTGCATAAAAAATTATAGTAGTAGCCATCGTTTTTAAAAAACTCCAAGTTGTCAAGAAATTCCTTGACTTGGCCCTGAGTAAAGTAAAGTTCGTAAATCGGCCTGCCAAAAAAATTTAAACAGTCGCTAATAGTTCCGTCTCTGACTATCTCAAAAATCTGAACTGCCGTTTTCTCTGTTACCTCGGCCGTGATAGTGTTTGAAATATCGAGATCCGAACCTTTGAATCCAAAAATTTCTCCCGATGCAAGACCTTTTATTTCTGAAATATTTCCCTTGCCGTCTGTTTTATCAATCCCCACAGTTGCAACGCATGCAAGATAAGGGCCTTTTGCGGCATTTGTCTCATCGGCAGCGCGAACATAACCTACAACAAAGAAAATAAAACATACAAACAGAAATAATGATTTTTTCATTTTTTCTCCCCCCTCTATTTTTAAAAGATTAATCTTCCACAAAAAATAGTACACTAAAAAAACCAAAACGTCAAGATACTTCACATATCACACCTAAAAACTTTTTTGGGTGGCTATCGGGAGTTGAACCCGAACTAAAAGTTCCACAAACTCTTGTGCTACCGCTACACCATAGCCACCATTCATCAAAACATTGTTTTGATTTGCTATTTATAACAGATTTTCACGATAAAATCTAGGTTTAATATTTCGGAGAAACTTCCGCTCCGCTTTCCATAGCTGTTAATCTTGCAAAGGCGTAAAGTAAACTTGAAAGACGATTCAAAAATACCAAGGTTTTAGAATCAATTTTTTCAATTCTCTCTTCAGCTACAGCAACAACTCTCCTTTCCGCTCTGCGCGCAATTGTGCGGGCAAAATCAAAACTGGCAGAAATCTCATTCGCACCAGAAATTAGAAAAGACTTTATTGGCGGCAATTCTTTTTCAATATTGCTTATGATTTCTTCCAAAAATTTTATCTCTTCCTCTTTTATTTTCTTGTCTGCTCCGGCAACTTCAGCTTGAATAATAAAAAGATCGTTTTGAATCCGATGGATTATTTCCTTGTTTTTATCATCGATAATTTTTGACTTCACGACTCCAAGATATGAATTTATCTCGTCCAAACATCCGAGAGCTTCGGTTATTGCCGAACTTTTTGAAAGCCGCTGATTGCAGCCGAAAATATTTGTTTTTCCATCGTCTCCTTTTTTTGTGTAAAGCATTTTTTTGAATTAATTTGAACAATTTTTATCCACAAATCTGAAAAATTTTAAATTATTCCCAAACCCGATATTAATTTTGAACCTCCGAGCCAAAAAATCGCTGTTAAAATCACGTATAGTCCGAAGTGTATCATATAGCTGTATATAAAACCTTTTTTTGATTTTGTAATGCAGTAAGAAAAAATCAAACCTACAAAAAATGAAGCTCCAAAAAGAATTTTACCCGTAGAAGCATCCGTAAAAAGTATTGGCAGATGTATAAACATGGTATAAAAACCGAACAAAAGTATATCTATATATTTTGAAACATTATTTCCGAAAAGATAATATATGCTTATCATGAAAAATACCTGCTGGAACATTATTTCAAAAGCTTTAGTAACTATAAACTTTGGATCTAGCTGAAAAACTGCGGGCAAAGTATTTCTTATGGCTCCGAGTGGAGTATTTATGTTCAGGGCATTCAAAAAATAATATATCGATATGACGACAATGGAAAAAAGAACCATTGCCAATAAATCTCTCGGTGAAAATTTATCGATATAACCGTCCATTTCTTTTTTGAAGATCGAAGTGAGAGCGACAATAACAAGCAGAAAATATATGGCGGTAAGAAGATAATTATTTATATAATCGACTCCTTGTGGCTGAAGATAAAAAATAAAAATGCCCCAGACCGAGAACCATATGAAAGATAGGCCGAAAATTTTGTAAAATGTTTTCATAATGTTCAATAAGTATACAATATTTATTTTACAATTTCATGAGAGAGGATTCTCGAAACTTACAGTTTCAGTATACCTTTCGTATCGTACTCGCTTCGCTCCGTGCGATAGACTCTTCGTGCATGAGAGAGGACTCGGTCACGCATAATTTTCTGCTGAAAATTTGTGCGATCCCGACTCGCGCCGACGCGCTCCGTCTTTCGAGTCCTCTCTCGTGCACAGAAAAACCGGCTCTAGCCGGTTTTAATTACTGTGCACGAGAGAGGACTCGAACCTCCAAGCCCTTGCGGGCGCTACCACCTCAAGGTAGTGCGTCTACCAATTTCGCCACTCGTGCATATTTAAAAATATACTTTGTTTTTTTAATTCCGCCTAGCTCGGCGAAACTTATGTACGAGATGCATAATATACTAAAAACGCTATTTTTCCAAGTAAAAATCCGCCATAAGCGGATTTTTTAAAATTATTTTATTTCCTTCTTTTCAGCTTTCTTTGTATCAGTATTGCTTTCTTTTCTTGCTCCGAGAAGTTCACTCTTCAAATGTCTCTTTAATTCTTTGGTAGCTTTTTCTCTGATGTAATAAAGTTTTGCTCTTCTTACTTGTGCTCTCTTCAAAACTTCGATCGAATCGATAGATGGAGAATATAATGGGAAAATTCTTTCAACTCCGACATTATCCACGACTCTTCTTACAGTAAAAGTTCCGCCATTTTCTTTTCCATGTTTCAAAGCCAAAACCATTCCTTCAAAAGCTTGAAGTCTTGTTTTTTCTCCTTCCTGTATTTTTTGCCAAACACGAACAGTGTCTCCAGATCTCATATCAATCTTTTTTCTGGCTTCCATGTCTATAGGCGATGTCTTGATGTTTTTCAATTCCATAGGTTATGTAATTTAGCACATTAAATAATTTTTGACAACCGATTTTATTTCATTATTTTTTTTACAGCTTCCTCAAAATCCTCCGGATACGGAGCTTTTATATCAAGCAATTTTCCCGAAGGAAGTTCTATTTCCAATTCTCTTGCATGAAGCGCCATCCTTTTGAATCCAAGCTGCTGTTTTTTCTTCAAAAAGAAATCCGTCGCATAAAGTTTATCCTGAATAATCGGATGATTGATTGCACTTAAATGAACTCTAATCTGATGAGTTCTTCCGGTTTTCGGCATGGCTTCGACAAAAGTTATATCGCCCTTTTTATCTAAAACTTTAAAATATGTGACAGCTTCACGTCTTTCTCCACGAACTCCTCTTTGTGCAGTCCATTTTCTAAAATCATTTATACTTCTTCCGATAGGTCGATCTATCATTCCTCTTTCCTCTTTCAAATCTCCGTAAACAAAAGCTTGATAAGTTTTGTGAACTTCCCTGTCTTTGAATTGTTTTTTCAGAAATTCAAAAGCTTCTTTGTTTTTTGCGATTATCAAAGTGCCAGAAGTATCTCTATCGATTCTGTGGACAATTCCCGGTCTTAATAGTTTTGTCCCGTCATCCAAAATGATTGGCTCGCCGACATTTTTTGTCTTCGGATATTTTTTCAAAATCCAATCAACCAGAGTTTTTTCCTTCGTTTTTCCATCAGAATGGACGACAAGCCCAGCTGGCTTGTTTATCACGACAACATCTTTATCTTCGTAGAGGATGGGGATTTTCATAAATTTATTTTAATAATTTAGCATAGATTTGAGATAACTGCTATTTAAACAACTCAGGGATTCTCGACGACCGTCGCGGGTACTTTTCCGTCTCGTTTCACTCGACACGGAAAAGTCTTTCGAATCCCTTACGCACGCAAAGCAGTTTGCGTGCTAGCGCCCATCAAAAAAATCTGCTACCGCAGATTTTATTTGTGGGCGCTAAGGGATTCGAACCCCTGACCCCCTCAGTGTAAATGAGGTGCTCTAACCAACTGAGCTAAGCGCCCAAACATTAAACTTTCAAAACTTGCATGTTAACCAAAACAGCTAAGTCTTGTAAAGTTATATTACATTAAAAAATGGAAAAAACAAATAAAAAATAATTTTTAAATAATCGAAGTAAAACAAACAATAAAAAATCCCCTGCAATTTTACAGAGGATTTTTTTAATTTATTTTAAAGCAAATTTATTGTGCATACTGAGTAATACTTGATGCATTTAATACACCGTTTGCATCTACAGAGCCAACTATTGTAATTTGACCTTCATTACCTTCAAGAACGCCAGGAGCTAATGAGGCTTTGCTTGATGTTAACCAATCTGAAATATTTCCTGACCAAGTTGAAGGATTAGCTTGTGGATTAGTGTAATACAATTTAGCATTCTGATAATTTACAGACCATTCCTTTCCATTATTATCTTTTATGTTCAAAATATTATTACCTACAAAATTACCATTAAGAGATAAGATGGTTATTGTTGTTTCCGTTTGAGCCGGAGTAACTGTTGTGCTGTCAGTAAAAGTAAAAGTGTTTATAATTTCATCTATTTGTCCCGCATCAGCACAATTTTTATAATCTAGAAAAGTATATTCATATCCGTTATGTATGACAATTTCATAGCCACCACCTTCGCCACATGTATTTTGCTGACCATTTGTATAGTTAAAAATTCCATTTCCAAGATTGAAAAATGAATTTTCAACATTTGTAAAATTGCTACCTTGAGTGCTATTCAAATTTGAAATCAAATCAGCATCGTTGTTTATTCCAGATGGCAATTTTGATACGCCTACCAATCTGGCATCATTAAGTTCCTTTATGTAAAATTGATCATCACCACTACTGTTTGCCGTTGGTCCAGAAACATGAAGAGTGGTTATAGTCATACCCTTTGGATATTCGAATTGGAATCCATATTGTGTGTTGGTATATGTCTGCAAATTTGAAGTATCGGTTGAACTGCTAGTCTGTTGTAAATTATTATTTATTGGAGCAGAATTATTTGTCGCTTTTTTATTTTGCAAATACATATAAATTCCTCCACCAGCAACTAATAAAATTATAATTATTACTAGCAGTGAAACAACGGAGCTTTTTTGTGAATTTTTCATTTTATAAAGTTAATTGATAATAAAACCTAACAAAAGCATTTTAGCATAATAATAATAATAATAATAATAATACAAAAAGTTTATAAAACTAATGGTTCAATGCTAGTGTACATTTTATGCACAGAAAATAAAAATACAATTGAGTATTCAATCACTGATTTGCTGGCACACATTGGATATTATTTGTTTGTCCATCTACATAAAAACTCAATTCATCGCCTGATTGATAGCCCGGAATATTCGCATAATAACGATTTTTCCCACTGCCAGGATCTGGTGCATAATTTACTTTTTGACCCAAAGTTGAATCAACACAATAACTATTGCTTAGATTAATTGTTCCATTCGCTGCAATATCACAACGATAATTCATCGGGACACATTTGGTGGCAAGTGGAGTTGTTGAAGGTTGATTCAAGAAAAGAGTTTTATTTCCTCCCATAACAGCATCAAAATTACCATGAACATCCCAGAAATTTCTCAATTGATTTCCTTGATATGTTTTGTCATTGTTCATACCTGGAAGATTTTGCCACATCCAAATCAAATAATTTAATTCACCTTGGTCCCCAATTGTTGGATCAGTGCCAGAATCACACCCCCAAAGACTACAACTAATTTCGGTTAGAGAACCCAAACTATCGGGATTCCAATCCAAACAATCGGATTCTTGCGGGGTTGAATTTGCATAATCATATTCAT
>PLOL01000027.1 GCA_003142075.1 Patescibacteria group bacterium | reverse complement strand
GGAAATCTTGATAAAGTCGAAAAAAAATTAACGCTTGTCTTTAAAATGGACGAGGCAGTTAAAGTCAAAAATTTCCTTGCCTGCAAGTTTTTAGACTAAATAAGTAAAAAGGCGGATTAAAAAATCCGCCTTTGTTTTTAAAAATTTAAAAACAAAAAAGAGGCTGATTTTTATTCAGCCTCTTTAATAATTTCTACGCCGACAAAAAACCTTTCTTCAGTTTTTAAGTCGACGTTGAGCGTAATTATTCTTTCCCCATTTATTTTTATCATAGGGAAAGTAGTGAACACTTCTTCCGGATCCAGAGGGGAACCAGAAATGAAAAACATTCCGTGTAGTTCTCCCCTGAGTTTGTTGATTCCGACCAAAGCCTCGTAAATATTGGCCGGCACAAAACCTAAGGAAGCCATTCTCTCCGTGGCTTCCCATGAGAAGACATTCCCAAAATTGAAAATAACTACCTTCGTTATTTTCCTGATATTTTTGGGAAAGAAGGTCTCATTTATTTTTCCGTTGCATCTGTATCCTGCGGACAATTCCAACAACGGAATCTCAGTATAATCTATTATGGATATTGTTTTAATAATAGATTTTCCGAGCTCTCTGTTCTTCGCCATTTTTTCGCGAAGATTAAGACATTCTTTAATATCCATTTTCTGAGACCTCCTTTACGCCTTTTTGGCGTTTTTTATTTAAACAATCATCCATTACAGATGACGTTTATATCTAAAAGAACTTACTATTTGACGATAGTATAACAAAAAAAAAGAGTTTTGTCAACTAAAATTATAGAGGCAAATCAAGGGCGAAAGCGCCAGCTCCAAGAAAAATCAATGAAAGGGAAATCGTGAACATCAATATATAGAAAGTGAGATTTCTTTTTTCCAAGTCTGATTCTCTGTATTCCAGGATTGCCTCGCAGAAGAAGAGCAGTGCGAATACCATAGCTGTGATTTGGGTGTAAGCTCCGGCCAAAAGCATAAGTGCGCCGAGTATTTCAATACACGCAAGAACTTTTACGAAAATCTTCGCCGGCTGGATGTTTATCGTTTCAAAAAGTTTCTGCCAAGCGGTTTTTTCTTTTGTCAGTTTAAGATAGCCGAGATTGATCGTGATAAGTCCAAGAACAACTCTCAACATCAAAGGCGAAATCTGGCTGAATGTAAGCAAACTTGGAAATGTATTTAATATCATATGCGATTAGTATACTATTAAGGCGGGTTTTCGGCAAAGTCAAAAACTCGCCTTTAATCTTTGCACAGTTTGATGTATATTCAAGTTGTGAAAAATAAACAAAACCCCCGCAAAGAATTTTATAAGAATAGCTCAAATGTTAAGTTTTTTATAATATCTAATTAACAAAAGTTGTGCCAAATTTAAAACAAAGTGAAAATTCACGCAGGGCAAGAGTTGTGATTCTTGACAATATAAGAAGCGTTCATAACGTGGGTTCTATTTTCCGCACTTCTGATGCGCTCGGAATTGATAAAATATGTTTATGCGGTTGCACGCCAACACCAACTGATAGATTTGGCAGAGCAAGAAAAGATTTGGCAAAAGTTGCACTCGGAGCAGAAAAAGATATTGCTTGGGAATATTTTTTAGATACTAAAAAAATAATTAAAAAATTAAAAAAAGAAGGATTTCAGATAATTGCGGTTGAACAGGATAAAAAATCTGTTGATTTTAAAAAAGTTAAGACGAAATTTCCCGTTGCGATTTTGATGGGGAATGAAGTCGACGGAATTGATAAAAAAACTTTGGCACTTTGTGATGTGATTGCAGAAATTCCAATGAAAGGCAAAAAAGAATCTTTGAATGTTTCAGTTTCGTTTGGGATCGCTGGATATGAAATATTAAAATAGGCGGTTTGACATTATTTATTTTTGTGGTATTATCAATGAGAACACAGTTCTCAGATAATAATACTAAATGCGTGGAGGTGTTATATGTTTTTTTCTATTGATCCTAATATGGACAAAGAGGAATTTTTAAATAAAGTTGGAACACCGATAAACCCAAATTTAGCTGCATTTTTGGAAAGAGAAGGTTCCTCATTTTCTGTTGCACTGGTGGAAAACGGGCAAATTTTTGTCGCTGTGACTTTCAGCGACGCAGAAAAAATAAAGGAAGAGTATGAAGTTAAGAAATGGTTTTCATTAGGGATAAGAGAAATATTTCCATTCATGCCCGAAAGTTTAAAAAAAACGCTGGCAGTAGCAAGGAAATAATTTAAAAACCGACGATGGTAATATCGTCGGTTTTTTTTATTTGCAAACTGGCTACGAGATGTTATAAGAGTTATTATATATCTATGCAAAAAATAATTTCAAAAATTAAAAAATTAATGCCGAAAAAACTTTGGCAAAAGCTTCAGCCGATTTATCATTACAAGCTTGCAGTTCTCGGCGCGATTATTTACAGGTTTCCTTCAAAAGAAATAAAAGTTGTCGGCGTGACTGGAACGAAAGGAAAAACTTCAACAGTGGAATTCGTGAATGCGATTTTGGAAGAAGCCGGCAAAAAAACAGCTGTCGCTGGAACTTTGAGATTCAAGATTGGAAATGAATCAAAACCAAATTTGTATAAAATGACGATGCCGGGAAGAATGTTCATCCAGAAATTTTTACGAAATGCAGTCCTCGCCGGATGCGAATATGCCGTGATTGAAATTTCTTCCGAAGCTGCGAAACAATACAGAAATAAATTTATCGATCTTGATGCTCTGATTTTTACAAACTTGGCTCCAGAGCATATCGAGTCGCACGGAAGTTATGAAAAATATGTTGAAGCAAAACTTTCGATTGCAAAAGAATTGGAAAAATCTTCAAAAGAAAACAAAGCGATGATCGTAAATGCCGACGACAAAGAAGGAGAAAAATTTTTGAAAATAAATTTGGAAAATAAAATTACTTATTCTTTGGCCGAAGCAAAAGATATTTCTGCGTCGGAAGATTTCACGAAGTTTACTTACAAAGGAGTAAAGATGGAAACAACACTTCCGGGAAAATTTAATATTTATAATATGCTCGGCGCGATAAAATATGCAGAGCATGAAAAAATTGATTTGGAAATTGTGAGAAAAGCTTTTTTAAAATTGAAAGAAATAAAAGGGCGGGCGCAAAGAATTGAAGAAGGGCAGGATTTCAAAGTCGTAGTTGATTACGCTCACACGCCGGATTCTTTGAAAGCGATTTATGAAACGTATCTTGGTAGCAGAAAAATTGTCGTGCTTGGAAATTGTGGTGGTGGCCGTGACAAATGGAAAAGAAAAGAAATGGCAGAAATTGCAGACAATTATTGCGAAGCGGCGATTCTCACAGATGAAGATCCATACGATGACGATCCGCGAGAAATTGTCGAAGACATGGCAAAATATTTTAAAAATAAAAAACCGGAAATTGTGATGGATAGAAGAGAAGCGATTGCGAAAGCATTTCAAAAATCAAAAAGTGGAGACGTTGTGATAATCACAGGAAAAGGAACTGACCCATACATCATGAGAAAAAATGGTGAGAAAGAAAAATGGAGCGATGCGGAAGTGGCGAGGGAAGAATTGAAAAAATTGTTGAAAAAGTAAAATACAAAAAGGGC
>PLOL01000015.1 GCA_003142075.1 Patescibacteria group bacterium | reverse complement strand
ATTAGTATCGGTGAACAAATGGGTAATGTAAAAATTGCACAGAGTATGAGTTTGATGGATGCGAACAATAATGTAGGACTTCTTCTTATGGCAACCTCTAGTGGCAGTAGCTATATCATGAGCAGTTTGGGAGTTGGAACTACAACTCCAAGCACAATGTTTGTAGTTATAGGTACATCAACTCTGGCAACAACTACCATTTCAATGATAAATGGAACTTATTTAAGTTTAGGAAACGGTTCTGTTTCAACAAATTTAGCAGTTGGATATGGAGCACTTGCTACAACTACAGGTACAAGCAACACTGCACTTGGTTATGAGGCTTTACTTTCTAATACTTCAGGTGCTCAAAATACTGCAACTGGTTATGAGGCTCTCAACTCCAACACAACAGGTTCAAACAACACTGCAAATGGTGCATATTCTCTCATGGACAATACTATAGGCTCCTCTAACAGTGGAAATGGTCAAGATTCTCTCTATAACAACATCTCAGGTAATTATAATACTGCAAATGGTGCATATTCTCTCTATAATAATATAACAGGTTCTTCAAACACTACAGTTGGTGAGTATGCTCTTTTCTCAAACTCTACAAGTTCTAATAATACAGCAATTGGTTATAGGTCGCTCTTTGATTTAGCACCTACTCTAACTGGAAGTGATGTAGCTATAGGCTATGAAGCTGGTTATAATGCAACTTCTACAAATAACGAACTCTTTATAAATAATTACAATACAGGAAGTTATGTAGGTGACCAAACAGAATCTCTTATCTATGGTCAATTTAATTCTGCAACTTCATCACAATATCTTACTATCAACGGAAAATTAACTGATTATGGAGAAACAGTTTGGGGAAATGTTGGCATAGGAACATCAACTCCAGGTTCATCTCTTACTGTTGCAAGTTTGGCAACTACCGGAACACTTGCTTCAATTTTTGATCCAAGTAGTATGACATCAGGCAGTTTGCTTTCTCTTGCAGCGAACGGAGCGACAACTCCAACAGGCGTTCTGACTTTGAGCGCAAACGGTCTCACTTCTGGAAATGCACTTACCATATCGACAACAAATACAACTCAAACTGGTTCTTCACTTTCAGTTACGACTGGTTCAACAGGTCAGCCAACAAACGGTCTAGTGTATTTTAACTTCAATGGAAATAGGACAACCGCAGGAGCCGCATTCCAGATTACCGATATTTCCACCACAGTTGCGACAACAACACAAATAACTGCAAACTCACTTACATCCGGTGCAGCTCTCAGCATTTCAGCTACCGGATTAACAACAGGAACAGGTCTTGGAATATTTACAACAAATACCGCGCAAACAGGACCATCGCTTCTTGTGAGCACAGCTGGAACAAGCGCTCCAACAAACGGTCTTGTCTTCTTCAACTTTACCGGAGCTAGAACTGCTGCTGGCAGTGGATTACAGATAACTGATAAATCTACAGGTCTTGCCACAGCGCTTGGTATTACTGCTTCATCCAACCTTACAGGTTTTGGAGAAGTTATAACTATGCTTGGAAGCAGAACGGCAGGTTCTGCATTGTTGATAAATGCAAGTTCAAGCAATGCATCGTCAACGACTGCTTCAGCTGGTATTACGATTGAATTGCCTGCAGTAGGAAATGGCGGTCTCCGCTATATTCGTTTTGCAAATGCCGCTGGTACTGAAATTGGAGCCATAGTAAATCCTGCTACTGATGGTACTTCAGTGGCTTTATATACAACATCTGATAAAAGGTTGAAAACAGATATAGAGGAAACACATTATGGTCTCTCCGATCTTATGAAAATACAAGCTGTTGATTTCAATTGGATTGCAGGTAACGCTTCTGACACAGGTTTCATTGCTCAAGATCTTTATAATATTTATCCAAATGCAGTTTTGAAGGGAGATAATGGAACAGATCCTTACATTCCGGGAGTGACAAATACTTGGTCTGTAGATTACAGCAAACTTACTCCGCTTCTTGTCAAAGGTGTTCAGGATTTGAATAATAATTTCATTGCTTCAACGACTGCACTTCTCGCAAGTTCGTCAGCCGATGAATTAGGAATATCAATGCTTGAAGCAAGTTCATCTATCGATGAGACAAATATAAATCAGATAAATAATATTCTTTCTCAATTCTTGAACGCTTCATCATCGACTCTTACAATAAATAATATCAATGCGGGAGTTCAGATTATTACTCCGAAAATTATTGCGAATGGTTTGACGGTTGACACCATTTCTTCTATCAATGATGCGATTAATTTTGAAAACGATACCGTTTTCTTCGGCAGACCATACTTCAATAGCGATACTGCAGGATTTGCAGTTATTAAGAAAGGGCAGCAATCTGTCGATGTGACATTTGATAATCCATACCTTGATGATCCTATAGTCAGCGCGACTATCACAATGGATAATTCTGGAAATTCTGTTGATGATACCGCGGCAGTGGAAGACATATTCAATAACAATATTCAATATGTGGTTACGAACAAATCAACGGCAGGATTTACGATTGTTTTGAATAAGCCGGCCGTTGTTGATACAACATTCAGCTGGATTGCACTTGCAGTTAAGAATGCAAAAACATTTGGCACTCCTTCGGAAGATGTGACACAGCAAGATGAATCGACATCTACATCATCGCAAGATGTTTCAACTTCATCCGATGATTCATCATCAAACAATGCAACTTCAACTGCAACGACGACTGATGATAGTTCAGTTGCAAGCAGCACTCCGCAAGATACGACTCCGCCAGTGATTACAATCAATGGTGACAATCCAGTTTCAATAAATGTCGGCGATACTTACACAGATGCCGGAGCAGTCGCTACTGATAATGTTGATGGAACAGATACTGTCACAGCATCGGGAACAGTTGATACGACAACTGCCGGCACATACACAATTACTTATTCGGCAACTGATACAGCAGGAAATACTGCGACTGAAACCAGAATTGTAAATGTCGCAGCAGTTTCAGAAGGAGATGATGCAACAAGCACAGCAACGACGACTTCAGATTAGTAAATAGCTTTGTAAGGTTTTTCTGTTTTTATAAATATGTTAGAATAATTCGATAAAAAATGAAAGAAATTGAGTCTGCAAAAAAGTTCCATTATTTTGGAAAAAGTATCATATTGTCTGGATTTCCGGCACTTTTTTTGCAGGCGCAATTGTCGTATTTATTTTGAACTATTTTATTAATTTGCCATCCATAGCTACAAGTGCCGATGTTAGAATAAATGATACCAGCTACACATATATCAATCCGCTTCTTGAATGTGATAGCGGAAGTTCAATTTCTCAAGGACTTAATTCATTCAAAAACAGTCTGCAAAGCTACGTTGATGAACTTACTGAAAGTAAAAAAGCTGATTTCATTTCAATCTATTTTAGAGACATGAATAATGGACCATGGTTCGGTATAAATGAGAATGCAGAATTTTATCCCGCATCACTTCTCAAGGTGCCGATTGCCATGGCTTATTTTGAACAATTTGAATCAAATCCCGGATTGCTGTCTCAGAAAATCACATTTACGAAAAGCATAAATCAGGATGTCGAATATTTCAAATCATCTACGATAAAACTCGGACAAACATATTCAATAAAAGATCTTATCAGCGCGATGCTAGTCAATTCTGATAATGATGCGCTTGATCTTCTTGTGACGAATTCTGCCGCGAATAATGTCGATACTCGGGATACATTTAAATATCTGAATGTTAACATTTCATCGGACGGCATGATTACCGTGGCACAGTATTCGACATTTTTCAGAATATTATTCAACGCATCATATCTTGACTATGATGATTCGGAAAAATTGCTTTCAATGCTTGCGGAATCAACTTTCACTCAAGGATTGCGCGCAGGAGTGCCGGCGAATATTCCAGTGGCGCACAAATTCGGCGAGAGGTGGACATATACAGATCCAGAAAAGGAACTTCATGATTGCGGAATCATCTATTATCCAAATCATCCTTATCTTCTTTGCGTCATGACGAAGGGAACAGATCTTGATGATATGGCAAGCGCGATTTCTGGCATATCAAAGTTTGTTTATAATGAAGTAAATAAACAGCTTAATTAAAAACGAAGTTTGTGCAGGCTGTTAGTTATTCCTTTCATAAGTAAGCCTTATAATATATAATATAAGGCAATAATTATCAGGTTGTTAATATATAAAAAATGGACACGGAAAATAAAAAAATATTTTGGAAAATTTTAATTCCCTGGATGCTTTTTGTCTTAGCTATTTTAGCTGATGGATATTTTGTATATAAAATATATGTAGTAAAGGCGGGAAATTCTCAAAACTCTGCTCAAACAGAAGCGACAAATATAATAAATGAAGTTGGCAAGCTCATTGTCCTTCCAACCGACGAAATTCCGACGATAGCAACAGTAACGGATCTTTCTCAATTGAAGAATCAGCCGTTTTTTGCAAATGCGAAAGTAGGCGATGATGTTCTTATTTATTCTCAGGCGCAAAAAGCGATTTTATACGATCCGTCTCTTAATAAAATTGTAGAGATGGCTCCTTTTAGTGGCACTGGAACTTCGTCATCAATATAAATTTCATCATAAGTAACAATATTGTTTTAAATATAATGAATAAGTTGCGACAAAAAATAAAGTTGATTATTTCTCCTATAGTTTTTGCTGTTTTTTTGTTTGCGATTTTTCATGTCGTATCTTTTGCTCAGGAATACAGTTCCTCGAATTATAAGATTTCAAACCCGGTAATTACTTCCGGCGGAGGATATTCTTCTTCTGCAAATTTTGGATTGCAAAGTTCAATCGGACAGATAGGAATCGGAACGAGTTCGGCAGCGAGTTTTGGATTGAATGCCGGATTTTTATATTTTCCTTATGTGACGACTCCGGCGATTTCTGCGACTCCGGGGAATGGCCAAGTTTCTCTGTCTTGGACGGCTGCGAATGGAATTCTTGGTTGGACTGCGAGCGGATATGATATAGGTTATTCGACAGTTTCCGGCGGGCCGTATACTTTCGGTTCGTCTCTTGGAAATGTTTTGTCCGCGACTCAAGCAGGTTTGAATAATGGCACGACATATTATTTTGTAGTCAGAGTTGAAGATGCGTTCCAAAATATTATTGCAATTTCTTCACAAGTTTCAGCTGCTCCAGTGGCTCCATATGTTTGTACAGATCACACTGCGACAAATTATGGTGGAACTCTTCCGTGCACATATCCAACTGGCGGTGGTGGAGGTGGAGGAGGAGGCGGCGGAGGAAGCAGTGGTGGCGGAAGTTCATCATCACAAACCGGTGTCATATTTTCAGGAAGAGCATATCCGCTGAGCAATGTAAGTGTACTTGAAGATGGCCAACTTGCAGTTACGACAATAGCTGATCCGAATGCAAATTTTAACATTTCTCTTTTGGGACTTTCCGCGGGAAATTATACATTTTCCGTTTACGGCGAAGATTCCGAAGGAAGACGCTCTTCTCTTTTTACTTTTCCGGTTTTTATAACATCCGGTGTTGTTACAAATATTGGCGGAATTTTTATAGCTCCGACCATTGCTGTCGATAAAAGTGAAGTTAAAAGAGGAGACAATATAGCAATTTTCGGCCAGTCAGCATCGCAAGCTGACATAATAATATCCGTGCATTCCGCCCAGGAAGTTTTTGCCACGACTTCATCGGATAAAAATGGAATTTATTTGTATAATTTTGATACATCGCAGATAGATTATGGAGAACATAATACTCAATCCAAAGCTGCAGTTGATCAGGCGATATCTGATTATAGCAATTCTGTTTCGTTCAATGTCGGAACGGAAAATGTTATTGCGTCAGCACCAAAACAATGTCCTCTGAAAGGAGATTTGAACGGTGATTGCAAAGTGGACTTGGTGGATTTTTCCATTGCTGCGTATTGGTATAAACAGCCTTTAAGTGATGCATTCAAAAAAATAGAAAAAGCGGAACTTAATGGCGATGGTAAAGTTGATTTAGTAGACTTTTCTATAATGGCATACTATTGGACTGGTTAAATTAAAATTTGAAAAATAGAAAATGAGAATTAAAAATAGCAACAGATCAAATAACAGATTAATCCAAAAAAAATTTGGGAAATTTGTTAGATTATCATTTTTTTTGATATTATCATTATCAATTTTTTTGCCTTTTGCTTCAAGAGCCCAGCAATCTGTTTATGTTGATGCATCAACACTGATTCCAAAATCGATACTTTTTCTTTCTCCGAGTACGGCAACTATTCTTGAGGGATCGACGATTGATGTGCCAGTTTTTATAAATACTGAAGGCAATAGCATAAATACGATACACTTGAGTGTAAATTTTGACCCGACGAAAATGATAATCACTCGACCTTCGAATACCAATTCAATCATAGGCATTTATGTTGACCCTCCGACTTTTTCAAATACAGATGGAAGTATGGAATTATCCGGCGTCATACCGAATGGAATAACTACAGGAAGCGGTTTGATTACTACAATAACCTTTAAGGCAATTTCTGCCGGACAGGCAACCGTATCCATATCCGATTCTTCAAAAGTTTTGGCAAATGACGGACAAGGGACCGAAGTTGAAACTCAATTCGATACTGGAGTTTATACTATCATTCCACAATCTCCCGGCGGTCCGAATGTTTTTTCGGAAACACATCCATTCCAGGATATGTGGTACAACAATAACAGCCCACAAGTGGCTTGGAGTGAAAATCCCGGAGTTACGGATTTCAGCTACATTCTTGATGATAAGCCGTTCACGATTCCTGATAATAATATGAATAGTACGAGCACGTTCATGGCATATCAAAATTTATCGGACGGAATATGGTATTTTCATATCAAGGAAAAAAAAGAGGGAGTTTGGGGACTGACAACTAATTTTATGATTCGCATAGACACGTCGCCACCAGCTGCATTTAAACCGGAAGTTTCTTTTTTGACATCCTCAAGTTCAAGACAGGTGCTCGTGTCATTCTTTACCACCGATTCTTTGTCTGGTCTTGATCATTATGAGGTAGGAATCGTACCAAAAAACGGAATCAATGAGTCGCCGGCTTTTGTCCAAACATCCAGTCCGTATCAATTTTCGCTTCAGCCTTCGGAAGAAGTCAGAATTATCGTAAGAGCGTTTGATAAGGCAGGAAATTCACTAGATGAATCGGTGGATACCAATTCTCCATCGGGAACTCTCGCTTTTTTTGAACAAAATTATTTAATAATACTTTTACTGCTTATTTTGCTGATTGATTTTCTTTTTGGTCATAAGCTTATTCCACATATTGGAAGAATTATTAAAGCAGTGGAGAAAGAAGAAAAAGAAGAAAAACTTTGTGAAAATAAAATAGAAAGCAGCGGTATAGTCGAAACAAAAATTGATTCAAATAGCCAGTCGAAAATGGGGAAAGTAAAGTTTGATTCAGGAATTCAAAAATCAGAACAGCCGGTTAAAAAAGAGGAAATAACAAATACGCAAAATGCGCCAGAAATAAAATGAAATCAAAATTGAACATAATTAAATATCTTCTGATAATTGTGGCTTTTTTTTCGGCTGTGCCGGCTTTTGCGTCCGAGTTTTCCTTTGGTACGCAAAATAAAACTGTCGGAGTCGGCGGACAATTCGAAGTCGATTTGAATATAAATACCGACAAGGAAAGCATAAACGCGGTGGAAGGAGATATAGTTTTTTCAACCAGCACTCTGGATTTGTCCGAAATAAGAGACGGGGATTCGATTGTTAATTTCTGGGTGAATAAGCCGGCAAATAATGATGGAACAATTTCTTTTTCCGGAATCACGCCTGGCGGATATGTTTTGGATAAAGGATTGATATTGTCTTTGATTTTTACGGCAAGAAAAGAAGGTAATGCAACCATCGAAATAAAAAATTCCAGTGCGCTTGAAAATGACGGAAAGGGAACGGCGTCAAGCGTGCAAACGTTGGATTTGAATATTGAAGTTGCCAGTTCAAGTCAAAATCAGCAGAATCAAAATCTTGCAATTGTCGATAAAAATCCTCCGGAAAATTTCAAGCCGGAAGTTGCGCGCGATTTGAATCTTTTCAATGATAAATGGTTTGTAGTTTTTGTCGCACAAGATAAAGGCTCAGGAATTGCAAAGTATGAAGTCAAAGAATCCAGGTACAATATTTTTGATTTTTCAAAATGGAATGATGCGACAAGCCCTTATGTTCTAAACGACCAGAAATTGCAGAGTTATATATTTGTAAAAGCCGTAGATAATTCAGGAAATGAAAGAATCGTAAAATTATCGCCAATAAATCCGATTCCTTGGTATGAAAATATCGAAGATTGGTTTATAATTGCACTGGTTATTGCAATAGTTGCATTGATATATTTCTTTTCAAAAAAGAAAGTGTATCGCGCTTAGCAGACAGTTGCACAATATGATTTTGAAAAATAAAAAAAATTAATGAAATCATTTAAAGAATTAAAATCAACAATGAATTCTCATGATTGCTTTGATATAAAAAATATCAAAATAGTTTATTCCTTTATTTTTGTCTTTTTATTTTTTGGCTTCGCGAATTTTTCCTCAGCTGCAACTCTTTCGTTTTCTCCAGCAAGCGGAACTTATGCCGAAGGCTCATACATAAATGTAAGCGTCATAGTTTCAAGTCCGGATAAAGTCATGAACGGCGCTTCGGGAATTATTTCTTTTCCAACCGATTTGCTTTCCGTTTCTTCTATTTCTGAAACAGGTTCTATATTGGATGTCTGGGCGCAGCAGCCGACATACTCAAATACTGACGGAACAATAAATTTTGAAGGAGTGGTCCTGCCTCCATGGTATACGGGCAATTCAGGAAAAATAATTACGATTACATTCAAGGCAAAAGAAGATGGAATTGCAAACTTAGCTTTCAGTTCCGGTTCAGTCTTGGCAGCCGATGGTTTGGGCACGGATATCACTTCATCTTTGGGTACGGCATCATATCAAATATCGGAAGCAAGCGGAGAGACACCTGTAACAATGCCGCCTGCGGAAGTTAGCGGAGTTCCAAACGCTCCTGTAATTACTTCAGACACTGACCCCGATCAAACTAAATGGTATGCCGATAGTGATGCGGATTTTTCTTGGACACTGACGAAAGATATTACGGGAGACAGTTTGCTTATAGATCACAATCCAAATTCTTCGCCGACTGTTTTATATAATCCGCCGATAAATTCAAAACAAATTACAAATTTGGATGACGGAGTTTGGTATTTTCATGCACAATCGGAAAATGCCAGCGGCTGGGGAGACGTCGGCACATATAAAGTTCAGATAGATACGACTAAGCCGGCAAATTTTGATATTACGGAAATTGAAAGAACTGACCCGACGGATCCGAATGCAAAATTCACTTTTAATGCCACGGATATGACTTCGGGAATAGATCACTACGAAGTTCAGATAGATAATAATCCTGCAGAAATTTGGACAGATGATGGAAGCCATATTTATACAGCTCCTGCGGAAGAAGGAGGAACTCACACTCTTATTGCGAAAGCTTTTGATAAGGCTGGTAATTTTTTGGCAAATTCCGCAGAGTTTTCCGTTCAGGCTTTAGAAGCTCCGGCGATTACGGATTATTCGAGTGAACTTAATAGCGGAGATATTTTTACAATAAGCGGAACTTCAACATATTCGAACTCATCGGCGGAATTATTCTTGCAGGATGAAAATGGATTAGTAAAAAATTATATGGGCAAAGTCGGTGGAGATGGAAATTTTACGGTAGTATCAAGCGATAGATTAAAAAATGGCTTGTACACGGCTTGGGTAAAAATAATTGATGAGAGAGGTGCGGTAAGCGATCCGAGCGAAAAGGTTACGATTGCGGTAAAGCCTTCGGAGATTATACAAATAGGAACTTTGGCCGTAAACTTTCTTGCAGTGCTGATTCCGCTTCTAGCTCTGATTATTTTGTTGATATTACTTTTGTGGTATGCGCGCAGAAAATTCTTCATAATAGGCGATAAGCTGAAAAAAGAAACAAAAGAGGCAGAAGATGCACTTCATAAAGCTTTCATTTTGTTGAAAGAAAGTGTAGAAGAGCAGATAGATATTCTAGAAAGAACCAAGACTGCGCGCGAGCTGACAAAAGAGGAAGAAAAAATAAACAAACAATTGAAGAAAGATCTTGAGGATGCAGAACAATACATAATGAAGGAAATTAAAGATATTGATGATTTGGTCAATAAAAAATAAATACAAAGGGCGGCCGCTTCGCGGCCGNNGCGGCCGCCCTTTGTATTTATTTCAGTGTGCCAGAGAAAATCCGATTACTTTTTTTGCACCGGCGTCTTTTAAAGTTTTTGAAGCTTCATTCATCGTGGTTCCTGTTGTGATGACATCGTCTATCAAAATTATATTCCTATTTTTTATTTTTTTCTCGTCGGCAGAAAAACAATCTTTAAGATTTTTCAATCTTTCATTCCTGTTTTTCAAGTCTGATTGATGCGGAGTTTCTTTTATTTTTATCAATGCATCGCATGAAATATTAAAATTTTTCCCGCCATCAATTTTAAATATTTCTTTCGCCAGAAGTTCGCTCTGGTTGTATCCGCGTTTTTTTAAATTATTATTATGCATCGGGATTGGAATCAGCAGGGGATTGTCAAAATTTGCAAAAGCCGTTTCGTCGGAGAGATTTTCCAAAATGAATTCGTGCATGAGCCCAGACAATTTTTTTGTCATCCCGTAATTTTTTTCATATTTTATCATCCAGATTGCTTTTCTCATTATCCTATTTTTATATAGGAATAAGGCTTTATATTTACTGTTTTTAATTTCATATGCTTCAGGAATCGAGTCAATCATGTCTGCCGAATTCATATTTTCCATTTCTATCGCTTCAATATCTNNTTGTCCATAAAACCTTTTAATTTATCCATATTTTTTGTTGAATGAGTTATTTTATGTGTTATAATAACACGGAAAGAACGCAGAGCGAATTAATTGCGCGCAATTTTTTATATATCATGTCCAATCCAATTTCAGATTTATTTAATTCTTTTTTCTCTCCTAAAGATACGAGAGTGCTCGGTATTGATGTTGGCTCCTCGTCAGTCAAAGTGGTTCAGCTGAAAAAACAAAATGGAAAAGCCGTGCTTGAAACTTACGGCGAAATAGCACTTGGTCCGTATGCCGGCACAGATCTTGAAAGAGCCACAGTGCTTTCCGCGGATAAATTATCCGAAGCCATAAAAGATCTTCTGAAAGAATCGAACACTACGACTTTGAACAGCGGGTTGTCTATTCCTATTGCATCAAGTTTTGTCGTCTTCATAAAGTTGCCGACTTCCGAAGAAAAGAATTTTGCCGAAATGGTGCCGATTGAAGCGAGAAAATATATTCCGATTCCGATTTCTGAAGTGACTCTGGATTGGTGGGCGATGCCGAAAGATGAAAATACAGTTTCAGAATTTCAAAATGGACAGAAAGTTGAAGATGATAATATGACTGACATATTGCTTGTTGTCATAAGCAATGATGCATTGAGTAAAAACAAAGAAATACAAAAATTGGCGGGATTGCAGACGACTTTTTCCGAAGTGGAAATTTTCAGTTGTATGAGAGCTGCGATAGAGCCGACAATTGATCCGCAAGTCATAATGGATCTCGGTGCAGGCAGCACGAAAGTTTTTGTCGTTGAAAGAGGAATATTGAAAGCATCGCACGTTATTAATCGAGGCTCTCAAGATATAACACTCTCAATATCAAAATCGATGAATATAACTTTTGACGAAGCCGAGAAAATAAAAATTCAGCAGGGAATTATAAGTTCAGCAAAAGACAATATTTCAGAAGTATCTTCAATAACCGTCGATTATATTTTGTCGGAAACTGGACGCTTCATATTGAACTATTATAAAAAATCAAGTAAAAAAATAAGCAAAATAGTTCTGACTGGCGGAGGATCTTTACTTAAAGGTCTCAGGGAAAAATCTCAGAATTCTTTTGAAACTACAGTCGAGGTGGCCAATCCCTTTTCCAAGGTGGAATACCCAGCTTTTTTGGATGAGGTGTTGAAGACTGCCGGTCCGGAATTTACTGTTGCTATAGGAATAGCGATAAGGAAGCTGCAGGAATTATAATCAACATTGTATTGTTTTTATTTTTTGATGTATAATATACGAAGAAATGGAACCAAAATATCAAACATCTTTCATACCCAAAAAACCCATTACTCAAGTTGCACAACAGAAGAGAGTTTCTGTCGGGATAAACCTATTTTTGCTTATATCAATAGTCATGTTTTTAGTTTCTTTGGGATTGGCCGGCTATGTATTTTTGGAAAAGAATATTTTAATCCAAAAAATAAACCAGGATCAAAGCACGATATCAACTGATAAAAACAGTTTTACGGCGGATTCCAATACTATTGAAAGCTTGGTTGAACTCGATTCAAGAATAAATGTTTCCAACACTTTGCTCGCTCAGCACATCGCAGTTTCGCCGATTTTTGGTGCTTTCATACAGCCAGCAACTCTTCAGTCCGTAAGATTCAACGATTTCACTTTTAATTATGCAGGCAAAGATGCAACTGGTGCAAGCAAGATATCTATAACCATGGATGGCACGGCGAGAGATTGGCAGACAATTGCTTCTCAAGCTGATGAATTCGGACTTCCTGATTGGAAAAATATAATAAGCGAGCCGACGATTTCAAACTTAACCCAAAATGCCGATAACACAGTTTCATTCCAGTTTACAGCTTATGTAAATCCTGCATTTTTAGTTTACGGAAGCAATTCAACAAGCAACGCGACAAATAATTCAACAAATTAATTATGGACTTTATATTACCAATCATTTTAATAATATCTTCATTCGCAGTATTTTTCGGATACGTTGATCCGAATTATAAAGGACCTGCAAATCAAAGCACTACATCTTATCAGCAAGATGGTGTCGTATTTTTAAAAAGCGAACTGGCTCAATATGACAGCGTATTGAATTCTTCAACACAAATCGTATCTCAGAGAGATGCACTTGTTGCAAAGAAGAATACGATTTCAGATGCAGATGAAGCAAGGTTGGAAACGCTTTTACCAAGCAATATAGACAATATAAGACTTATTATAGAAATAAGTGATATCGCACAGGCAAGAAATTTGAAGGCAGAAAATATTTCTGTCGGCAATATGACTCAGAGCACGAGCAATACGATCGGCCAAAATTCAAGTCTTTATGGAACTTTATCTCTGACATTTACAGTGACTGCAACATATAATGATTTCTTGAATCTATTGCAGGATTTGGAAAACAATCTCAGATTGCTTGATGTGACGAATATCAGTTTCCATTCTACAGACAGCGGATTCTATGACTTTACTGTAACCTTTAATACTTATTGGCTGAAATAATTTTTAATTAAAACCAAAATGAAAAATAATATTATAATAATAATATTGGTGATAGTCATCGGAGCAGTGGCGTTTTGGTATTTGGGAAAAGATCAAACCAATAACGGTTCATCGCTTTCTGTTACGGCTCAGACATCAAATTCTGCCGATGCCGAATATATCTATAACATTTTACAGCAGATGGCTCAGGTCAAGCTCGATGATTCAATTTTTTCAAATCCTAATTTTCAAGGTTTAAAAGATAACACAGCAACATTTCCTCCACAGGCTGCTGGCAGACCAAATCCATTTTCTAAAACGGGAACGGACACGGTCATTCCTGGTCAGTCAACTCAATCTTTAAGTTCGTCTTCCGTAAATTAGGATAATTTAAAATATGAATATATTAGAAAATCTTGTTAGTAAGAATATAATAAGCAAAGGAGACTCAACAAAGATAGAAAAGCAGGCAAGCAGTACTGGCAAACCAATAGAAGAAGTTTTGGAAGATGTTGGTGTCCCGGCTCAAACTATCCTTGATGTAAAAGGGGAATATTATAATGTTCCTCCGATGAATTTGGAAAATTATAATGTTCCTCTTTCTATTTTAAAATATATTTCTGAAGATGCCGCGTCTCACTATAAATTTATTCCGCTGTCTGTAAAAGATGGTGTTCTTGAAATTGGAATGACAGATCCTGATAACATAGAAGCGAGAGATGCGCTCACATTCATAATAAGTAAGCTGAATATGCCTTATAAAATCTATGTTATTACCGAAAAAGATTTTAAAAAAGTATTGGGCACATACAATGGTCTTTCCGGCGAAGTCAATAAAGCTCTGACTGAACTCAATACAGATTTGGACAAAGATTTGGAAGATATAGAAATTGTAAAAGATCAGAATTCAAGTTTCGGAAAGATAGAAACAAAAATCGTAGAGGATGCTCCCGTCACGAAGATTGTTGCAACAATATTGCGATATGCCGTGGAAGGGAATGCTTCAGACGTCCACATCGAAAATATGAAAGATAAAGTAAGAGTAAGATTTAGGGTTGATGGAATATTAAATACAAGCCTCGTGCTTCCCGCGGAAGTCGATCAAGCCGTGGTTGCAAGAATCAAAATTCTTTCAAACATGAAGCTTGATGAAAAAAGAAAACCTCAGGATGGACGTTTCTCCGCAAAAATAGAAGGAAGAAGAATTGNNATGGAGAGAAAGTCGTTATGAGAATTTTGGATCAAGAAAAAGGAATCAAACCTCTCGATCAGATGGGTTTGTCTGATAAATATTTAAAAATGGTCAGGTATGCGATGACACGACCATACGGAATGATACTTATTTCAGGTCCGACAGGAAGCGGAAAAACCACGACGCTTTACGCGATGCTTGAAGAAATAAACAAGGATGAAAAAAATGTTTTGAGTTTGGAAGATCCTATTGAATATAATATCGACGGAGTCAGCCAGTCGCAAGTTTTTCCGGAAATCGGATATGATTTTGCAAATGGACTCAGGACTACTTTGAGACAAGACCCAGATGTCATCATGGTCGGAGAAATCAGAGATAAAGAAACCGCCCAGCTTGCGGTTCAAGCTGCTCTTACCGGACACTTGGTGCTTTCAACAATTCACACGAATAATGCATGCGGAGTCGTTCCAAGACTTATAGACATGGGAGTCGATCCTTATCTTATTGCTCCGACGCTCATACTTACGATGGGACAGAGATTACTGAGAACAATTTGTCCTGGAACAGGAAAGCCAATTCCAATAGAAGGAAGCATAAAAGCAATGATAGACAAAGAATTTGCAGATTTGCCGGAGGAATTCAGGAGTGAAATTCCCAAGGTTTCTGATATGCTTGAAATTGAAGTTACGCCTCAATGTCCGACTGGAACAAGAGGAAGAATTGCAGTTTTTGAAATGTTTAAAATGAGCAAAGAAATTGAACAAGTTATATTGCATAATCCCGAAGAATCAGAAGTTCTTAAAGCTGCCAGAAAAGAGGGTTTTATCACGATGAAAGAAGACGCAATAATAAAAGCTATGCAGAAACTCATTCCATTCGAGGAAATCAATGAATTATAAAAAAAGCTGTCTGTCATTGTATAAAATAAAACATTTTTGTTGTATAATTGTCTCAAGAAATTAAAAAATAATATTAAAAAATATGGATTACAAAAATGAACTCAGCGATTTGATAAAGACAGTTTTTCAGGAAGGAGCTTCCGATCTGCATTTGTCTGAAGGAAAGAAACCCACGATAAGAGTTTCAGGAATGCTTTTGCCTTTGGTCAAACGGGACATAATCGACAAAGAAATGATAATTGGTATTCTTTCTGAACTTGTAAACAAGGAAAATAGAGAATATTTTTTAAAAAATAAAGAATTAGATTTTTCTTACGGCATGGACAATGGCGAAAGGTTCAGAGGCAATGCATATTTTCAGCAGGGAATGATAAGCATCGCACTGAGACTTATTCCTAAAAATATCAGAGGGCTCTCTGAGCTCAATCTTCCGGATGTTCTTAAATCTTTTACGGACAAGCCGCAAGGTTTTTTCTTGGTTGTCGGTCCAGTCGGACATGGAAAAACCACGACGCTTGCAGCCATGATAGAAAACATAAATGAAACCAGAGCTGAACACATAATCACAATCGAGGATCCTATAGAATATATTTACGAACCGAAAAAATCTATCATAGATCAAAGAGAAGTTAGAACAGATACTGCAGATTTTGGGACAGCTATGAAAAGCATGTTCAGAGAAGATGTAAACGTCGCACTCATCGGCGAGATGAGAGGATATGAGACGATTGCCACCGCTGTTACCGCAGCTGAAACAGGTCACTTGGTTTTTTCGACGCTTCACACAAACGGTGCTGCACAAACAGTAAGCAGAATTATAGATTCATTCCCAGCGGAACAGCAAGGACAGATAAGAATACAGCTTGCCGGAAGCTTGACTGGTATTTTTTCTCAGAGGCTTATTCCAAGAATTTCCGGAGGATTGATTCCAGCATATGAACTTTTGATAAATAATAATGCAGTTTCAAATTTAATAAGAGAAAACAGAATACATGAAATAAGTTCCGTGATAGAAACATCTTCTCAAGAAGGAATGATAGACATGAATAGATGTCTGGCGGAAATGGTTCAAAGAGGAGAAATTACCGTTGAGAGCGCCTATCTTTACGCTACGGATTCGAAGATTTTGGAAAAAATGATGTAACACCCGTTAAAGTTTTTGCCAATGTATTGTGCAAATGAGTGAAAATACAAATTAGTGATAAAGACAGTAATATAAGATATAATATAAGCACAATACTAAAAAAGTTGTTATAATATTGAAAAATTTTACAAAATGACCAAGTATGTTAGACAAAGTAATATGGAGAAAGTCGCCCATAACTTTTTTATTGGCAAAAATTTTCTCGGGTAAATGACATTTAAATATAAAGCAATAGATTCAAGCGGTTCAACGAAAGATGGAGTCGTTGAAGCAATAAATATAGATGTAGCCATAGATGCCTTGCAAAAAAGAGGCTTGTCTATTGTTTCCATAAAACCTGAAGAAGAAAGCGGAAGCGGTTTGCTGACAAACATTACAATGTTTGACAGAGTATCAAACAAAGATGTTGTCATACTTTCAAGGCAGATGGCGACTTTGTTCACAGCCCAAGTTTCAGCTCTGCGAGTTTTTCAGCTTTTGGCGATGCAATCAGAAAGTTCTCTTTTGAGAAGACAATTGAAAGGCGTTGTCGACGATCTTCAAGCTGGAAATAATATTTCGGCTGCTTTGGAAAAATATCCAAAAACATTTTCTCCTTTTTATATAAACATGGTCAAAGCCGGAGAAGAATCTGGAAAACTTGATCAGACTTTCATGTATCTGGCGGATTATCTGGACAGGACTTATGAAGTCACTTCAAAAGTTTCCACTGCTCTTATCTATCCGGCATTTATTGTTTTCACTTTTGTTGTCGTTATGATTCTCATGCTCACTGTTGTCATTCCGAAAATCAGCACAATTTTAACTCAGTCTGGCGGATCAGTTCCAGTTTATACTCAAGTGGTCTTAGCGCTATCTAGTTTCTTTGTCAGCTATGGCGTTTTCCTTCTTGTTGCGCTTATCATCGGAGGTTTTTTCCTTTGGAGATATTTGCAGACTGACAGCGGAAAACTTTCTCTCGACCATCTGAAAATTACGACTCCGTTCATAAAAAATCTTTATTCAAAACTTTATCTTTCAAGAATTGCAGACAATATGAACACGATGTTGATCTCTGGAATTCCGATGGTAAGAGGTTTGGATCTCACATCTTCCGTGGTGGACAATGTGGTTTATAAAAATCTTCTGACCCAAACAGTTGAAGATGTAAAAGCAGGAAGCTCAGTTTCAGCAGCGCTTGAAAAACATCCTGAGATTCCGGGAATTTTCGTCCAGATGGTAAAGATAGGAGAGGAAACCGGACAGCTTGGAAATATTTTGAAAACTTTGGCAGATTTTTACAGAAGAGAAGTTACAAATTCCATCGACGCGCTTGTCAGCCTTATTGAGCCGGTTATGATTGTCCTTTTGGGTGTTGGAGTCGCGTTTCTTCTCGCTGCAGTTCTTATACCTATTTACAGCATTTCTGCTGGAATGTAATACAAAATTAAATTATTTAAAAATACAGGGAGGTTTTCGNNCGAAAACCTCCCTGTATTTTTAATGTCAAATTATAACTTTTTTGACTTATCAACACATGCTCTTTTCACATATTTATCTAAAAAGTTGTATAATTGCTGGGTAAGCTTAGATTTCGAAAGAGATCACAATATTTTTTATTGGGAGTATTCATACCTTGAGCAAGTTGAAGATGGCCAAACGAAAGTACAAGCAATTTATCGCCGACGTAGAGCGAGAGAAATAAAAAAGTAATCTTTTTTGTTTCCGAGCTGAGGAGGGCGATATAAGAGCTAGAAGCTGCTTTTATTAGTGTTATTAAATTGATTTTTAACGCCGACGTAGAGCGAATGAAATGAGAAAGTAATCTTTATCATTTCTGAGCCGAGGAAGGTGAAAAGATTTCAATATCTTATCGATAAAAATTTAATTATGAAAATGAAAAAAGGTTTTACATTGATCGAACTTTTGGTGGTTATCGCCATCATCGGTATTCTTTCTTCAGTCGTTTTGGCTTCTCTAAACTCAGCAAGAACAAAGGGTAGCGATGCCGCAGTCCAATCAGGATTGAGCAACTTCCAAGCTCAAGCAGCTTTGTATTATAGCTCAAATTCTACTTATGGTGGAACTGGTGCTAATGTAATTTGTACAAGTACTGCCAATACAGTTTTTGACCCATCAGCGGATGCACAGGGTGTAGCTATTATGGCCAATGTTGCATCGAATGCCAATAATCATGGAATAACATGCAACGCATCTAGCACATCATATGCAGTTAATGCGGCATTATCTAACCCCATTTCTGGAAAATCTTATTGGTGCGTAGATAGTAATAGTTTTTCTGGAGCAACTTCTAGTAGCGGATTTGTTAACGGTCTTTGTCAGTAAAAACTACTCAAGTTTTATATTGAATTGAAAAACGCCCATCTTGGGCGTTTTTCTTTTGCCTAAAAACATTTTCTTTTTGTTTTAAAAAAGTTATAATTGTCCCATGAAGAATATTTCCATCAAATCAAAAGGTTTTACTCTCATTGAAATAATCGTTGTCATAGCCATCATGGGTATTCTCACGGCAATTATTTATTCTTCATTTGATTCTTCGAGAGCGACGAGCAGAGATCAAAAAAGAGTTTCCGACATCAGCGCGATTCAGCTTGCACTTGAACAATATTTTCAGCAGAACGGAGTTTATCCGATGCAGTTGAGTGCCCTTGTTCCAACTTATATTGCTTCAATACCCATTCCTCCAAACAATAGTGAATCTCCTTATCAAAACAATTATTTTCCTATGGCAAAAGTTCCGGGACCAGACAACTCACATTTATGTGTGTCATATCAATTATGGACTAAATTCGAATTAAATAATGCATATTTAAATTCAAAAAAGGGTTTTGATTCAACTCTTGTTGCAGATTCCAAAGGTTTGAAAACTTTCGATGGTTTTTATGAATGTGTTTCTCCTGGGAATAATCATTATGGAGCGCAAATAGATGCAAACGCGTCAACGAGTCCTAATCCTGCTGCAGCCGAATTAGTCTACGACGTAATGCCTTAATCACGTGTCCCGTTGTAAATTACGAGATGAATCAAACAGCAGAATTGAGGCTAAAACTAAAACAAAATGAAAATAAACTTACAAAATATTATAAGCTTTAAAATTTTACAACTGGGATGCTTTTTCTAAACTTATTAATTTTATTTATATTGGGCACGATTATCGGCAGTTTTTTAAATGTCGTTGTTTTGAGATATAATACTGGCTTGTCTTTTGTGACGGGCAGGTCAAAATGTTTTTCTTGCGGAAAAGATTTGCATTGGTACGAGCTTCTTCCGCTTTTTAGTTTTTTGATACTCGGCGGAAAATGTTTGAAATGCAAAAGCCAAATTTCTTATCAATATCCTGTGGTGGAATTTTTGACAGGCGCGATTTTTGCCGGAATATTTTTTGTATTCGGCATGGTTCCGATGCTTCCGCTTTATCTTCTCATCGCTTCGCTTCTCGTTGCAATGTCGGTTTATGATTTCAAGCACAAAATAATTCCAGACGGAATGGTCTATTCTTTTATCGCGCTTTCTTTTGTTGTTTTGCTTTTAACTCATCCGCTCGGCCAACTGTTCAGTTTTCCGAATATTTCCTTGGATTTGCTTGCTGGCCCGATACTTTTTGCTTTCTTCGCTTTTTTCTGGCTTATTTCAGGAGGGAAATGGATGGGCTTTGGCGATGCAAAGCTTGCGCTCGGCGTCGGCTGGCTTCTCGGTTTTTCTGGCGGAGTTTTTGCCATCATGATTGCTTTTTGGATAGGCGCGATTTGGAGTATAATATTGATAATATTGCAGCAGATAAAAATCGCCAATTTCAAGCTTTCTTTCAAAAGCGAAATACCGTTTGCGCCGTTCATAATTCTTTCCGTTTTCATCCAGATTTTTACTTCTTGGAATATGCAAAGCATAATTTATTTTCTACATTAAAAATTACCAACTAGAATGAACTTTTTTTCAAAAAACAAAATAATCGCTTCAGCGCTTAAAAATAAAAAGGGAGGTTTTACTCTCATCGAGCTTCTTGTTGTGCTAGTTATTTTTGTCGTGCTCACGGGAGTCGTGCTTGTCAATCAGAACAGCTTCAACAATTCCGAGCTTCTGAATAATTTTACATACGATGTGGCTCTTACTTTGAAGCAAGCCCAAACTTATGCGGTCAATGTCCAAGAAAATGTTTTTGGCTCATTCAGCTCAAGCTATGGAGTTTTTTTTAATATAGGTTCATCGGCAGGAGGCAGCAATACAAATTTCATTCTTTTTAATAATTTAGTCAGCAGTGATGGTAATGTAACTTACGATGCCACAGTAGACATGATAAATAATAAAGGTTCGGATCAAGGAGATGTTACGAATTGTCCGACCACGAATTCCGAATGTGTGCAAAAATATGCTATGACAAACGGACTTTACATATCGAATATTTGTGTTACCAACAGTAATAATTTAATAAATTGTGATGTAAAACAACTTTCAATTCTTTTTACAAGACCGAATCCCAGCGCCTACATATATGATTTAGATAATTCCCCACCGACTCTTGAAAATAGTGCAACAATAACTTTATCTTCCGCAAAAGGTGCGACTTCAAGCGTCGTTATAACCGGCACCGGCCAAATATATGTTCAAAAATAAAATCAAAAGCAAATGAAAAAAATCGCGCAAAATATAAAAATAAAATCTGCT
>PLOL01000014.1 GCA_003142075.1 Patescibacteria group bacterium | reverse complement strand
AAATACAAAAAGGGCGGCCCGCTAAGCGGGCCGCCCTTTTTGTATTTTACTTTTTTTAGCTTTGGCTTTAAACTTCAGCTATGCCAGAACTTCCAGAAGTGCAAACGACTGTAAATATTTTAAACAGCAAAGTCAAAGGACTTTCTATTTTAGACGTGTGGACGGATTATGATTCCTCATTTCACGCCGGAAAAAATAATATAAAGGACAAAAAATATTTTCCGATATTCAGAAAAGAAATTTTAAATAAAAAGATTTTAGACGTAAAAAGAATGGCAAAAAACGTGTTAATTAATGTTTCAGGAAACAAGACTATTCTCGTGCACATGAAGATGACGGGAAAACTTTTATACGGAAAATATAAATTTGTAGATGAAAAATGGCTTCCCCCGATTGGCACCTCGCTCGCTGACCCGTACAACCGTTTCATTCATCTTGCGTTTAGTTTGTCGGATAAAAATACTTTGGTGCTTTCCGATGCAAGAAAATTTGCAAAAGTTTATGTTTTTGAAACAGACAAAATGTCCGAGATAGCTGACCTTGAGAAGCTCGGTCCGGAACCTCTGGAGAAAAGTTTTACGTATGAAATTTTCAAAGAAAGATTGCATAAAAAACCGAATGGAAAAATTAAAACTGTTTTGATGGATCAGGAAATAATTTCCGGGATAGGAAATATTTATTCGGATGAAGCTTTGTGGGCTTCCTCAATCCATCCGCTACAAAAAGTAAAAGATATTTCTGAAGCACAATTAAAATTGCTTTTTAAAAATATTATTAAAATTTTAACCGAGTCGATAAAAGTTGGCGGAGATTCGATGTCGGATTACAGAAACCCGCTTGGCGGAAAAGGCGGTTATCAAAATATTCACAAAGCATACGGCCAGGAAGGAAAAAAATGCCAGAAAAAAGATGGTGGAATTATTAAAAGAATAAAAGTTGGCGGAAGGAGCGCGTGTTTCTGTCCGGTGCATCAGAAATTAAATTAAAAAATACGGGCGGGTTTTGCTTCGCAAAACCCGCCCGTATTTTTGATTCTGCGGAATCACATCGCATGAGTCCTTATGATGCGATGCAATTATTATTTTCCTAACCCTAAAGGATAAGGAAAATATATTCGCTTCGCTCATTATTTTCCTAAAATTTTTAACGCCGCTTTAATTCTATCTCCAGTTTTTGTAATAGTTTTATCTACATCACGAAGTGCATCACGTGCATCTTTCGGATTGTAGCCGAGAGCTTTAAGAGCTTCGATTGCGTCTATTTCATCGCGAAGTGAAATATCATTTTCATCACCTGATATGCCGACTTTATCTTTTAGCTCGAGCACCATTTTTTCTGCAATCTTTTTTCCAATGCCGGAAACTTTTGTCAGATGGGAAGTGTCGCCGGTTGAAATTGCTCGCTTGAGTGCAGTAACAGAACTGATGTTTAAAACATTTACAGCAGTTTTTGGACCGATGCCGGAAATAGAAATTATCATTTCAAAAAATTGTAATTCTTCTTCTGTCAAAAAACCATAAAGATCTAGTGCATCTTCTCTGACAACTAAATGTGTGAATAAAGAAATTTTATTTCCATTTTGGGAAACTTCTTTTGTTTCTGCTGTCGTGTAAATTTTAAAACCGATTCCGCCGACTCCGACAGTTAGAAATTTAACATTTGTGTCCCAAACTATACCTTCTATTTTTGATATCATTTACCCGAGAAAATTTTTGCTGATGAAAATGTGTTGATGTTACATGAACTGGCAGTTTTGATTAAGATTTATCTTTCAAAAAAGATATCTCTGCCAACTTCTCATTTTCAACACGTCAGCAAAAACTTTAACGGGTTAATGATACTACGAAAATCAAAAAATAAAAATCTGTTTGTCGGCATTGATTTCTCATATCAAAGGTGTTAATGTATAGACCTGTCAAAAAACATCGTGTCTCGATTATTATTTGATAATTAATTTAAAAATAAAAATGCCTATAATAGCATCAGCAAAAAAAGCCTTAAGAGTAGCAAAAAAGAAAGCAGTATTTAATACACGCAGAAGTAATGCTATGGAAAAAGCTTTGAAAGGAATAAAAAAACTTGTCACAGCGAATAAAATAAAGGAAGCGGAAAAAATGCTGCCAGAAGTTTATACAGCAATCGACAAAGCAGTAAAAACAAAGTTTATAAAAAAGAATGCCGGAGCAAGATACAAATCAAGAATCACATTGTTCTTGAATAAAGCGAAAGGAAAGAAATAATTAAAAAACACCCAAAAGGGTGTTTTTTAAATCGGAATAAAATTTGTGGTCACAGATAATTTTCTCGCCGTCTACCACAAGAGTACTCCCATTTTCTAATCGCTTCGCTCAAGAAAATTAGGTTGCTCGAAAATTTCCGCGACCCCGACTCACTCTTTTTTCTTGCTAGAAAAAAGAGTCCCGTCGCGCACATGACAAAAAACACGAACGGCTTCGTGTTTTTTGTCATGTGCGCCCACGTGGAATCGAACCACGATCAAACCCTTCGCAAGGGTTCATCCTATCCATTGAACGACAGGCGCATACTTAAACATATGCAGTTTATGATAAAGACATTAAAAAGTAAAACAAAAACTCGGATTTAGAATCCGAGTTTTTCCATTATTTTTTGTCCAAGAGGTTCGTGCATTTCGACTTCTGGAAGATATTGAAGCAGGAATTCTCTGACATCAAGATGATTGTGTTCTTCAAGCGGAATGGATATTAAAGGCATCAATGGCTTTTTTGATTTTAATAAAATTTTCTGATTGCTCTTGTCTGAAGCTTCAACCCAGAATGATTCAAGCGAAGCGAATGGGTACATTTCTTTTCCAGTTTTTATCCCTTTCTGATTGATGCTTATTTCGAATACTTTTGGTGGCGTCAGAGAAATTGAAAGTAGAAGCCCTGTGGCAATTATTATTAATATTCCGAAAAGCGCGTCGTTCACGATGAAAGAGATTACAACTATGGAAAGAGCGATCAATATGACGGCCCAATACCAATCGGCAGTTTTTTCTTTTCTTTTATATTCTAGAGCCTTCCAAGAAATTTTATTTTCCATGTGGAAATTATATCATTTTAAATCACAGTGCACCAATATGTTGAAAGTATTCGGCATATATGTATAATCAGTTCAGGTGTTTTAAAAATAAGTTAATGGGGAGGATTGAAATGAAAGGAGATATGGATAGCGGACCTTTTGTTTTTTGCAATTTGATTATCGGGGTGCTGTGGCTTGTAATTATAATAGTATTTGAATTTTTCAAAAAACTTTTTGGAAATAAAAGCCGCGCTTGAAAAAGCGGGGCTTTTTTTTATCGTTCATGATGATATAATTGCCTGCATGAGTACAAAATTGATAATAGCAAATTGGAAAATGAATCCTAAGTCTGCAAAGACTGCAAGAGAAATAGTCGCTTCAATAAATAAGCAATCGAAAAATTTTGGCGATGTCCGCCTGATAGTTTGCCCTCCATTTATTTTTCTTGACGAAGTTTCGAATATAATTTCTCTTTCCAAGAAAATTTTTCTCGGAGCGCAGGATGTTTTTGTCGGACAAGGAGTATCTCACACTGGAGAAATTGGGATAGACCAGTTGAAATCTGCCGGAGTCAAATATATTTTGGTTGGCCATTCAGAAAGAAGAGCTTTGTTTGATAACGATGAAATTGTAAAAGCAAAAATGCTCGGCTCGATAAAAAGCGGTTTCAAAACTATTTTGTGTGTCGGAGAAAAAGAAAGAAACGAACACGGCGATCATTATCATGAAGTGAAAAGACAAATTGAAGATGCAATCATGAAACTTCCAAAGAAATTTGTCGGCAATCTTATAATCGCTTATGAACCTATTTGGGCGATAGGCAGACCCGAAAATGAAGCAATAAAACCGGATCAGCTTCGCGAAATAACTATTTTTATAAAGAGGTTGCTGAGCGATATTTTTGGTGCAAAAGAAATGGAAAAAGTCAAAATACTTTACGGCGGTTCTGTCACGAAAAATAATTTCAAGGAAATAATCGAGAAGGGAAATGTTGATGGAATTTTAGTCGGCAGAGAAAGTCTGAAAGTAAAAAATTTTGTAGAGCTTATCGAGGGAATAGAATAAAATAAAAAGGGCGGCCGCTTCTGCGGCCGCCCTTTTTTGGTCTAAAGTTTTTATTATCCTTTAGGTAATAAAAACATTTAGACATGATTTTTGTGGTACAAAAATCAATTCTGCGGAATCACATCGCACGAGTCCTTTTGGTGCGATGCAATTAATTTTTTAGTGCATCTCTTATTTTTTCCGCATTGCATTTAAAATCTCTTGCATCGCAATCCTTTGAAGTTTTGTCAGGATAAACCCAGAAATGCGCATGAAAAACATCTTTTCCTTCAATGCGTCCGAGAATTATTTCTTGATTGAAAGCCTTTTTTTGAGCTAAGGCGATTTTTTTTACAACTTCAAAATATTCTCCGGCATTCGGAATATCCCAAACCCATCTATAATGATCTTTTGGAATAACCAAACTATGCCCGGCAGAACGAGGATTTATATCAAGAAACGCCAAAAATTTATCATCCTCATACACAATTTCAGCCGGAATTTCTTTGCTGACTATTTTACAAAATACGCAATTTTTGTCTTTCATGAATAATATTATACTATCTTTTTTTAAAAAAGTAATTAATGCATTCTCTGCCAGTTTGATACAATAGGTGAATGCTAGTCAGAGAAGAAATTCCAGAAAAAGTTGCAAAAGAATTGGAAAAATATCCGGAAATTTTGCGCAAACTTTTATATTATCGCGGAATAAAAACGGAAAAAGGAGCCGAAAGTTTTTTGAATCCGATTTTTGAAGAAAACAACGACCCATTTGAAATGTTCGGAATGGAAATTGCAGTGGAAAGGATTTTTCAGGCGATTGAAAATAAAGAAAAAATAATAATTTACAGCGATTATGATGCAGACGGGATTCCTGGCGCGGTAGTTTTGCATGATTTCTTCAAAAAAATCGGCTATGACAATTTTGAAAATTATATTCCGCACAGGGTTCTTGAAGGTTTCGGATTGAACGATGAAGCAATCGATGAGTTTGCAAAAAATAAAGTTAATTTGATAATCACAGTGGATTGCGGAATCGCCGATGTCGAGGAAGCGGAAAAAATAAAAAAATATAAGATAGATTTGATTATAACGGATCATCACTTGTCGAGAATTGATTCGAAAGGAAAAGAAGAATTGCCAAAAGCGTTTGCAATACTTGATTCGAAACAATCAGGATGCAATTATCCAGACAAAAATCTTTGTGGAGCTGGTGTAGCTTTTAAACTTGTCCAAGCTTTGATTTCTAGAATTAATACTTTTGACTTTAAAGACTTTCGACTTGATGGACTAACTCCCGGCTGGGAAAAATGGCTTCTCGATATGGTTTCGATTGCGACCATCTCAGACATGGTTCCGCTTGTAGGAGAAAATAGATTGCTCGCTTATTTTGGCCTAAAAGTTTTGAAAAAATCTCCGCGTCCAGGTTTGCAAAAACTTCTTTCTATAATAAAAGTTGATCAGAAAAATATTACTGAAGATGATATTGGCTTTATGATTTCTCCGAGAATAAATGCCGCTTCAAGAATGGGAATTCCGGAAGATGCTTTCAATATGCTTGTAACAAAAGATGATAATGAAGCATTGAAATATGCATTTCATTTGAATAAAATAAATGATGAAAGAAAAGGAATCGTTGCCGAAATGGTCAAAGAAATCAGAAAACATTGGAATAAATTTGACCCAGAGAAAAAAAGAAAAGTTTTGGTCGCGGGAAATCCGGATTGGAAGCCGTCGCTTCTCGGTCTTGTCGCAAATTCTCTTTTGGACGAGCATGACGGACCGGTTTTTCTTTGGGGCAGAGAAGCAGGAAAAACTTTGAAAGGTTCTTGTCGTTCGGATGGTTGCGTGGATATCGTCGCGATGATGAGAGAAGCTTCAGATTTGTTTGACGAATACGGCGGACATTCTGCTTCTGGAGGTTTTTCAATTTCGCTTGAAAAAGTTGATTTGCTTGCCGACGGGCTTGAAGCTTCATATCAAAAAGTTTGTGTGAGCGGAAGCGACAAGAAAGAATTAATTGCTGACGCCACGATAACAATTGATGATGTGAATAATAATTTAGAAAAAGAAATCAGCAAGCTTCGTCCTTTTGGAATGGACAATCCGAAGCCGATTTTCTTGCTGAAAAATATTGAAATATTTGACACCAAAGTTTTTGGAAAGAAAAATAATCATCTGAAAATTGATTTTACAAACAAGAAAGGCCAAAAAATTTCCGCAATCGCATTTTTCAAAAAGCCGGAAGATTTTTCCGTGAAAATCGAAAAAGGAGAAAAAATAAATTTGTTTGCAAATATTGAAAAAAGTTTTTTTGCCGGTAGGGAAGAAATAAGGTTGAGGATTGTGGATATAGTTTAAATGGCATTTGCTTTGTTTTTTAAACTTGCTACATTTAAGAAAAACTTATTGTTGATAAAATCAACAAGAAAGGAGTTCTTTATGTCGAGTTCAATAGTGATAATATCACCGCCATTTAAAGATTCGGAATTAGTGAAAGAGATGAATGACGTATGGGTGGGTGTTGAAATTTCTCTATCACATGATGAAGGATCTTACTGTCTTCAGAGTGAGGCTGTGTTTGTCGATGCATGGAAGGCTATTACTTGCTTGAGCGAGAAATCACCTAAGGAAGCAGTAGCTTGGAGAAATTGTACAGATTTTCGTGGAACTCAATTCATTTTTCGCAAAGAAAATTATGAGATTATCACCCAGCTCGAACTGGCTTTGTGATAAAAAGCATCTAAATAAAAAAGTCGCTAGGAAAAACCTGACGACTTTTTATTTTAAAAACTTGCTCTGAAGCAAAAAATAGGGTAAATTAGTGTTTGTTCGACGAATAAATGGAAGAGTGGCTGAGTGGTTTAAAGCACCAGTCTTGAAAACTGGAGGGCTCGCAAGGGTCCCGTGAGTTCGAATCTCACCTCTTCCGCAGAATAATGGTACAATTACAAAAGTCGGGTATTTTATTAACTTAGACTAACTATAAAACTATGATAAGAGGAAATTTTATTGGTGCGGCGATTGTTGCAATAATTTACACGGTTTATATTTTAATAAAACCTTTTCCGCAGAAATGGCAGATGGCGTTGATATTGGTGATTCTCAATGCTTTGACAATCGTATTGTTGTCTTTTGCATTTAAAGTCTAAAAATAAAGAATAATTTTGTTGAAACAAAAAAACCGCTGAAAACAGCGTGTTTTTTAATTTCTTTTGATTTAGCTAGGGTCGATGACTACTCTCACATTGACCCGCTGGTCTTAATTATACAGTTTTCAAACATGTTTAAATATTTTTACTACATTGTATTTGGATTATATAGTGTTACAATTGTACTAGTTCATTTTGTTATCTATTCTGTGAATTTACGTATGTTGGTCGAATTGATTGATTTAATAAAAAATAATTAATTAAAACAATAAAATAACTTAAACATAAGTAAAATTACAATCTAAATCTTAGAGACTCTTGAAGCCAGACATAATTTTGTCTAAACAATTTTAAAAAATTAATAATTAAGATTGTGCCGCGCTTATATGACGGTCGCGCGACATGATTTCGCAAAATCAATATGAAAAAAAATAATATAATAATTTCGATCGTTTCTTTTCTCGTTGTTCTTGGTCTCATTGGGCCGATTACCACTTTCGCAGCTACTGCAACAGGAGTACCTCTTGGATCAATAGACACAAATAATATTGTAGTTCTCGGAAAAACTGCGATAACTGATGTACCAGCTTCTATAATTACTGGAAATATTGGAATAAGTCCAGCCACAGGTGCGCAAATCGGAGTAACTTGTCCAGAAATTTCAGGTTCAATTTATACAGTTGATGCTTTAACTGCTTTTGCAGGTGGTCCTGGAGGAAGCGCAGACAATACTTGTGTTATGGCGGGTCCCGGAACAAATAAAACTTTAATTGATAATGCAGTGCTTGATATGGGAACTGCTTATACTTATGCTGCTGGTGAAGCAGCAGGAACTGGTGCCTTCTTGAACATAGGAACTCCAGCTGGAACAGTCGGCACAATGACTCTTGCTCCGGGTGTTTATACTTGGGGAAGCAATGTAGATATAACAAATAATGTCACTCTTTCAGGAGGAGCAAATGATGTTTGGGTATTTCAAGTAACAGGAACTCTAACTCTTAATGCAGGCAAAAGTATTATTTTGACCGGAGGTGCACAAGCAAAAAATGTTTTCTGGCAAGTGACCGGAACCACTAATCTATTAGCTGGCTCAAATATGGTTGGAATTATATTGGATCAAACAAATATAGCTATGGTCACTGGCGCAACATTAAATGGAAAAGCTTTAGCTCAAACTGCAGTTACCCTTGAGAGTAATACTATCGGGATTTCTGCTTCTGCTGCTCCCATTACTTCGCATAGATATTCGGCACCATCAGCACCAGTTCCAACTATCCCTATAATCGGAATTACAAAAGTCCCAAGTCCTCTATCTTTGCCTTTAGGTCCTGGGGAAGTTACTTATAATTACACAGTTTCAAATATTGGAGGGCAAACGGCATTAACTGATGTTTCTGTCGTTGATGACAAATGTAGCCCCGTAACTTTAGTTTCTGGTAATTTTAATGGCGATGAAAAACTTTATAAGGGTGCGGACTGGAAATATACTTGTACCACAATGCTCACAAGCACTACTGCGAATACTGCAATTGCAACCGGATATAGCGATGACAGTTTTCATACAGCAGCAATTGCAACCGCGATTTCTACAGTTGTCGTCGGTACTTCACTTACACCACCGCTTATAAACATTGTAAAAGTTCCAAGTCAGTTGACTGCGCTTCCATTTGGAGGTGGTAATATAACTTACACTTATACGGTTACAAATCCAGGTGTAGTTTCACTTCAAAATGTTTCTGTTGTTGATAACAAATGCAGCACTGTGACTTTAGTTTCCGGTGATTCTAACAATAACGGTTTGCTTGATACAAATGAAACATGGAAATATACATGTACGGCAAATGTTCCAGTCTCGACAGCAAGCGTTGCCACAGCAAAAGGTAATGCAAATGGTTTGACAGCTTTAGCTTATTCTTTTGTAAACGTTCTTGTATCAACTCCTACACTTCCTAACACAGGATTTTCTCCTGCTGGCATAACTATTTCATGGATTACAATTATTCTTACGCTTGCTGTTATAGTACTTGCAATTTGGCTCACTGTAGTAATTAAAAAAGGAAAAAATAAAACAAAAGTTTAGTCTAATTATCTGTTGTTAAAACCAACAGATAATTAATTAAAAATATGCAATCGAAAATCTCACTGAAGCTATCGTTGTCGATTATTGGTGGAATAATAATTATATTTTCTTTAATTGTTATTTTGTTTATTCAAAATAACAATGCACAGCAAAATTTAATAGCTATTATTCCGCCAGTTGCATATACCGTTCATGTTGTTCCACCCCAAGAATTTTCAAGCTCGACACTTCCTGTTCGTCTCTTGATTCCTAAAATCAAGGTTGATGCTGCAGTTGAATATTTAGGTCTCACTTCAAGCGGAGCAATGGATGTTCCAAAAGGTCCGAGTGATGTGGCATGGTTTGATCTAGGACCGCGTCCTGGAGAGATTGGAGATGCTGTTATTGCAGGACATTATGGTTGGAAAGATAATATACCAGCCTCATTTGATAATTTGTCCAAACTGAAAATAGGAGATGAAATATATGTTGAGGATTATTCAGGAGCGACTACGACATTTATTGTAAAAGAAATCGGAAACTTTGATAAGAATGCAGATTCTGCAAATGTTTTTGATTCAAGCGATGGAAAGGCACATCTTAATCTTGTCACATGCGAAGGAATCTGGAACGCAGCAGAAAAGAGTTATTCTGATAGATTGGTAGTATTTACCGATGAAGAAATATAGTTTGGTTCATTAAAATTTAATAATTAATATGCGCTTATCAGATAAAAAATATTTTTGATGAGCAAGAAAAATGGTAGAAAATAAAAAAACAGTTAAATCAGTAAGCAAGTTTGTTTCTCAAGGTGCGAAAGATGCCGCATATCTTAAAGTTAAAGGTAAAAGAATTATTAAAGATATGAAAAAGAGATGGGATGCCAGCGAGCCAAGAAGAAAAATAATGGAAGCTGATGCAAAAAAAGCTATTAAAAAAATGGTTGGAAAAGGCGGCAGAAAAATGATTAAAAAATCAGTTCAACTTAAAAACGATATCTCAAAAGGAGTAAAACTTGGTTTAAAATAATTTAAAAATTAATCTATATAAATTGCGTCGAGTTTAAATGATGGTTACTCGACGTTATTTTGCAAAATAAATGAAAAAAATAATAATATCAATAATAATAATTATTCTTGCTATTTTATTTGTAATAACTTTTGGTATTTTTCAAAATCCAAATTCTGGCCAGCATACTGGCTATATAACTTCAGTTGAAAAATCAGGAATAATTCTACAGACGTGGACGGTATATGTAAAAACCGATCCGCAATCGTCGCAAGAAGACACTTATTGTGTCACCGATTCAGACACTATTGCTTCTTTGCAAAATTATGAAAAAGAAAGATTGCCGGTAACAGTATATTATACCGCACCGATTTTATTGTGGAGATGGCAGTGCGGAAATGAATCTTCAATAATAAATTCAGTTTCTACAGTCAGTTTATCGACGACTACAGTTCAATAAATTACACTACGCTCAAAAAGTTCGCTGAAAATATAGTTTTTTTGTTGATAATCCGTTTGTTTCTATTTTGTTGGAACTGATGTAAAATTATGTTTGTAAAAGGTCAGTCTTATTTATTAGTAATAAAAATTTTTTATGGAAAACATGGACAAAAAGCAGTGGGGAGATATGGAATCAAAAGATTCTTGCGGATGCGGAATGCATCATGGAGGAAAGCATCATCTTATAAAAATAATTTTGAAGCTTGTTATTGTAATAATTATTTTTTGGTGCGGTTTCCAATTAGGTCAAATGACTGGTTTTATTAAAGCATCTGAAAATGGAATTATGCATACGAGGACATATTCCAACAATATGGCGCCTAACATAAATGCTGGAGCGACAACGCTGACCCCGGCACAATAAAAGTTTTAAATTACTTTATTTTAAACAAAAAAATCTTGGCAAGAAGCCAAGGTTTTTTTGTTGTATTTTTAAATAGTGATAGATAGTGTTAAGATATAGTTATGAAAAAAAGATTCATCCTTTTGTTTACTCTCATAATTTTAATAGCTGTTTCCGTAGCGTTATATTTCTTTTTACAAAATAAGAATAAAAATCCTGCGGGAAATATTGTGAATTTTTATTGTCAGGAAGGAAATTTTCAGGGAGAATTCGGACAAAATTATGTTTTGCTGACATTTTCTGACAAAACAAATCTTCTTTTGCCACAGGCAACTTCAGGTTCAGGAATTCGTTATGAACTCGGCTCGACGACATTTATTGGGGAAGGTTCAAATGCATCTCTTACAATCGGAACAACGACTTATACGAATTGCATCGCTGGAAATCAAATTGCAAAAAACGGAACTAATACTTATACCGATTTATCAAAAACTTTTTCTCTTTCATATCCGAGCCAGTTTAAACTTTTTGGCGGAGATTTCGGATATTCTCAAGATTGGAGTGCCGACACAAATGATTTAGGACTTCTTTTGACTGAAGTTTATATTCCTCAAACTTTTTTCACGACAAAAACTAATTTTGGCGATGCAAAATTTACAGTCGGAACAAGTGCAGATCCGGATGCTGTGAAAAATTGTCTCGTTTATAATTATGGTCCGGTGGGAACGACAAGCGAAGCCATGATAGGAGGCAGAGAATTCACGAAAATGGAATTTACCGACGCCGGTGCAGGAAATTATTACGATACGACAAGTTACAGAACGATTTATAACAATCAATGCTACGCGGTGGAATACACGATTCATTCCTCGAATATTTATAATTACAGTCCGGATCAAGGAGTGACGGAATTTGATAAAGCTGCTGTAACTTCAGTTCTTGAAGGAATCGCACAGAGTTTCAAATTTATTCAATAAAATAAAATCCTCGGCGTATTTTCTACGTCGAGGATTCTTTTTTCTTTTCTTCTGAGATTTTTTCAGTCTCTTCTTTTTTCGGGTAAGCTTTTTTTACGTCCAGCTGAGCTCCGTTTTTATTATGACAATTTGAGTGCACTAAACCGAAATAATACGTTTTACAATTTGGGCAAAATTTTCTTCCCGTCGGTTTTTCCATTTGATTCTCCTTTTCGAAAAATTTAACTTCCGGGGTCAATATTAACAAAATAATTAAACATTGCAAATGATGACTTTTACTAATCATTTTGTGATATAATTTATTCATTATTAGAATAATATAATAAATATTATGGCCAACGATAGAAATAATTCGAAAAAAGACAAAAAGAAACCAAAGAAGAATAAAAAATAGTTATTTTAAAAAACCGCTTGATAGCGGTTTTTTAAAATTTATTATGCGGTTTTTTGTTCTTCCTTATCTTTGAAGTAAAGCCAAATGAGGTAAATTATTTCCAACAATCCAACCGTATTCACTACTCCTATGATTATAAAAATCGTCAGATGATTGTGCTTGCCTGCCTGCCACAAAGCGATAAGTTTCCAAACGAGCGACCAAATTATCACAAATAAAGTTATGAATGGATGTGCAATCATAAAAGAAAACAAAGGTCCGCTTAATGCTGTTTGTGTATTCATGCCACAATTATATCAAACGCCGTTTTAATTTCAATCTTTATCTGAAACTCTGAAATTTACGTAAAGATTTATAATATAATTCCAGATACCGACAATCGCAGCAATAATAACTCTGGAATCCAAAAATTCCATATGCAATATTCCAACTAAGATAGACATGCCCCACATTGCAATCGCAATACCCATGGAAGCGATAGCCATAAAAGCAAAATATCCTTTGTGAACTGAAGTTAGCGTTCCATGAAAAACATAATGTCGGCTGAAAAAATAATTTATTGAAATGGCGACGGTAAAAGCCACTCCAGTTGATACTATATAATTCCAAGTAAAAAAATCTGTAAATAAGTATAGTAAAAATAGGTCAAAAGCAAAGGTTGAAACACCAATTGCGATGTATTTAAAGAAACGTTTTATTGCACTTATCGTCATAGTCTAATAGTTTAACAAAAATTTATAGAAGTGGCGATATATGAATGTTTTGTTATAATTGTATAATCATGAACATAGATATTTTAAAAAGGACTGCAAACAGATTAGTAATTTCTCCAAAGGGAATTCTTGCAATAGATGAGAGTACAAAAACTTGTAATAGTCGCTTCGAAAAACTTGGAGTTCCAACAACAGAAGAAAAAAGAAGGGAATATAGAGAACTACTTGTAACTGCAAAAGGAATTGAAAAATATATTTCAGGATATATTTGTTTTGATGAAACGGTCAGACAATCGACTAAAGATGGAAAAAAATTTACTGATATATTAAAATCTAAAAAAATTGATATTGGTATTAAAGTTGATCAAGGGACTAAAGATTTTGGAACAAACATTGGTGATAAAATAACCCTTGGTTTAGATGGCTTATCTCTTAGACTTGATGAATATAAAAAAATTGGTGCAACTTTTGCTAAATGGAGAGCTATTTATAATATAGGTGAAAATACTCCTAGTGAAGATTGTATGAATGCTAATGCAGAATCTTTTGCAAAGTATGCTCTACTATGTCAGGAACATGATATTGTACCTATAGTTGAGCCAGAAATATTGATAGACGGTGATCATACTATTGAGGAGTGTTATGAAGTTACAGCAAAAAATTTGGATATAATTTTTCCAATACTTAAATCTGCTGGAGTGTACATTCCAGGGATTATTTTAAAAACTAGTATGGTAATTGCTGGAAAATCCTCACAGAATCAGTCTGCACCAGATGAAGTGGCTGAATTTACTTTGAAATGTTTGAAGGCACATGTACCAGCTGATATCGGTGGCATAGTTTTTCTTTCTGGTGGACAAGAAGACGAAGAGGCAACTTTGAACCTTAATGCAATGCATAAATCAAAAAGATTACCTTGGCCGCTTACTTTTTCATATGGAAGAGCAATACAAAATCCTGCATTAAATAGTTGGGCTAAAAATTCAACTGATGTAATTGCAGCACAAAAATTACTTGTGGAAGCAGCAAAAAGAAATAGTCAGGCTAGTGTTGGAAAATATAAATAAAGTATATGGTATACTTTCTTCAGATTCTTTAAATTTTGGAGGTGATAAATGAGAAAATATCCAAGAGTTAAAAGATGGTGGGAAGATTGGTTTTTGTTTAAGATAAAAGGCTTCGCTTATGCGAAACCTTTTTTATTTTAAATAATAATATTTGACATTATACCCCCAGGGGGTATAATGGAAGTTATGAATAATACAAAACAAAAATTAATTAAGCGTTTAAAAATTATTGAAGGACAAGTAAGAGGCTTACAAGATATGCTTTCTAAAGATGCATATTGTATTGATGTTATTACTCAAACTTCAGCAGTAAAAAATGCTTTATCAGGAGTTGAGGATGTGCTGATGGAAAATCACTTGAGTACTTGCGTTGTGCATCAGATTAAAAAAGGAAAGGAGAGTACAGCAATAGCGGAGATATTAAAAGTTTATAGAACTAAAAGAAAATAATTACTTGTACCGTTATAAATAGCGAGATGAATCAGTTAGTAGAATAATCATAAGTTAATAAATATAAATAACAAACAAACATGATATTAATAGGCTTAAATAATTTATAACTGGGATGGATACCAAAAAATATAGAGTTAAAGGTATGCATTGCGCCTCATGCGCCAGCATAATAGAAAAAACTTTCAAGAAAACGGAAGGTGTACATTCTGCCGAGGTAAATTATGGCACGGAAACTGCAAAAATTTCTTTTGATTCAGTAAAAACAAGTCCAGAACATTTATCAAAACAAATAGAAAAACTCGGGTATACACTCGCGATTCCTACAGCAGATGAAATGCATATGTCAGCGAGTGAACATGCAGAACATTTGGGGCTTAATCAATCAAAAAAAGAAAAACTTGCTGAAATTCATGATATGAAAATAAAAGTTTTCTCGGCAATTCCTCTTGCGGTCATAAGTATTGTATTTATGGTGTGGGATATTTTGATTGCAAATAAGATTATTCCTGAAATGAGTACTGTTGTAAAAAATATTTTCTTTTATCTTTTACCGCTCTCGTCTGCATATATGATTTTTATTGTCGGAAAACCATATTTACTTGGAGTTTATAGATTTCTTAGATATGGAAAAACAAACATGGATACTCTTATTGGTATTGGTACTCTCGCAGCGTTCATATATAGTCTCGTTGTAACAATTTTTGCAAATTCTCTAAAATCATTTATAAATGTTGAGAATACATACTATGATGTCACAATTATTGTCATTACTTTTATTACTCTCGGTAAATATTTAGAAGCAAGATCAAAAGTAAAGACTGGTGATGCAATAGAAAAGCTTTTAAATTTGCAGGCAAAAACTGCTTTAGTTATACGTCTCGGAAAAGAAGTAGAAATTTCAGTGAATGATGTAAAATACGGAGATTTAATTGTGATAAAGCCCGGAGCAAAGATTCCAGTTGATGGAATTATTACAGAAGGAACTTCTTTTGTTGATGAGTCTATGGTTACTGGAGAGCCAATGCCAGCAAAAAAGAAAGTTGGCGATAGTGTGGCTTCTGGAACTATAAATACAAGTGGTTCATTTATTTTTAAAGCTACAAAAGTTGGTTCAGAAACTTTGCTTGCACAGATAATAAGAATGGTTGAAGATGCACAAGGAAGCAAAGCACCAATACAAGCTCTTGCTGATCAAATTTCATCAGTTTTTGTTCCAATCGTTTTAGTTATTTCATTCCTTTCACTTGTAGCTTGGCTAGTTTTTGGTGCTGGTCCGCTTGGAATGTCTGTCGCTCTCTCTTATGGTTTGGTTTCTTTTGTTGGAGTTTTAGTTATCGCTTGCCCTTGTGCTCTTGGGCTTGCGACACCAACTGCAATAATAGTTGGAGTTGGAAAAGGTGCGAGTGAAGGAATACTCGTAAAAGATGCGGCAACACTTGAGAAACTTCATAAAGTAAATACAGTAGTTTTTGACAAAACAGGAACCATCACAATTGGAAAACCAACTTTAGTTGATATAAAAAATCTTTCTGATTTGAAAGATAGTGAATTGATTTTAATTCTTGGGACACTTGAAAAAAAATCTGAACATCCAATCGCAAATGCAATTGTAAATTATGCAGAAGAGAAAAACATTAAACTTTTAGATGTTTCTGATTTTGAAAATATAGAAGGCAAGGGAATTAAAGGAAAAATTAATGGCGTAGAATATTTTGCTGGTAATGCAAAACTCGTTCGTGATTTTAATTTATCTTTTGATGCTTCAAAAATTGAACAATATACTCTGCAAGGAAAAACTCCAGTAATACTTGCAACAAAAGAAAAAGTTTTAGGATTTGTAATGGTTGCAGATGAAATAAAAGCTGAATCAAAGAAAGCGATTGCGGATTTGCATAAATTAAAAATTAAATCCGTCATGCTTACTGGAGACGACGCGCAGGCAGCAAAATATATGGCTTCGCTTGTTGGTATTGATGATGTTATTGCTCATGTATTGCCAGCGGATAAATTAGAAAAGATAAAAGCGCTTCAATCAGAAGGCAGAATTGTTGCTATGACAGGAGATGGTGTGAATGATGCGCCAGCACTTGCACAAGCAGACGTTGGAATCGCAATGAGCACAGGTACTGATGTTGCTATAGAATCAGCAGGAATAACTTTGCTAAATGGCGATATTTCAAAACTTGTAAAAGCTATAAGACTTTCAAAAATTACAATGCTTGGAATCAAACAGAATCTTTTCTGGGCATTTATTTACAATATTATCGGTATTCCGCTTGCGGCTGGAGCATTTTATCCGATCTTTGGATGGCTTTTGAATCCAGTGTTTGCAGGATTTGCGATGGCGATGTCTTCAGTATCAGTCGTTCTCAATTCATTAAGAATTAAAACTAAAAAATTATAATGTCTACACAAAAATACATATTTAATGTTCACGGTATGCACTGCAATTCATGTGAGCTTATGATTGAAAGTGAATTGAAAGAAATTAAAAATATTTCAGATGTAAAATCAAATCTTAAAAATAATTCTGTAGAAGTCACAGGAGATTTTGGAGATAAAACAAAAGAACAAATTGCGGAAGAACTTACAGGATATATAAAAACTCATGGATATACTATTTCTATAGAAAAACAAAAAAGTTCAGCTAAGTGGGGAGATTTTAAAATAGCACTGCCTATAGCAATTGTATTTGCAATACTTTTTATATTTTTGCAAAAACTTGGAATTGTGAACTTAGTTAATGCTAGCAAATTTAATTATGGAACCGCATTCTTGATCGGTATTGTTGCTTCAGTCTCATCATGTATGGCAGTCGTTGGAGGATTATTGCTTTCTATGTCTGCAACTTTTGCAAAAGAAGGGGACAAATTCAAACCACAAATCTTATTTCACTCGGGAAGAATTGTTTCATTTTTTATTCTTGGCGGAGTGATTGGTCTTATTGGTTCAGCATTTACTTTGAATTCCACAGCTACATTTATTTTGGGCTTGATTATAGGAGCGGTCATGCTGATTCTCGGTATCAATCTTTTAGATGTTTTTCATTGGGCAAAAAAATTGCAACCAAGCATGCCAAAATTTATTGCCAAACGTGCTCATAATATTTCAAAATTAAATCACACATTTACACCTCTTCTCGTTGGTATTGCAACATTTTTTCTTCCATGCGGTTTTACTCAGTCAATGCAACTCTATGCTTTATCTACCGGAAATTTCTTGAAGGGAGGATTTACAATGCTCGCATTCGCACTCGGAACATTCCCGGTTCTTGCACTCATAAGTTTCAGTTCGTTCAGTATTAAAAATAGTTCAAAGTCTGGAATATTTTTCAAGAGTGCAGGACTTATAGTTATTATGTTTGCATTATTCAACATTATCAATAGTTTGGTAGCAGCCGGAATAATTGCTCCAATTTTTAATTTTTAAAATTATGAAATCAACAGCCATATCAATTATAATTGCAGGATTGATTATTGCAGGCGCAATAATTTTATCAAAAAATATCAGCAATAACTCGCAACCGACGAATACAAACAACCAAGTTGTTAATGCAAACAATGTTTCTATCGTAGATGGAAAACAAATTATTGAAATAGGCGCAAAAGGAGGGTATGCACCAAGAATAAGCGTTGCAAAAGCCGGAATTCCAACTGTGCTAAGATTTACTACTAGCGGAACTTTTGATTGTTCATCTTCAATAAGGATTCCAAGTAAAAATATTTTTCAAGTTCTTCCGCAAACAGGAAGTACTGATATAGATTTAGGAACGACTACTGCTGGAAATATTGATGGAACTTGCGGAATGGGAATGTATCAATTCCAAGTTGAGTTTAGATAATATTGACTTTTATGTATAGTGTGTTATACTTTTGATTGAATGTTTTGAGATATAAACGAAGAAATTATTCTTCGTATTTCATTAAAAATGGGAGGATTCAAGATGTGGAAAAAAATCGTTTTGTTTTTTGCAACTCTTTTTTCTAAGATAGACAACTTCTTCAAGGAAAGGATGACTGCTACAAAAAAGCAGGTCGGCGAAAAGTGGGGAAAATTCGTTTCTTTCATTAAGAATTTTTCCTCTAAGAAAAAGACCGAAAAGACAGAATCAAAGGAAGTATTTTTGTATCAGGTCGAATATTACCCGAATGACGATTGCGTGGCAATTCATACTCGCTGTTTAATTCCACGGGGAGGTATGACAGATGTGCACTGGTTTGTTAATAATGACAAAGATGTGCACCCTCTGTATGTTGCTCTTGACGCTATGGGTGGTATAGATTCAGCGAGAAGTACAAATGGCGGCTATACTCTGCAGGTAACAAGAGCTAGTTGTATATTTAGCTGGGATGAGATGATACCAAAAATTTTAGTCGCGGTTCAGTTGACATTGGCTGGATCAAAAAAGATTAAAGCTGCTGGAAAACCGATTCATACTAAAGAAAATTTTGAACCGGTTCGCAAGAGAAACTTTTTAGACAAAATTTTCGACAATTAGTATGTTGAAAATAACAAATCGGCTGGGGTTTTATAACCCGGCCGATTTTTTTAATGCATTTTTTATGTATTTCTCTTCCAGTTATCTAAAATAATTGCAGTAGCTATTGCAACATTTAAAGATTCCGCTTTTCCATAAGCTGGAATAGTAATTTTTTTGGTGATTAATATTTCTATTTCTTTACTTACACCATTTGATTCATTACCCATCACAAGTATTCCACTAACAGGGAATTTTGTTTCATGAATATTTTCACCATTTAGAAATGCACCTAATATTGGAAGTTTTGTTTTTGAAAGAAAATCATTTAAATCTGTGTAAAACATATTAACTCTTGTGAAAGAACCTTTTGTAGCAGTAATTACTTTAGGGTTATAGAAATCCACAGTGTTTTTTGAAGCGACAATATTATCTATTCCATACCAGTCTGCTATACGAATGATTGTTCCGAGGTTTCCCGGATCTTTGATTTCATCTAGGACAATTACAACTTCATTTTTTTTGATTTCGGGAGATTTATTGATTTTTTGTTTCACTACCGCAAGTGCTGCATCATTTGTTGCAAAGGTTCCAACTTTTTCAAGCTCGAATTGATTAACTATTTCATAAGATTTTGATTTTTCTCTAATTTTTTCTCCAAATTTTTCAAAAAATTCTGTAGTTGTGAGCAAAAGTTCAATCTCAAAATCTGAATCAAGAAGTTCGGAAACGCTTTTTTCTCCTTCAACTAGAAATAGACCAAGTTCAACACGGTTTTTCTTTTCATCTAATGATTTTATAAGTTTAGCTTGGTTTTTCGTGAACATAAGGAGATTCTAGCATAAATCTGCTATACTTTCCTTATCATGAAATTCACATTTATTTCAGTAGGAAAGAAGAATGATTCAGATATAGAGGTGGCAGTTGCTGATTATACCAAGAGAATCAGTAGGTATTTTCAAGTAGAATGGAAACTAATACCAACATCAGAAAAAATAAAAGAATGTGAATCTATTTTGAAAACAATTGATGGTGGAGATTTTGTTGTTGTACTTGATGATAAAGGAAAAGAAATGACTACGGAAGAACTCGCAGGATTTATAGAAAAAAGAATGAATGCATCCGACAAAAGAATTGTTTTTATAATCGGCGGAGCTTACGGATTTTCCGAAAGTGTTTATAAAAGAGTAAATTTTAAATGGTCGCTTTCAAAACTGACTTTTCCGCATCAGCTTGTTCGGCTTATTTTATCAGAAGCTTTATATCGTGCAATTTCTGTGATTAAAAAAGAGCCGTATCATCATGCTTAGTCATTTTTGGTATATTTTATTTTTAAAAATTGTTATTATACTGTAATGAAAAAAAATATATACAAAGAATCTCTAGCTTTGCACAAAAAATATTCTGGAAAGCTTGAAATAAAATCAAAAGTTAAATTAAAAAATAAAAATGATTTGTCACTTGCTTATACTCCTGGAGTTGGACAAGTTTGTATTGAAATAGGAAAAGATCCAAAGAAAGTGTATGAATATACTATAAAGAAAAATATGGTGGCTATAATTTCTGATGGTTCTGCAATTTTAGGGCTTGGAAATCTCGGTGCGAAAGCAGCTATACCAGTAATGGAAGGGAAAGCAATTTTGATGAAAGAATTTGCAGCTGTGGATGCATTTCCTATTTGTTTAGATACTCAAGATACTGAAGAAATAATAAAGACAATAAAAAATATTGCGCCTATTTTTGGTGCGATAAACCTTGAAGATATTTCTGCACCAAGATGTTTTGAAATAGAAAATAGATTGAGAGCAGAACTTGATATTCCTGTGATGCATGATGACCAGCATGGGACGTCGATTGTAGTGCTTGCCGGCCTCATCAATTCTTTGAAACTCAGAAAAATCAGCAAGGAAAAAGTAAAAATAATTATTATCGGCGTTGGCGCTGCGGGAACGGCAGTTTGCAAAATGCTCGTTAATTATGGTTTCAAAAATATTATTTTGTGCGACAGCAAAGGTATAATTTCTGAAAACAGAAAAGATTTGAACAAGGAAAAAACTGATTTAATCAATTTTATAAAAAATAATGCAGGATTTTATGAAAACATTGATGGTGATTTAAAAGAAGCCGTCGCCAAAAGAGACGTTTTTATCGGAGTCAGCAAAGCAGGACTTCTCACAAAAGAAATGGTAAAAAGCATGAATGAAAAACCGATAATTTTTGCTCTTGCAAATCCTATTCCTGAAATGATGCCGGATGATGCAAAAGATGCCGGAGCTTTTATTGTTGCGACCGGAAGATCGGATTTCCCAAATCAATTGAACAATGTTTTAGGATTTCCTGGAATTTTCAGAGGTGCACTTGATAATCACATAAAGCAATTTGATCAATCGATGTTTGTAAAAGCTGCAGAAAATTTAGCTAAATGTGTGAAAAAAATATCAGTTGAAAATATTTTGCCAAAGCCGTTTGATAAAAATGTCGTTAAAGTCGTGGCAAAAGCATTTAAAAAATTGCAATAAAAATATAACAGAAAATTCTTGCTGTTTTAAAAAAACTCAATAGGTATATAATATATTTGTTATCAGCCTAATATTTAAACATATGAAAAAAGGATTTGTAGCGAATATTGAAAAAGAAACTTTGGATAATACATTTTTTAGACATGTTCTTTACACTTCAGTCCATGGACAAATTGTTGTCATGACTGTGCCACCAAAAGTTGAACTTGGAATGGAAGTTCATGAATTATCGGATCAGTTTTTCCGTTTTGAAAGCGGAGAAGGAAAAATAATTATTGATGGAGAAGAAGCAGAAATTTCCGACGGTTTTGCTGCAGTCGTGCCAGCGGGTTCACAGCATAATGTAATTAATACTTCAAGCGATAAACCTTTGAAACTTTATACAATTTACATGCCACCACATCACAAGGATGGAGTCATTCACAAAACAAAAGAAGATGCGGAAATAGCCGAGCATGATGGAAGCGATATTTATGTTGCAGAATAAATGGACAGAAAAATCTCAGAAATTATAAAAAAAAATGGAGTCGGAGTCTTGCCGACGGATACTTTGTATGGGCTTGTCGGTTCCGCGTTTTCAAAAGAAGCCGTTGATAGAATTTATGATTTAAAAAGCAGAAACGAGAAAAAATCTTTGATAATCCTTATTTCTTCGATTGAGGATTTGGAAAAATTCGGCGTGAAAATTACCGAGTCTGCGAAAAAATTCATGGAAAAATTCTGGCCGGGAAAAGTCAGCATTGTTTTGCCGTTCAATAATAAGCAGTTGTCTTATTTGGACAGAATGGGTGGAACTTTGGCCTTCAGATTTCCGAAAAAAGAAGATTTGATTGAATTGATAAAAGAAACCGGCCCGATTGTCGCTCCGTCGGCAAATTCTGAAGGCGCTGTTCCGGCGAAAAATCTTGATGAAGCCAGAAAATATTTTGGTGATGAAGTAGATTTTTATATTGATGGCGGAGAAATCGATTCAGAACCTTCGACTCTTGTAAAAATTGACGGAGACAAGATTGAAGTTTTGCGCGAAGGCGCGGTTAAAATAATGTTATAATCATTTTTATGAAAAATAAGATTATAATTTTTAGCGACGGCTCATCAAGAGGAAATCCCGGTCCGGGAGGCTGGGGCGCAATTATCGCAGATGAAAAAAAAGCTTTGGAGATTGGCGGAAGAGAAAATCACACGACGAATAATCGCATGGAACTTTTAGGCGCCATAAATGCGCTTGCATCAATTAAACAATCAAAGGAAGAAATAATTTTAAATACGGATTCATCATACGTGATAAATGGAATTACAAAATGGGTTTATGGCTGGCAGAAAAATGGCTGGATAAATTCTACAAAAGATGAAGTTTCAAATCGCGATTTATGGGAAGAGTTGATAAAAGTTTCTGATAGTAAAAAAATAAAATGGAATTATGTCGGCGGTCATATTGGAGTTCCAGGAAATGAAAGATGTGATGAGATAGCGACTTCATTTGCAGATAATGAAAAAATAAAACTTTTCAAAGGTAAGATTTCTGATTATGAATTTAATTTGTCTGACACGAAAGGAAATGGAATAAAAATTTCAAAAAAATCCAAAAATAAAAGTCCGGCATATTCTTATCTGAGCCTGGTTCACGGAGTTTTACATATTGATAAGACTTGGCTGGAGTGCGAAAAAAGAGTGAAAGGCGTAAAAGGAAATGTTAAATTCAAAAAATCGGCGAGCCTGGAAAATGAAAAAGAAATTTTGAAAGAGTGGGGAATACGATAATAATAAATGGGCGGCCAGCGAAGCTGGCCGCCGATTTGTGTTTAATATTAAAATTGACAATAATCCTTTCAATTGCTTTAATTGAGTGAACAGAGTTCTTTGCAAAAATAAAAAGAACTAATTCTATTTTTAAAATTTGGCTTTGGCCAAAAAAGGAGGATTTATGGAAAAAGTATTAGATGTTGAAAAAGGTGCATTTGCTGGATGGGCGAAAGTCATCCTCAATAAGTACAGAGGTGAGATTGCAACAGACGATATAGATCTTTCAGGAAGTTTTATTGTATCATCTTTTTCTGTGCCAACGGACAGCTCTTACGAAGATGTGAACGAAATAGCAAGAAAAAACAGCTTTGGCAAAATACCTCTTTCGCTCATTGCATTTGAGGTGTTATCAAACCCGGACTTTGTCAGCAAAAAGGGTTTTCTTCTGATGGATCCTTTAAAAGATTTGAATCATGACGAAGTAGATGTCATTTTTCATGTCGATGATAAGCTTTTAAAGGCTTATCATTTGAAAAAAGAAACAATTTTTCCAGCGGGTACTGTAATCTTTGCTTTGAAAAAGAAATAGAAATAGTTCAAATAAAAACCGCCAGGCCATCCTGGCGGTTTTTTTATTTCTAAAATTGACATTTTTTAAAAAAGCGCTTTAATTGCTCAAGACGTTTTTTCTATGAAATAAAAATATTTCAAATATGGCTTCGGCCGAAGGAGGTTTTTATGAATGAAGTTTCTGATGAAGTACAGGATGAGAATTACGAAATTGCTTTGCAGAACAAAGAAGATTTTTTGACTCTCGCAAAGAGAAACGGAATTGTCATTGGAAAGGAGGTAATGGATTTTCTTCCGCAAATAAAGTTTGACTGCGGTCTAATCACTAAGGACGATTTCGCCTTGGTATCAAACGAGGAGATCGGAATCGATAACGATGATTGGATAAAAGTGTTCGATTTTATTTGTGTGGCTGAACACTTCGGTTTGAAGAAAATCAGCTACATGGAAGCGCTCATTTCCATCGTCATGTATAAAGATGATGTCGAGTGCAGGCAGGCGGAAATAATTCCCGCCATAATTCCTATTTCCCGCAGGTATCTTGTTGGAAAGTGGGTCGGAGAAATTTATTTCATTTCACTGTTTGACGGATGTATTGCGTTGCCGCAATATGCTCGCATTACGGCAAGAAGAAAATAAATTTTTTCCAGAAATATTTTTTGATAATAAATTTTAAAAACCGCTGGTCATTCCGGCGGTTTTTTTATGCTAAAATATTCAGGTGAAAAATTATTTTTCTTTGGCAATTTCAATTGTCGGTTTTATTTCTGCAATTTTTTTGTGCTCTTTTTTCAGATTGGGAATAACTTTTTCATTTTTTCTTATTTTTATTTCGGCAATCCTATTTTTATTCAGAAAATTTTTTGTTTCCGATTCTGAATGTCGGCGGCAAATTTTTCTCATCGTAATTTTTATTCTGTCTTTTGGCTTGGGAGTTTTAAGATACGGATTGATTGACCTGAAACCTCTTGATGTGAATCTAGAAAACAGTGTCGGAAACAAAGTTGAAATTACCGGAATTGTTTCTACCGAGCCGGAGAAAAAAGACACACAGGAAATTTTGATTGTTGATTTCAAGAATATTTTTATTTCGAGCTCCAGTGTTGCAGTTTCCGGAAAGGGAATAGTCAGCACGGATTTATATCCTGGATTTAATTATGGCGATCTGATAAAAATTTATGGAACGCTTTCAAAGCCGGAAAATTTTTCTAATTCGGCGGGCGGTGCAAGCACGACAGCTGATTTTGATTATATTTCTTATCTGGCAAAAGATGATATATATTACGAGGTTGATTTTGCGCAGGCAAAATTGATTTCTTCAGGACACGGAAATCCAGTGCAGGCTTTTTTGTTTAAAATAAAAGATTCTTTTATTGAAAAAATAAATCAAATAATGTCTGAGCCTGAGTCATCGCTTTTGTCTGGAATATTAATCGGAGAAAAAAGTTCGATTGATAAAGATACGATGGACAATTTAAACAAAACTGGACTTTCGCATGTTGTAAATATTTCTGGATATAATATTTCTATTGTTGCCAGTGCAATTGAAAAAACTTTTTCATTTTTACCGAGAGGTATCGGATTTTTCGCCGGAGCAATTGGCATAATTCTTTTTGTAATAATGTCTGGCGCAACTGCTCGAGCTATCCGAGCGGGAATAATGGCACTGATAGTTATTTTGGCGGATGCAACCCACAGAAATTATCAAGCAGGTCGAGCACTTATTATTGCTGGGCTTTTGATGATAATAATAAATCCTAAAATTTTAGTTTTTGATTTATCTTTTCAACTATCTTTTCTCGCAACTCTCGGAATAATTTACGTTTCACCGGTTTTGAAAAATAAAATTGGTTTCATAACGGAAAAATTTGGCATGAAAGACACAGTTTCATCAGTCATAGCGGCACAAATTTTAGTTTTACCCTCCATACTTTATTCAATGGGAACACTTTCATTTTTTGCTTTGCCGGCAAATGTTTTGGTTCTTGCTTTTATTCCCGTGATTATACTTTTCGGTTTTGTCACGGGAATATTTGGATTTATTTGGCTTCCGCTTGCACTTCCATTTGCCTGGATTTCTTGGATTTTGCTGGCATACGTAATTAATATTTCAAAATTTTTTGCCAATTTGCCATTTTCTTCAATCAATATTTCTTGGTTTTCTTCTGTTTTGATGGTCGCCACTTATCTGATAATTTTTGCCTGGATTTTTTACGAAAATAAAAAATTAAAACATGTTTAAATTTAGCAGAATAAAAATATATTTTCTGATTTTTCTTTTGCTCGCAAATGTGATGATTTTTTATGTTGTAATTTCAGAAAACAGAAACGGCATTTTACAAGTTTCATTTTTGAATATCGGGCAAGGCGATGCAGCTCTGATAGAATCGCCGACTGGCAATACATTTCTCATCGATGGAGGTCCGGATAAAAGTATTTTGAATGCGCTCGGCAGAGTTTTGCCTTTTTATGACAAGACAATCAATGCAGTTTTGGCGACGCACCCAGACTCAGATCATGTCGGAGGAATTCCGGAAGTTATGAAAAATTATTTTGTCGGAGAATTTGTTTATACGGGTGCGACTTCAAGTTCTGGAGTTTTTAAAGAATTAGAAAATGAAGTTTCTGAAAAAAATATAAAAATAAATATCGCAAGAGCCGGCGAAATATTCGATCTCGGCGGAGGAGCATTTTTGAAAATTTTATATCCAGATAAAACTCCGCAAGGAACCGACACAAATGAATATTCTATTGTCGCCGAGCTTTATTATGGCGATTCAACTTTCATGTTTACCGGAGATGCGCCGACAGATGTTTTGAATGGACTGGCTGAAAAAGACGGCAAAGAATTGAAAAGTGACGTTTTGAAAGTTGCACACCACGGTTCAAAAAATTCTCTTTCCCCGGCTTTTTTATCTGCCGTAGATCCTGAATACTCAATAATTTCAGCGGGGAAAAATAATAAATATGGCTTTCCTAATAAGGAGATACTTGATTATCTTAACGGCATAAAAAGCCAAATACTTGCTACTTTTGATCTTGGCGACATCATTTTCACATCTGACGGGCAGACTCTTGAAAAAAAATAGTTTTTTGCTTATTATATTATGTAACAATTTATCAACTTTATGCAGTTTTGTTTATTAAAACCTTGCTGTATAATAGCTGCATAAGTTTTTGTGTTCGATATTATTAATTTAATTGTTTTTTTTAGTTTTATAAAAACTAATCAATAAAAAAAATGGTAGAAAATATTGTGAAAGATAATGTGAATGTTGTTAAAGTTAAAAAAATGAAAGTGATGCCGGTTATCATCTGGTTTATCATAGGTTTGATTCTTGGAGCAGGAGCACTTTTTGCTTGGGATAAATATATGTCAAAGACCCCAGCACAGTTGGCTACTCAGGTACAGCAAGCCCAGGTTCAAGACATGGTTGCAAAAGTAAGTAAACTTATAATGCTTCCAACAGGAGAACAGCCAGTAGTCGCTACAATAAATGATGCGGCATCTTTAATAAAAGACCAAGTATTTTATAAGGGTGCAGAAAATGGAGATGTAGTGTTGGTATATCAAAAAGCTGCAAAAGCAGTTATATATTCTCCTAGCAGAAATATAATAGTAAATGTCGGTCCTATATTCTTGCAGGATCAGAATGCTGCAAGCACAACCACACCTACAACTGCAGCGACCTCGACGAAATAATTAATTTCTTAAAAAACCGCACTTCCGCTTTGATGATAGGCTGGAGTGCGGTTTTTTTATATTATGGTATACGGAATATTTTATAATTCTATGATAGAATATATCTATTATAAAAGTTGCAAACATGTTTTTTAAGAATAATAAAAAATTATTTTGTCTGGTTTCTTTTTTGTTTTTGAGCATATTATTTTTTCCTAAATCTATTTTTGCTTCATCGACCGATGGAACAATCTTAAATCCCGACCAATATGCTTGGGGAAATAATGTCGGATGGATAAACTTCGGCACAGCCGATGGCGATGTTCATGTCACTTCCTCAGAACTTTCAGGATACGCATGGGATTCTATTTATGGTTGGATAAATCTAAACCCGACTTATTCCGGCGTAAAAAATGACGGCAATGGAAATCTATCCGGATTTGCTTGGAGCCAAGGCGCAGGTTTTATAGATTTTTCCGGAGTAAGCATAAATTCTTCCGGTAAATTTACCGGCCAGGCGTATGGCGCGACATATGGAATAATTAATTTTAATTGTACTCATTGTAATGTATCGACGGATTGGAGAGCGACAACATCGGCAGCTACATCTACACCCCCAATTCAACCCATAACTGGCGGAGGCGGTGGAGGAGGCATTTCTGGTAATCCAATAT
>PLOL01000020.1 GCA_003142075.1 Patescibacteria group bacterium | reverse complement strand
AGTCTTGCTTGCTGACCGCCAGAAAAAGTCATAACTTTCCTATCAAGCGGAGCACTCAAATTTACTACTTCAAGAACTTCTGCAATTCTCGGTTCAATATTATAAATTTTTTCTTTAAAGCATTTTTCAAAAAATTCTCGCACGGTCAATTCCGCATCAACTCTTGGAATAACCTGTTTTGCCGTGGCAATAGTAAGCTTGTTTTGCAAAATTATTCTTCCAGATTCTGGCTTGTGAGTACCAGTAATAAGATTGAAGATGGTGCTCTTTCCTGAGCCGTTTTGGCCCATCAGAGTCACTTTTGAACCTCTTCGCAATGTAAAATCAACCTCACTTAAAATAGGTTTATTGTGTCCGAATTCAAAAGACACTTCTTCAAATTTTAAAATTATTTCTCCGTGTTCTGCCATAGATTATTCAGATTACATTATTTTTTGATAAAATGAAAGAAAATAAAAAAACCGAATTTTTGCTGACCAGCAAAAATTCGGTTTCATTTCTTTTCCTTCAATTCCCTTTTTTTCAAATTGTTCTCATATATCTTTCTTTCTTCTTCATCCACAAAATGCGATATGACACCATGTTTCCTTCTCGGACGAAAAAACTTTTCAAGTGCACAACAAAAATCTTTCCAGAAAATCTTTAGAATATCCATTTTTCTCCTCCTAATTTTTTCTTTAAACAACTTACCGATATATAAATACCACAAAATTACTATCTAGTCAAATTAAAAAAGTTTTCCGAGATAATGCTTCAAAGTATAAATCCAATCCTCATCTCCCGCTTCATTTTTCAGCTTCTCATTCAAAAGCCATTCCAGATATCTCTTATCGGTTTTTGCGACTTCTTCTAAAGTTTTATCTTTATATTTTCCAAAATTAAATTTACCGAACAAGCTCGGAGTCGAGGAAATTTCCACCATTTTTTCAATCGCTTTTTCATCGCTTCCCTCTTCAGCTTTTACTTTTTCAAAAAGTCGCATAAAAAGCGCATAAAGAACTTTCACGTCATCTTCGGCTTCGTGTGCGTGAGCATCGACATCAAGATCCAAATAATATCTCAGATATTGCAGATTGTATTCTGGAATTTTATTTTCTTTGTCCAAAAATCTGGCAACGCGCAAGGTATCAATATTTTTAGGAACTTTAATTCCTTCAGCTTCAAGCATTGCGATATCAAACTTCGCATTGTGAGCCACGAGAATTCCATCTTTCAAAATTTTCTTCAATTCTTTCTGCATCTCGCTTCCTTCAAAACTTTTTTTGTCGGCAAGCATTTTGTTCGTGATATGAGTTATACTCATTGATTTTACGGACATTGGCAAAGGCGGTTTGAAATATTCAGTATTCAAAACATTTTCTTTTTTATAACAAACCTGACAAAGCCTGTCTTTGCCGAGCTCGTTTCCCGTAGTTTCCGTGTCTAAAAAAATTAATTTTTCCATGAACCATATTATACTAAAAAATAATTTAAAAACATAATAAAAAGGGCGGCCAGCGAAGCTGGCCGCCCTTTTTTGATTTTGCATTACAAATTACATTCCAAGCATTGCTTCAAACTTTGAATAAACTTCTTTCATAAGCTCGCCGGATTTTGGATTTGCCCAATCATGCATCCATTCTGAAACTAAAGATAAAAGTGTTATCGGAACAACTCCAACTTGAGTCATTCTTTTGATTCCATTTTTGTGGGCACATTTTGAAGCATCACCAGCTGCATCCATGAGTCCATAAACTTCATAACCTTCTTTAATTGCATGTAGTGCGGTGTAACAAAAACACATGCTCGTCCACAATCCTGAAATTATAATTTTCTTTTTTCCAATTTTTTTCAACTCAGCCAAAACAGCTTCGTCTTCAAGAGCATCAAAACTTGGAATTTTTCTATCAAAAGGCATTTTGTCAGGAAAAATTTCTGAAATTTCTTTAATAACATTACCATTCATTTTTGGGTTAATAACTGAAAGCACGACTGGCACATCCAAAATCTTTGCGGCTTTGACTGCCCCAACCGCAGCAGCTCTTATAGTCGTCCTATTTCCTGAACCAACTCCTCGAAACATCGCCGGCTGATAATCCACCAAAAGCAAAACGCTGTTTTCCGCACTCAATAGTTCCAATTTATTTTTATCCATTTTAATAAAAAATTAATTAATAAAAATTCCTTTTGAAAATTATACCACACTTGATTCAGATCTTTTCCATGTCGTCGAAACAGCAAAGAAAATAAGCCCTAAAATAACTACTCCGCCGGAAACCAAGAAAGCTATTGTTGAACCGTAAGTTTGCCACAAAAATCCTCCGCCGATTCCTGCTATCAAAGCTCCAAAACCAACTGCAGCATTTAAAAGTCCCATCGCGCTTCCGCGGACTTCATTGTCAGAAATTTTCGCTGTAAGCGAGCGCTGGACGCCATCGGTAAGAGCCGGGAATAAACCGAGCAATAAGAAACTAAAAGCTAGAATCCATGGCGAGTGTGCGAGATTCAGGAAAAAATAGCTGATGAGCAAAATAAAATATCCGATAAATATTATTATTCTTGTGCCAAATTTATCGCTCATTTTTCCTGCAAACATTGAAAAGCCGGCGTATGAGAGATTATAAATCATATAAAAAAGTGGAATGTCAGCAATCATAAGTCCGATTGATTCAGTTTTCAAAAGCATGACTGCTATCGGCAAACTTCCGATAGACAAAATAAAAATCGCAATGATAAATAATTTAAATTTTCCAGAAAGATTTTTGAAGCCCGAAATAAAACTTGTTTTTGCTTTTGCATTTTTAATCGCGACATCCGAAATAAAAAATAAAGTTAAAATTGTAAAAATTCCAACGACAAACGCCGTCAAAAATACCGTATTGAAATGCAAAGGGTAAAATCTCAAAATCAGATAAGCGACAAGCGGTCCGAGAATCGAGCCCATCGTGTCCATCGCTCTGTGATATCCGAAAGACCTGCCGAGCTCTTCTTTCGGCGAAGAAAGAGAAATTATCGCATCGCGCGGAGGATCACGAAATCCCTTTCCTATCCTGTCAGCGACGCGAAGTCCGAGTGCCGCGCCGACTGTTGAAGTAAAAATATAAAAAGGCCTCGTCAGAACAGAAAAAACGTAACCGAAAACAATAAGTGGCTTTCTACTTTGAAATTTATCTGAAAAACTTCCGGAAAAAATCTTGAAAAAGTTTGATAATCCTTCGGCAACTCCGTCAACAAGTCCGAGCGACGCGGCTCCGGCTTTCAGGACTGAAGTGAAAAACGCAGGAAAAACCGCAAAAACCATTTCGGAAGAAAAATCATTAAAAAGACTTGTGAGTCCGAGAAAAAAAATGTTTTTAGGCAAAGTAAAAATTCGCTTTTCAACTTTATTTTCTTGAATCGGTTCTGACATATTCAATCTATTATACTAAAATTAAATAAAAAAACAGCCCGTCTATTATCACAAAATTCGTGAGAATAAACGGGCCTTTATCATGAAAAACAAATAGCTAAATCATATTTTCCTAAATCTTCATCCAAACATAAAAAATCCCATTTCCATTTTTTACCCTGTTCGCACATATACCTAACGTACCGATTGCAATAAGGACTGCTGTAAATTGTACCGAAAAAGAAAATTCTTTTCCCTCTCAACTTCTCAAAAATGAGATGTTGATTGCCTTCAGATATTACAACATCGAGGACACTGGCATTCAACGGCTTCTCATTTTTCAGTTCACGAAGAAGTTCAATTCCCTTCATTACTTTATCTCCAGTTTGCCTAACTGAATGATAAAGTTTCAAATTCCTGAGACTCCAAACGATTTCTTCTCCGATAATTTTATTATAATCAACTATCCACCCAAAAGGTATGAGCGGGTCTACATCGCAATTAATCTTTTTTGAGATTAATTTGTCCTTTTCTATATTCATTGAACACCTCCGTGTTATTCAATATAAAGAACATCAATCTAATTCAAATAGATTTATACACCCAATAATAAATTAATCAAGCAAAATAATTGAAGAGATAAAATTACCTATTAAGCCAAGTCACGGTCAGTTGCAAAAAGGTGGCAAAAGAAACCCAGAGCAGATATGGAATATTCACATAGACAATCCAGCTCGCGTAAGGATAAATCGAAACGAAAGCCCAGATCATCGTTCCGAGAACCAAAAGAATATCTAGAGCGGCGAGAAAATTACTCTTCAAACCAAATTGAATCGGAACAAAAATTAAGTTGAAAATAAGATTGAGAATGAATGGAAAAAGAACGATGAAAGGAATTTCATTTTTGAAAAACAAATAGCCGACATATCCAAAAGAAATTATTATCAGAACATAAAGAAAAGTCCAAACCGGACCAAAAAGCCATGCTGGTGGCGCGAATTTCGGTTTCTTTAATTGTGAGTACCAGGAGGATGTGGTGTCATTTTTTTTTATGTTGTCCATTTTATTTTCAATTTAAATTATTATTTGCTAATAAAAATAATCTTATTGAGAAATCACTTCCTGTGAAGCCATATCAGTCATCACTGCATCAATTTGTTTTTGCTTTTCTTGCAAAAGCGGATGAATCAAACCTATTTGAAAATCCTCTTTTCCATCACCGTCAATATCGTAAGAAATTGGACCAATATCACCAGTCGTTGACATTGGAATTGTTGCAATTGAATATGGAGTTGTTGGAATATAAGTATCGAGGATCGCGCAAGAATTGCCATCGGATGCAATGCGAAGATCCGCCATTCCATATTTTTTTCCAGTGATCACGATCTTTCCGTCAAAAACATTTTCTATATCGAAAAGATTAACCGATCCGAAAGTTGACAATTGCACATCTGGTATTCCTTGCTGAGATTGTCCCTGATCAGAAAAACCAGGTATTGCTGGCAAGAAACCAGTGTGATCTCCTTCTGTATCGTACATATCCATAGTAGCATCATCACTATCAACACTCAAATATAATTCACCGGTAAAAACATCCGTCGTGGTTGCATTGGTGACTACGGACGTGCTCGATGCATCGCATCCATAATCCTGTGACGCCGGATAAGTTGCACTCATATCAAAAAATGGTCCAGTTCTCAAAGCCGTGAGAAGATTTTCTCTGCGTGTTGCTGCTGCGCCAGAAAGCGGCGACTGCACTGGGTTCGGAACAGTAATTGCTGTCGTTGTCGATTTATCAAATGTAAATGTATTTAAAACTGTGACTGATGTAGAAGCAACTTGCTTCAAATAAGTTCCAAGAAGTGCCGGTGTATTGCTTGCCGGAGACAAATAACTTGCGTAATAAATATATCCGCTTTTACGCGCAAAAATATTATTTTTAACATAGTCTAATTTGGTCTTACCTTGCAATTCTTCAACAGTATCCGTAAGCTGATTTCCTTTTATTCCACCGATAACTGCAGAAGTTATTTTTTCTGATAATGTCTTGGTTTTGTTATCATCAGCTGCGTCAATCTCAGATTTGCTTAAAAAAGCTTTTGCCCAAATTTTTAAATCCTCGCCTTTTGAATTATCCTGAATAGCGGCAATACTGAAACTTCCAAACAATATATTATTCGTCATCATTCCTTCAACTTCTTCGGTAGAGCTCGCATCAGAAAAAACCATTGAAGGATGAAGAAGAAAATCAACTGAAAAAACACCGCTGTTGCCAAGCATCACGCCGATTTGCTTATACGGATATTGAACGGAAAATCCAAGATTGCTTGAGACAGTTCCCCAATCTTTAATAATCGGAACAGTTTTTATTTTTTGAGTACTGGTCTGCAAACCAACAACTGAAGATAAAACCGTAGCAAAATTAATATCGGCAGAAAAATATTTATCAGCTAAAAAAGAAGAGGCTACGGCAAATAAAATTATAATCCCCGCAATCAATAATATTTTTTTCATTGTTTGATTAATTATTTTCTGTCAGTTATTATAACAGCTTTTTTATTCAAAAACTTTTTAAGATAAACGGGGTTCTTGACTGAAATTCCATCGGCCATTTTGACTTCAATTAATTCGCCGTATTTTTCGGCTACTTTATCCAATTTTTTAATAAATTCTTTTAATTTCATACTAAGATTATATTAATTTGTATAAACCGTTACCAATAAATTCTAAATATTTTTTATTTCTCAAAAATTGCAATTGTTGCCTAATTTTCGGTTTAATATTTTTATTTTCAGGATGAATAATTTGCAAATCTTTTTCAAAATTATAAATATCTTGTAAAGAAAACTCTTTCTTTTCTAAAGAATCAATGCAATTCATAATATCCAAAATCCAGCCTTTTGCATCTGTCTTTTTAATTTTCTTCAAAAAGACCGTTTTCTGCCATTTTTCTAAAATATCCTTTTTTGAAATTTCTTTTCCATTTTCCACATAAAAAATCTGTCCCGCTTTTGGTATTTTTAAAAATAAGATATTTGAACCAATCCAACCGGCTCTTCTCGCTGTATTTTTCAGCGGTTTTCTTTTTTCAATAATTTCGGGAATGAAAAAATATTTTGGGACAACAAAGAAATCATTTACACTTAGCGATTGCAAATAGGCCATGAAAAATAAATTTGGCTTTTTCGCAGAGTTTATTCTTTCAATCATTTTTGAATAAGCTCCTGCAGGAACTTTTTTCCCAATATTCCCTTTCTTTGATTTTAGTTCGAAATCTTCCAGGCATTTGTCACAATAAAAATCCGCAACAGGTTTATTATTATCATATTTTGTAATTTTTAAATTTCCACAATTTGGACAAAATATTTCATTAGAAACCCAACCCTCAGACAAAACACGAGCTTTTTGAGAAAAAGAATTGTATTTACTTGCCAATTTTACATCAAAAGATAAATTCATATAAATCTTAATTAATCAATTTTTCTTTTTAAGAAAATAAACCTTTATCACTTGAACAATAATGATAATTAGAGAAATTAAAACAAATAAGATATCAGCAAGTATGAGTACACCTCCCCTAATAGTTATACTCAAGAGAGTACCACTGGCGCCAGTATTCGGTGTCAACATGATAAATAAAATAGAAACTGGCAACCAAATACAAGTATATATTATCCACGAACGAAAAACTCTATCATTAAGAAAATATGTAATTAAAGAAAATGGAAATATAAATACTGAAATATATGATAAAAAAGTCAAAATAAATGAATTCAATATATCTATTAAAAATCCACAATGCCCATTTAAATAGCAATAATTACTTATTTCATCATATCTAAATAGCAAGAAAAAAAATATTAATGTAAAAATAAAAGAAACGATTAAAATAATATTTTTTATTTTTTTCATTTTATTAATTGCTTTTCTTTTTCAAAAAATAAACCTTTATAACCTGAACAATAATTATAATCAAAGAAATAATGAAGAAAAGACAATACATAAGAAAAGATACTAAACGATTACTTAATAAATTCGGAAAATAGGATGGACCGCTAGCAAATGAAGCGAGAAAAACAAGAAACATTGTGAGCGGAACCCACCAATATGCAAATTTCAACCATGCAGAAATAATTTGTTCTTTCATAAAATAAGTTATGATAGATATAACAAAAATGGGAATGGAAACTAAAAAGATTATCCCGATATTAAATACAGTATCACCACATTCAAGGCTATTAGCATGACCCAAATAAACACACGCTTGAGATGGAGTAATATTATTTAAATATACCAACATACCAGTTATAACTCCTGAAACTAAAAGTAAAATATTTTTTATTTTTTTCATTTTATTAAATAAATTTTATTGCCAAAATAACAACAATCAAAAATGTGCTCAATACCAGTAACAGTTTAGCATTAATTTGTGAATTTCCAACTACAGCCGTTTGTTTATTATTTTTAGAAGCTAATATTGTACTGGTTGAAATAACGTTATCACTTTTTGCTTTAACAATTTTTGTTGTTGAAGATAAAGTATTTTTATTTGTTAAATTTGGAGTAATTATTGGAGATGAGGTCGATAGAGATATTTTTGTTTTGATTGTTGAGGATGATATTTCTGTCACAAGAGATAAAACTTTTGTTGAAGTTGATTCTGTGGTTGTTGAAAATGGAAGATAATATGGATATGAAAAGCCTCCACCTCCGCCGACTGTTTGCACGACTGGATTATTATTTGATGCCACCGTAGTAGTAGAAGTGGTAGTCGCGAAAAAATCTGGAAGAACAACATCGCCAATTTTTGGAGAAAGTGTGAATTCAATATTTCCATTTCCATTTTCATCGATAGTCAAAGGAGAACTGCTTGAAATATTTCCGCCAGATGGAATATCAATCGTAGCTATGGTGCTTGTTGACGATGGAATTCCTGCAAAAGTTGTTGACGCAATAATGTTATCATCTTGGACTTCCTGAATATCGAGCGTAAATGATCCGCTTGCATAACCGCTCATGACAACATGAGCTGTTGCGGAAGCTGGAATGCTGATATAAGTAACTTCGCCAAAAGTTTGATAATCGCTTCCGGGAATATTTTCTTCAACTTGATTTGTTGTTGTGGAAAAGCCTGTGAAATTTCCTTCATCATCATAGATGCCGAGATAAAGCGGTGAGTGAAGAATAAAATGAAGTGTTTTTGCAATATCCGTGTCTGGTGGCGATGAAGTGGAAATATATAATGGTAATGAACTAGTACTTTGTGTAATTATATTTTTAATAAAATCAAGAAGATTTGTGACTTCAAGAATATTAGCATGAGCAAATGGGAATAGTCCAAGACCTGTATTTGTAAAATATTTTTGATTATATTTACCCAAATTCACCCAATATTTTCCAGTGGTTGTTGCTGTGTCAGTCCATAATGCACTTGGCACAACAACCGTTCCATCGCCATCGCTTGTCATCACGGGATCATATTGCAAAACAGGCTCGATGATAGGATGAAAGAGACATGGCATAAAACCAATTTGCAAAAGACAACTTGTATAACCCTGATAATAAGAAATTGTTTTCAAAGTATCCTCTCCCCATCCGGCGATTTCTGTCAGATCAACTCCGGCAGGCGGAGTCCAATTATCAAGCTCGCTATCGTGAAGCGCCACAGCATTATTTAAAAGATTTTCGTTTGCCGAAGTTGGAAAAATAAGAGGATTTGTCACCGGCAAATCTGTGCGCGATTGATCCTCAAGAAAATTATCAAGACTTTGTTCTGAATTAATTTCACTCCCATATTTTTTTCGCCATGGTGCAAGAAGCGTGGAATCATCAAAAGTAACAACTGGATCGCTGACATCATTAAAATATTGCGATGAAGGTAAAAAATTATATACTGACGACATATTCTGTCCTAGCTCTCGCGCGTCTTCCGAAGAAAAGAAGAACGGCAGCCAATCAAATGGAATCCCTGTGTTAAATCCATGCAAAATTCCACCAATCGCCGATGGCGTTCCTGTCTGCGGAACCGCAACAAAAATTATTTGATCAATAAGTTTTGAAGCATCTGGACCAAGCGCGTCCGTGAGAGCTTTTGTCACAAGACCGCCGTTTGAGTGTGCAACGATTGTAACCTTTCCAGTTTGAGAACTTGCAGCAAGTTCTCGCAATTCATTTATAATATACGGACTTGAAGTCGAGCCTTTGTCGCCAGAATAATAAATTTTCCCGTCAGAAGTTTCATTTCCATTATTCAAAATATCTGCAAGCGACAGACGCCAGTCGTATGGCGCAGCCGCCCAGTCATTTATTGTGCCGGCAGATTTCATTTTATTCATCGTAGAAATAAACGAAGAATAAACATTCCCAACATAATACGCTGTATCAATTACATCTTTTGTATAAAAATCTGGATTATTTGGCTCGCCGTCAGAATTTAAAT
>PLOL01000008.1 GCA_003142075.1 Patescibacteria group bacterium | reverse complement strand
TAAAGGAAAGATTCCGGCCCTTCTTAAATTTAGCAAAAGACTTAGTGCTTCGTGATAATTCCAGTCTGCATAAAAAAACTGCCGGGTGGCAGTTTTTTTATGCGCTTTTTATTTTCAGTTTTGCCTGCCTATTCTTGTCTATTTTTGGCAGTCTGATTATCAGCAAACCATTTTTATTTATAGCCTCGGATTCATCGACATCTATTTCTTGCGGAAGTATGACAGTTCTTGAAAATGCGCCCCAGTATAATTCTTTATGGAAATAATCATTTCCAACCGTATCATTTGTTTCTTCTCTTTTGCCTTTGATGATTACCATATCTCTTGTTATTGAGATATCCAAATCTTCCTGCTTCACGCCGGCAATCATTGTCTTGATAATTATTTCAGATGGAGTCTGATACATATCTATCGCGAGCTGTCCTTCTTCTTCCTCGCCTTCGGATTCTGGAACTTCATTTTCAATTTGTTCCTCTGTTTCTTCCTCGTCATCTCTAGTTATTCCCGTAAGTTTTTCAAAAAAAGATTTCTTTTTCATTTTGTCTAAAATTATTTTAAAATATTTCTAATAAAACGACTTTTTATATAAATTATTGTATTTCCTCTTTTCTGATTTTTTTAATTTTCTCAAATGCTAGTAGTATTATTATAACAATAATCCAAATAAGTTCCAATGCCATTGTGGAATCTGTTTGACTCCCAATCATTAAAAAATTGAATGCACCGTGTATGATTATTGCACAAATTATACCAAGGATGGTAAAAAAGATTTTTTTGATTTTGCTGTCGAAGAAGTTGAAGCTTATGAATAATCCTATTGTCGCCGATGAAATAGTATGCAGGAGAGTCGCTCCGATAAATCTCATGTTTCCCGTGAAGACGGTTGATATGAGGTCGTGGCTTTCAAAAGGAGATATCAGAAAAAGCATATTTTCTATTGCGGCAAATCCGAGTGCTGTGGCTATCATATAAATCATCGGATCGATAGGTTCGTCGTCATATTTTGATCTGAGAACCAATATATATGCCATCAAATATTTTGAAATTTCTTCTATGAATGGTGCGAATATCATGACCAGAAGAACTTTGTCTATTGGAACATTTTGCTGTTTTGCGATATTTAAGAACCATGGAAGAATTTTACTGAGAAAACCATGCGAGAATAAATTTTCCAAACCTATTCCATAAAGATATTTTTCCGCAAAAAGGGAAATGAAAACTGCGACCATACCTCCGATGAATGCAAGAGCAATCATACTTTTTGGCTCAGGATTTTTTTTATCTTCCTGATTCCAGAAAAATAGCCATATGAGCGCGGGTATAACTCCGCTTAAAAAAGCGAAAAGTATTGATATTAAAGTTTGCGAATCAATATTCATTTTTATTTTTTACACCGGCCAATTTTCTATCATCAACATGCTTTTGCCATCCGTGATGGATTGCCAGATTTCTTCTGTCAGAAATGGCATAAATGGATGCAGGATTTTTAATATTATTATAAGTGTGCTGAACAGAAATTGTTTTCTTGAAACTTTAACATCAACTTTTTCACTGTTGAATATTCCTTTGCTGTTTTCAAGAATTATATCTGCAAAATTGTGCCATGCATAATGGTAGATTTTTTCTCCGGCCATATAAAATCTGAATTCTTCTATATCAATAGTGATGTCTTTTACGAATGCGTCTCTTTCTTCAATAAGTTTTTTATCTTCGTCTGTGAAATTATTGAAGTCTGGATCATAAGAAATTTCTTTTGCGGAATCCAAAATGAATCTTGTGATGTTCCATATTTTATTTGCAAAATTCTTATATGCTTTTACTTTGTCATCCGACCATTTGCTATCAGTGCCGGGAGTATTTCCAACAATGAGTGCCATTCTACAAGCATCGGCGCCGAATTTTTGAATTATTTCAGTTGGATCGACGCTGTTGTTCAGAGACTTTGACATTTTTTTTCCTTTTGAATCTCGGATAATTCCATGGAGATAAACTTTTTCAAATGGAATATCACCCAGCGCGTAGCCAGTCATAAGTATCATTCTTGCAACCCAGAAAAATAGTATGTCATATCCGGTTTCAAGAACATCGGTCGGATGATAGAAAGCCAAGTCTTTGGTTTTTTCAGGCCATCCAAGCGTTGAAAATGTCCATAGCGCGGAGGAAAACCAGGTATCGAGCGTATCTTCATCCTGAACCCAACCTTCGCCTTTTGGCGCCTCTATATCACAGTAAATTTCTGTATTTGAATTTGTTTTTTCTTTTGACTTTTGACTTTTAACTTTTGACTCATTTCGATACCAAACAGGTATTCTGTGTCCGTACCAAATTTGTCTTGAAATGCACCAGTCGTTAAGGTTTTCTATCCAATGAAAATAAGTTTTATTAAAATAGTCGGGAATAATTTTTATTTGGCCGTCCTGAACTGTATTTTTCATTATTTCTTTCAGAGTTGCTTCTTGCTCGTTTTTTATTCCGTTGATTTTTGAATTTTTAAGTTTGAATGGTTTGTTAACTGCGACGAACCATTGGAGTTTTGGCAACGGCTCTATTATTCCGCCGGTTCTTTCTGCTGTGGAAACATTTTGTTTTATTTCTTCTTCTTTTTCCAGAAGCCCTTCCGATTTTAGCCATTCGACAATTACTTCTCTCGCCTCGACAACTTTTTTGCCGAGAAGATTTTCTCCGCCGACCATCATTCTGGCTTTTTCATCGATAACTTGGATAACGGGCAGATTATTTTTTAATCCCATTTCCCAGTCAATCATCGAGTGTGCGGGTGTGACTCCGAGTGCGCCGGTTCCAAAATCTTTTTCTACGGATTTGTCCGCAATTATTTTAATATGAATTGGAACTCCGCAAAATACGGCGTCATATTCTTTTCCAATATATTTTTGATAGCGTTTATCTTCAGGATGAACTGCGACTGCGGTATCGCCAACTTTTGTTTCTGGTCTTGTGGTGGAAATTGAAATAGGGAAGTCTTTTGAATATTTAAAAGTGTAAAATTTTGCCGGCCTTTCTTCATAAACAATCTCATCATCTGAAATAACAGTCTGGCCTTTCGGATCCCAATTCACTATTCTGTTTCCTCTGTAAATTAATCCGTCGTCGTACATCATTTTAAAAACTGTTCTTACGGCAAGATTTCTTTTTTCATCGAGCGTGAATGCTTCACGCGACCAATCGCAAGAAGCTCCCATTGATTTTGATTGGGATATTATCGTATCATGACTTTGTTTTACGAAGATATTTATTCTTCTCAAAAGCTCTTCGCGCCCGAGATCGTATCTTGATTTGTCTTCCTCTTTTTTAATTATTTTTTCAACTTTTGACTGAGTGGCGATGGCGGCGTGGTCTGTTCCTGGAAGCCAGAGAGTTTTTTTGCCGCGCATTCTTTGAAAACGTATCATTATGTCTTCTGTCGTCAGAGTCAAAGCATGTCCCAAATGAAGAACTCCCGTAACATTTGCCGGAGGAAGCATTATCGAATATTTTTCTTTGTGTCTTGGCGGAAGATTATCTGGATTGAAAAAACCGGACTCCTCCCACATTTTATATATTTTAGGTTCGGTTTCCTGCGGATTGTAAGGTTTTAGAAATTTGCCTGCCACGTGTGAATTTTCACTTATTTTTTCATCTGTCATAATATTTTTTTATTTAATTTATACAAAATTTTAACTGCAGGTCATTCTCGTAAAATTCTTTACGTGGTCTTGCATGATGTTGTTTATAATAGCAAAAATATGAAGATTTGGAAATCGCCCGAAAAATATTAGTTTGTTGGATACAAGAAAATATATTTACTAGACTCATTATTTTTTAATAAAAAAAGCCGCACTCTGTAAAGACAGTGACGCGCGGCTAGCCCAATCGGAGATTTTAAATCTCGAGGAATCTTCTGAATTACGCAATCTGTTACAGATCTGGTTACTGTCCTGTTTCCGATTCCAAAATTCACATTGAAAATTCTGTTCTTTCAAAATCTAAAGATCCGAAAGGGTTGTCATAATTATCTATTAAAAAAATAAAAGTCAACATAAAAAAACCGCATCAATTTTCATAAGAATGATGCGGTGATTATTTAATCTCAGGAGAGGGACGATATAGGGGGTTTTGGGAGGGGGTTAGGGGAAACCTCTCCTGAGATGTTTTATCTATTATTTTCTAATTTGATAATAACTTTAATATATTATAATGTCAAGTTACCCATGGCTTTGAATTCAGTCTCGGGTTTTTTGCCCGCTTTTATATTTATATAACCAGCAAGTGCAATCATGAAAGCATTGTCTGTCGAAGCGCTTATTTCTGGAACCAAGCATTCAATATTCAAATCCTCGGCCAGTGTTGTAAAATCATTTCTTATTTTTTTATTTGCGCTGACACCGCCTCCGATAATTACAGTCTGCGCGCCATATTGTTCGATTGCTTCTTTTGTTTTTTTAATTATTACTTCGACAACTGCGTCTTCAAATTCTCTTGCGATTTCCTGTTTGATTTCTTCTGTCATTATTGGAATTTTTTGCACGGTGTAAAGCACGGCAGTTTTGATTCCTGAAAAAGAAAAATTCAAATCATGCGAGTGTATCATCGGTCGAGGCAGGGGAAAAGGCGGAACTTTGTTTGGAAATTCTGTCCTTTCTTTTTCAGCGAGTTTTGATATGAGCGGTCCGCCGGGATATGCAAGGCCGAGAATTCTTGCGACTTTGTCGAATGCTTCGCCGATTGCGTCGTCTTTTGTGTTGCCGATTATTTCATATTTCAGATTATCTTTTACGAGAACAAGCTGAGTGTGACCGCCGCTTATGAGAAGAGCAATTGCTGGAAAGTTTATTTTTTTCAATTCAAATTCTTTGTCAGCAATTTTATTTAGTGAAGCGACGACAATATGGCCTTCCATATGATTTGTTGGAATGATAGGAACATTTAAAACTTCGCTCAAAGCTTTTGCAAAACTCACACCGACCCAGAGAGCCGGCTCTAATCCTGGTCCGTTTGTAACAGCAATCGCATCGATTTTTTTATTCCATTTTGCCGATTCTATTTTTTCGGCGAGCTCGATGAACGGTTCGAAAAGACCTTGCTCCCTTATCAGAATATTTTTTACTTTTTCAGTTTTTTCTTCCGGAAGATTTTTCTTTTTTCCAAACTCAATTATTTTTGATTCCTCCAAACATTTTTCAAGAATCGGAGTCAGATTTTTCACATGTTCTCGCTTTGCCATCATCGGAAAAACCCCGCCGTATTGCGTATGCAAAGCGATTTGCGAATATAATTGATTTCCAAGGATTTTTATTTTTGGTCCAGCCGAAGATTCGTCTGTTTCAATAATGCAGATTGCCGTTTCATCACAAGATGTTTCGATACCTAAAATAATCATAAAGTTTAATATAGCATAATAATTAAAAAAATCTCCTAATTGCGGAGAGGGGGAGATTCGAAACTTACAGTTTCAGTACCCCGATTGGATTTTTTATTTCTTCCTCAATAAATTTCGGAATCATAAAAAATGCTCAATCGGGCTTCGAATCTCCCACGAAAGCGCTCCCAGCGCTTTCTTCCTCTCTCGCAAAATATATTCGCGAGCTCATTATTTTGCGGAGAGGGGGAGATTC
>PLOL01000029.1 GCA_003142075.1 Patescibacteria group bacterium | reverse complement strand
AAAGTCCGGCGAAATCTCCTTTCTGATATGGATACAATTTTGCCAAAGCTTTTTTTCTTGATTCAAGATCATTTGAAAGAATCATTTCTCTTATTGCTTTTATGCGAGCACCTTCAAAGAACATGTGTTCAGTTCTGCAAAGTCCAACACCTTCTGCACCGAATTTTCTAGCAACTTCTGCATCGTGTGGAGTGTCTGCATTTGTTCTGACTCCGATTTTTCTGAATTTATCTGACCATGCCATCAAAGTTCCAAAGTTTCCAAGAAGGGAAGCATCCTCTGTATTTAATTTTCCTTCATAAACTTTTCCTGTCGAACCGTCAAGAGAAATAAATTCTCCTTCTTTAATTACAATTCCTTGGCTTTTTATCGTAAGTGTTTTTGCTTTTTCATCTATCTGAATATCTGCACAACCGGCAACGCATGGAGTTCCCATTCCTCTCGCGACAACAGCGGCGTGTGATGTCATTCCTCCTCTTGCCGTCAAGATTCCTTTTGAAGAATGCATTCCGTCGATATCTTCTGGCGATGTTTCAGTTCTGACAAGTATTACATCAAGACCTGACTTTGCTTTTTCAAATGCTTCAGATGCGGTAAATACAACTTCTCCGACAGATGCTCCTGGTGAAGCTGGAAGACCTTGTGCAATTATTCTGGCTTTTGAAACTGCGATTGGATCAAGCTGTCTGTGCAACAATTGATTCAATTGGTTTGGATCGATTCTTAGGATGGCTGTCTCAAGTGAAATCAATTTTTCTTTTACCAAATCAACTGCAATTTTTACGGAAGCTGCGGCTGTTCTTTTTCCATTTCTTGCTTGAAGAATATAAAGTACACCTCTTTCAATCGTGAATTCCATATCCTGCATATCTTTGTAGTGTTTTTCAACTTTGTTGCAGGTATTTACAAGCTCTTTGTATATTTTTGGATTTTGTTTTGCGAGTGATGCAACAGTCAGAGGAGTTCTTATTCCGGCAACGACATCTTCTCCTTGTGCGTTCATCAAATATTCTCCGTAGAATTTTGCTTCTCCGGTTGAAGGATTTCTTGTGAAGCAAACTCCGGTTCCAGAATCATCTCCAAGATTGCCGAATACCATTGACTGAATATTCACAGCTGTTCCGATAAGGCCTTTGATACTATTAATTTCTCTGTATCTTATAGCTCTGTAATTATTCCAAGAATTAAAGACGGCATTTATTGCCATATACATTTGTTTTATAGGATCTTGAGGAAATTCTGTTCCTTTGGTTTCTTTTATTTTTGCTTTGTATTTTACAACTATTTCTTGTAAATCTTCTGCTGTAAGGTCTGTATCATATTTTGCACCTTTTGTGTCTTTGACATTTTCCAATATTTCTTCAAAGTCGCCATGTCCCATTTCCATAACAACATTTCCAAACATTTGTATTAATCTTCTGTAAGAATCCCATGCAAAACGAGGATTATTTGTAATTTTTGCCAAACCTAAAACAGATTTGTCATTCAAACCAAGGTTCAAAATAGTGTCCATCATTCCAGGCATTGAAGCTGCAGCTCCTGAACGAACAGAAACAAGTAGGGGATCATTTGCGTCTCCGAGTTTCTTTCCCATCTTTTTTTCAAGCTGGGCAAGTTTTATATCTGTTTGTTTTTTGACTTCAGAATTTATTTTTTTCCCGTCTGTATAATAAAGTGCGCAAGCTTCGGTTGATATTGTAAATCCTGGTGGAACATTTATTCCCAGTGTTTTCATTTCTGCCAAATTTGCACCTTTGCCTCCCAAGATTTCTCTCATCTCTTTATTTCCTTCTTCGAACGCATAAACATACTTTTTATTTTTTGTTGCCATTGATTTTTTACCCGAGAAAATTTTTGCTGATGAAAATGTGTTGAGATTATATGAATATGTTTATTTTATATAGACAACCTTATACTAAAGATAAATCTAATAAATTTTCATTTTCAACACGTCAGCAAAAACTTTAGCGGGTGAATTAAAATTAATAAAAACTAAATTAAAAAACACCTATTACGGATGTTTAAAATTTAGTGCACTTAACTAAAAGTTATGTTTGTATTATATAAAATTTTTTTAAAAAAATATAGCTGTTTTAATATTGACTTGTACAATAAAAATATGCAAATTGATGTAAAAAATATTGAAAAATAAGCCTGATTTTTGCTTTGCGGAAATCAAGCTTATTTTTTTTATCATACTTATTGATATTGGATATAAATCGGTTCTGGAGTTAATTTCAAGATTTGGTCCGTGGTCATCATTGTACTGCCACTAGTTGTATCATTTTTATAGAAAAGTTTTATTCCGGTAAATTCTACAGGCTCATCTTCTATATATTCTTTATAAATTGAAGTTTTACCGGCAGGAGCGCCCCAGCCATCCATATTCATGACGACTTGCACTTCTGGTATTGTTTCAATTTCTTTATAATTTGTCACCATGCCTTCTCTGTATCGGTGTATGACTAAAATTTTTGGCGGCAAGTCGTATTGTTTTACAAGTCCAGCAAGATAATTAATTGTCCAATTTATATCTTTTGCATCCATAGTGCCGACATAAACATCACCAGGCACTTGGCCAGGCTGCATTGCGAATTCCGGATCGATGGCAAGATGAACTTGTGGCATTTCAAGATATTTTTCAAGAAGCGGAACTTCGTCTTCAAGCGTGGACTGGCCGATTTGTACATCAAGAATTACTATTCCATTTATTTTTGCCGCCATATCTATCGCTTTTTGTATTTGATCATCCGGCATTCGTGCACGATATTTTCCGTCAGCTCCAGCATAACCTTGAGCTGTCACTGCAATATATTGTATCGCAGGAATTACCGGTGTGCTTGGATCGGCTGCTGTCCATTTAGCAACTTCCGTTTGAAGCATCGAAAGAACTTGATCTTCGGGATATTCTCCGAGCACGCCCATTCCTGTTGAAAGAAAATTTCCATAATATGCTACGATGCGGTTGAAAGGCAAAAGTGCACCGTCATCCGGATAAGGAGTTTTTATCGGCCAGATAAGTTTTTTTGTCGAGGTCGAAGTTGTTGTTGAAGAAATGTCTTGCAAATATGTCGAAGTCGCTGAAAGGTGTGATAGCAAATTTATTCTCTCATCATAATCTTTTTTATTTAATGCTGGATATTTTGGAACGATTATATTTTTGATAAGTTGTCCGTCAGCATCCAATTTTGAAGATACAACATTGCCGAAAAGAAAAATCAAAACCACAGCTATCGCCAAATAGACTATACTGGAAATAAGCCAAAATTTTTTACTTTTTACAACTTTTTTTACTTTTTTTATCTGCATTTTATAATTTCATTATCAATCGCGATATTTTTGCGGGATCATGTCGGACAATTTCCGTTTGCAAGGCGACATCAGATTCTATTATATTTTTTGCGTATTTTTTCAATTTCTTTTTATCTATGCGAACGGGCTCGGATTTTTCTTCCTCATATTTTTTGATGAGTGTTTTATTGATTTGCGATTTATTGCAGATTATATAGTCCAATTTATCTTTTTTGATATAGGAAAGCAAAGTCTTTGCAAAATCTGAAGCTGAAAAATGATTTGTTTCGCCCCATTTTGTCATGATGTTGAGAACATAGGCGATTTTTGCTTTGGTATTTTTAATTGCATCGGAAAATCCTTCGACTAAAACATTCGGAAGAATGGAAGTGTATAAATCTCCAGGGCCGATTATTATCAAATCAGCATTAACTATTGCATCGTATGCTTCATTGTAAATAATTGCGCTCGGTTTCAGATAAAGTTCTTTAATTTTTATCGAGCCATCGTGCTTTGGAATATCAATATTCGTTTCTCCTTTTATTATTTTTCCATTTTCAAGCTTTGCGCAAAGCTGGGCATTATCTATAGAAATCGGAAGAATTTTATTTTTAATATTTAGAATATCGGCTGCTTTTTTTATTGCGCTGACTTCGCTTCCAGAAATTGATGTAAGAGCCTGCAAGAAAAGATTTCCAAAACTATGTCCGTGAAGCGAACTGTCTTTCGGGAATCGAAAATTAAATAAATCGCGGATTGTCGAGTCACCAGTGTCGGGAGAAAGTGCGACCAGAGAGCGACGCAAATCTCCAGGAGGAAGAGTGCCGAATTCGTCGCGTAAGATTCCAGTGCTTCCGCCGTTATCAAAAGTCGTGACGATAGAAGTGATGGAAACGGGATAATTTTTCAATCCTTTCAGCACATTGAATATTCCTGAGCCTCCGCCGATTACAACTATATTTTTCATGTTTCTAGTTTAACACAATAAAATATTCTTACAAAAATTAAATTGCAGAAAAAATATTATTTAATAATGTCTCTGTTTCTGTAATTTTATTGGTATAAATATATAATTCTTGCACTGAACCACTTCCTCGGACGACAGCTTTTATTCCGCCGGTAATAGGTAAAAATTTCAAACTTTTTCTTCCACCGCCGACATGAGTAATATTTGCAATACCAATCTTTGATATAAGTGGAGATTTAATAGCTTCATATACAAGTTTCTCAGCGACTTCTGTGAGAGTAGAATGGCTATTTGTGATTTTTCCGCCTAAAGTTAATTTTGGCATGAAATTATTTACTTTTTAAATATTCTTTAATTGCATCCGCAATTGTTTCTATATTTTGTTTAAATTTTTTTTCATCTGGTTCAAGCAGAACAATTCTGAATCCATATAGATCAGAATTGAAGCCAGAAGAAAGGGGAACTACACAAATTCCTTTTGAAGCTAGAAGCTGATATACAAAACGCTTATCAAGCTTATCTGTTTCAGAAATCCCTTCTATTATTTTCCAAGCTCCAGGATTTGCTGGCAGAAGTTTCTGTTTGTTGTTTAAAACTCCATTTTTAAAAACTATTGTCATGTAATATGCGCCGTTTGGTTTGTGAACTATGAGCTCAGGAATTTTTGAAAAACTTTCGTAAGCAATTTCTGATTTTTTCTGATAAATTTTATTTCTCTCGGCTAAGTATGGATAATATCGTGTATCGCTCATGACTTTTGGCAAAACTTTTTGAGGCAAAGTTGTCGAGCAGACTTCAAGTCTTTTTGCATCGAGTAAAGTTTTTGCATATCTTGCGAAGTCTTTGTCTTTATCGCAATTATAAAATTCAGCCCAGCCACAACGAGAACCTGGCCAAGGAAATTCTTTTGAAATTCCGCGAAGCGCAAGTCCTGGAACTTCGCCGATGACTGATGCGAGTTTTTTGTGCTCGACTCCATAAAAAAGATTTGAATAAATTTCGTCGGAAATTATAAAAAGTTTGAACTCGCGAGCGATGTCGACAATTTTTTTCAAAATTTCTTGCGGATAAACCATTCCTGTCGGATTGTCGGGATTGATTATCAAAATTCCGCAAATATTTTTATTAGCTTTGATTTTTGTGCGCATGTCATCGAGATCTGGATACCAATGATTGTTTGGATCAAGTTTGTAAGTGATGTGTGGAGCATCGGCATGTCCAGCTTCAGCACTTGAGTGAGTTGAGTAAGCAGGATTTGGTCCGATGACTCGAGCTTTTGAATTTAAATATGTATAAACTTTTGAAATTGCATCTCCAAGTCCATTGAAAAATAAAATATCTTCTGGAGTGATTTGTATTCCGCCTTCAAGATTTCTTTCTTTGGCGATATATTCTCTTGTCGCCAAAAGTCCGCGAGTGGGCGAATATGCATAACTTTTGTCGTCATTTTTTACTGTTTCTGCGACAATTTCTTTTATCCATTCTGGAATTTTTTCGCCTTTTGCGACTGGATCGCCAATATTATTCCAGACAATTTTTACTCCGGTTTTTTCAATTTTTTCTGCGATATCAACAATTTCCCTGATTTCATAGGTAAGCTGGTCTGCGCCTTCAAATACAATATTATTTCTCATACTATTAATATAGTTTTATTGTTGTCGTTTGTAAAGTTCTATAAAAATATATTTTTTATTAAGAAAGTTTATCTTCAGTGCTGTATATTTTTTAATAAGAATTATTTTGTTTCTCAAAAGCTGTGTTGCCTTTATAATTATTTTAGTATAGTATGAATGCATTATGGCAAAACGAATGGCAGTAAATACTAAAAATAAGGCTTCTCGTTCTAAAAAGACAACGAAGAGACTTGCAACAAAAAATGCAAGAATCGCAAATAGAAAGAGAAAAAACTTATAATCAAATAGTTTAAAAATCACTCCGCTAATGGAGTGATTTTTAATTATTTTATTTCGTGGTTTGCGATATACATGGCATATTTGTGATCTTCTTTGCCGATATGATTGAGCCACCAGTTTCCTATATATTGTTCAATGTCCAAAGCTAAAGTTTCTCTCGATATTCCGGCTTTTAGCTGTTCATGAAAAGTTTTGTAATGATCGATAAAATCTTTATGCAATTTTTTATGTTCCTCGATTTCTGGAAATTTATGCTCCGCCATGTATTGCTCCTCATAATATAAATGCTCGCTGATATATTTATCAAGAAAAGAAACCGCTTCCATAACCAATTCATCTTTTTTTTCTGAGACAATATATGAAAGGAGGGTATTGACCTCGCCGAGCAATCTTTGATGCTGAGCGTCTATTATCGCGTCTCCGACAGAAATGGCCGGCGTCCATTCAAAAAGATAAATCATGAGTATTTTTTATTATGAATAATGTAACGCGCCAATTATAACATTATTAATAATTGTTTTGAAATGGGTTTCCTTTTATATATTCTGAACTCGTGCTTCTGCTATCAGGCATTTTCATATTTTTTGCGTTTCCTCTGATATATGAATTTGTCGAAGTTCCGGTTGAGGTCGCTTGCAACATTTTTTGTGATGGATTATATGAATTTTCATGATTCAATTTATTGAACATCTCTTTATGAGATCCTAGCCTATTTTCAAATTCAGCTTTTATTTTTGTATTTTCAATTTCAGAACTTGTGCTGTCAGTCGTTGTTCCTTCCATCTGATTTTTTATTTTGAAAAAATTAGACATGTCATTTGATAGATTTCCATCTATTTCTTTTTTAATATTGGGAGTTAATTTGCCTTTTTGATCCAAAGTTTCTGCTTCTTTCAATCTTTCGACAGCCAAACTTGCTTCGACATCAGCTTTTGCTGCCGGAGTTGTTGCCAAAGCGACTTTAATCGGCTCGACAACTTTTGTTTTGATAGGGTAGAGCAAATCTCCGGGAAGGGAATCTTCCGATGCGTAAACTGCTGTTCCTCCCGCGAGTATAAGTATGATTACGGAAGCCAAAACATATGCGAATTTTTTATTTGAATTTTTGAAATATGAAAACAGCGAAGATGGGCTGGGTATCGCTCTGTGAAAATCGGCGTAGACAGAAAGATTATGCAAAATCCTGCTTTTCTCATCTTGCGAAAGAGAAACTTTTTTTATCTGGCCTATTACATTTTTTAATTTTTTGTCTTCCATTTTTTTATTTTAATTTTGCGAAATTATGTCGTGCAACCGTCTTCCGAATGCTACTAGTATCCCGTCAATTTTTTCAGCTCTTCTATTCCTCTGTGGATTCTTACTGAAGCGGCGCTGACTGACACTCCCAGAATTTCTGCTATTTCATTTGGACTCAAATCTTCGACGAATCTCAGGTAAACGACCTGCTGGTAAGACTTCGGCAATTCGATTATTTTGTTTATCAAAAATCTTGCTTCTGTTTCGAGTTCAATCTCATATTTTTTGTTGTCTTCTACAAGAATAAAATCTTCAAAATTTTCTCCATCCTCCGTTTCTGTCATAGCTTCGAGCGAAACTGATTTCTTTTTTCTGTAATAATCGATTATCAAATTTCTTGCGATGGTAAATATGAGCGCTCTGTCATTATTTATTTTTTGACCTCCTGCGAGCACATCCCAATATTTTGTGAAAGCTTCCTGCGTGATATCAAGTGCAGCATCTCTGTCAGATACTCTGAAAAGACAGTATCTGAATACGGAATCCGAAAGCTTGTTGTAAAGTGATATAAATTTTTCTTTCACAGCTGTTCTATTTATGGAGACGTGTAAAAAGGCTAATTCTTACATATATAATCTCTTGATTTTATGATACAATGCAAACATAGTTTTGTCTACGTAAGCTTTAATGTTTATTGGCGTCTTAACAGCTATAAGGTCGCGTTAAATAAATTATCAATTTAATAAAATAAAATTATGAAAAATAAAAAAATAAGTTCGATATTGTGTTCTTTGGTCGTGTTGTCCTTTGCATTAATTCCAGTTTCTTTAGTTTTTGCTGATGACTCGACGTCAACAACAATCGCCACTGCGACTTCGACAGTGAATGCAACTACGACAAGAATGCAGAGAATGGGTAATAAAAATTTTAGAGGAATGCCCCCAGCATTTTCTTCGTCATCTTTGAACAGACCGGCAAATTGGAAAAATGCTTCAACGACAAGATCGGGTTTTAGATATGGTTCTTCAACCGCTTCTTCAACGATGATGAGGCATCCGATTTTTGATCAGTTTGGAATAAATTTTAAAATGAATATTGCTTCAAGCACGCAAAGTTTGCTAGGAATAGCGAATAGTCTCGGAGCTCTTGGAGACCAGATAAAAACACTTGTTGCAGATCAGGCAAGTTCGACCAATACGATTGCAGCAGCTGTAACCAAAGTGGACAGCAGAAATCCTTTCGAAAATTTTTTGATTGGTCCGGACTACAGCAATCTTAATTCAATAATGAATCAGATAAATATGTTGCAAGCGGAGATAACACAATTGACCGGTCAGATTTCTGGAGTTGCCTCTTCAACCGATAAGACGACGGCATTGACCGATATACAAAACTTGAAAGATCAGATGTCCAGTCTGAATCAATATGTGAAAAACAACAACAGCAAGTTTAGCCTGTTCGGATGGTTTGTAAAAAAATTCAATAAGTAGTAGAATAATCAGCAAGTTTTATTAGAAACAAGAAACACCTATTGAGCGGGTGTTTTTTGTTTGCAAAAAAAATCGCCGATGTATTTTTTTTGATAGGGAATTGAAACAAATAAAAAACCCGCACGTTTTGTTTCGTGCGGGCTTTTAAGACGAAGCTCATTTACCTTCTGAAAAGTAATTTGAGCCACCTCTTAAAATAATCTTCATCATTTTGCATGATTTAACCTCCTTGAAAAATTTGTTCTTTCACTTATACAGACGTATGAAGCGGAGAATTCTTACAAATAGAAAATCGCCGCTAATTAATTTCTTCGAAAAGAAATTAATTAGCGGCGATTATTCGGCTATCTTCAGGCGATGATTACGCCCTCAATTTTGGGAAACGCCGGAGCAACTTTTGTTGCCCAGACGAGCCCAAGATTTTTGGCGAATGCTACTGATAATGTCAGTAACATCGCCTGTTTGAAGTTGAACCTTCCTGTTTTGTACGCCTTTTTCAAAAGTTCGATTTTAGCCATGATTTGTAGCCTCCTGTTTTATATTTTATTTGTTCTTATTTCCTGACAACATGATACCATATTAATAAATCTTGTCAAGCATTATATTGACCTTTATATATAAATATGTCTTATTAAACACTAAAATTGGCTATAAATAAGGCTATTTTTGTCAAATTTTAGGCAAAAGAAAACCTCAAGGTTTATACCCTGAGGTTTAATTAGTTTCGGAGATTTTTAATCAGCCGGCATAATGTCACCAACTG
>PLOL01000009.1 GCA_003142075.1 Patescibacteria group bacterium | reverse complement strand
GGCCAAGTCATACGGAGTTGGAGCGACATACGCATTGCCCCACACGGCTGGATCATTCCAATTTCCTTCATTTGCAGATGTAAAAACCGCAGCAAAATTTAAAAAATTAAAACTAAAAATTTTCTTCCAATTTTGTTTTGGAAAAAAAATAAGCGCGGATGCGAGAATTAGCATTAAAAAACAGGAAATTATAAAATATGGCAGTTTTATTTTTGTTTGAGGTGTTTTATTTTCCATATTTTTTACTTGTCCTGTCAAAATATTTTTTATTTGACTGGAATGATTAGTTTTATAAATCTAACGAGCCTCTAATTGGACTTTGATTAGAGGTTATTTAATATGATTCTAGCTATATTATATAACCTTTTTTACCAAAAGACAATTTAAAATAAGGCGGGTTTTCGCGAAGCGAAAACCCGCCTTATTTTAATTTAAAAATTATTCCGCGTTTGTATAGATTTCCTGAACCTCATCATTGTTCTCGAGATCATCAATCAATTTTTCCAATTTTGGAACATCTTCTTCAGGGACAACAACCATTGTTTTTGGCATCCAACCTTCCGCAGTTTTTTCAAATGCCCACGAAGCGCTTCCGGAACTTGCAAGGGAAGTATTGTTTTGTGAAAGAATATGTTTTACTTCTGCTGCCGCTTTATTTCTGTTTGAAGTCAAAGCTTCTATCATGATAGCGACTCCGGCAGGTCCATAAGCTTCATAAGTAATTGTTTCCATATCTGCTTCATTTGCTCCCATAGCTTTCTTTATCGCTCTGTCTATAGAATCATTTGGCATGTCTGCAGCTTTTGCTCTGTCTATAACAGCTTTTAAACTAGGAGAACTAATATTACCATTAACTTTTTTGGCTTCCATTTGTAACATTTTTGCATACTTAGTAAAAACCGAGCTTTTCTGTGCATCAGTCTTTGCCTTTAATCTTTTTATTTTTGAAAATTTATTGTGTCCGCTCATAAAGTATAGGATATATTATAAGAACTAAAAAAACAAGATGATTAAACATAATTTGACAAATTACTGGGGGGGGTAAAATGAGTACTGGATTTATTAATTAAACTAATACAAATATTATGAATGAAAGAATGTCAGCACATGATGCTATAAAACAAGGAGTAGCAGATCATGAGCAAGAGGTGAAGGGACAAAAAAATGAAGATCAAGACAAACCAGAGATCTCGAAAGAAGAAAGTATATTAAATTTTAATGCTGGTTTAGAAATTGCAAAAAATATTATTGAAAATCTCAAGAGTGAATTTATTGGAGTAGAAACTAGTACAGAAACACACGGCCAGTATGATTATAGTAATAAACTATTAAATAAAGATGGTGAAGATGAAATTATCAGACTATTATCTGATATAAAAGTTAATAATAACTTTGATATTTCCCCATTATATGATGATATTTTAGCTAGGTATGGAGGTACAAGACCCAATAAAGATTACAGTACTTTTAGTCTTAATGGAAAAGATCTTTTTTCATATCAAACTGGAGCCGATTATGATAATGAAACTTTTGAAGTAGCGGGTAAGCCAGTAACACATGACGATTATGAAGCTTTTGAAGCTGAAGTTAAAAAAATGTTAGAAGAAAATTTAAAACAACGTGGAGCTGAAGACGTAAATAAAAGAGAACTTCCAATAGAAATTAAAAATAAAGTAGAATTTGATTATAATTTAAAAATTGGTGAAGTTGTATTTGCTGGAGTTACAAATTCTGGACATATTAATGGCACGCTTGATAGTGCTAAAGCTTATGATCTTATCGAATTTAAAAATGGGAATAAGGTAAAAAAAGATATTAAAATTGAAGATAAAGATAATAGTTCATTTGATTTTACTATTGAACCTAACACTATAGTAATTTGTAAATATTCATATGATCAAGGTGGGCACGGATATGTACCATCAGAACATGTATATATAGTTGAATAAATATATAGGTAAAAATTAGTTTCTGACTATTAATTAATACATAAGAGCGGCGCCTACGGCGCCGCTCTTATGTATTAATGTATTTTCTAAAAGCTAACACCTAACAGCTATCAGCTTTTCTTCAGATGCTTTCTTGCTCTATCAGTCACCGTTCTTCCTCTTGGCGTTCTTTCTATAAGACCAAGTTTGAGAAGATAAGGTTCATAAACATCTTCTATTGTTGCTTGTTCTTCTGAAAGCGCAGCTGCGAGAGTATTTAGTCCTACAGGTCCACCATTAAACTTATCTTCAATGATTGTGAGCATCGCTCTATCTTCTGCATTAAGGCCTAATTCATCGATATTGAGCATATTTAGAGCCTCTTTTACTAAATCATTCGTAAGTGATTGTTCTCTTACTTGAGCCAAGTCGCGACCTCTTTTTAAAAGATAGTTTGCAGTTCTTGGCGTGCTTCTGCTTCTTTTTGCAATTTCTTTTTTTGCTTCATTCTCAATTTCAACACCCAAAATTTTTGCAGAACGTTCAATTATTTTTTCTATTTCTTCGTCTGAATAAAATTCTAGTTTAAAAACTCCACCAGAAAATCTTGAACGAAGCGGAGCAGAAAGCATTGCGATTCTTGTGGTTGCAGCAATTAAAGTAAATGGTGGAAGATCAAGTTGGATTGTTCTAGCACTCGGACCTTTGCCAATAATAATATCAAGCGAGCCGGATTCCATAGCAGGGTAGAGAACTTCTTCAATTGTTTTATTCAATCTGTGAATTTCATCAATAAAAAGAATATCTCCGGGTGAAAGATTTGTAAGTATTGAAGCAAGGTCGCCAACTTTTTCAATTGCAGGTCCGGAGGTTGCTTTCAGTTGTGCACGAGTTTCTTTAGCAATAAGATTTGCCAAAGTTGTTTTTCCAAGTCCTGGAGGTCCGTAAAAAAGCAAATGTTCAGGAGGATGTTTTCTTTGTTCGGCTGCTTGAAGTAAAATTTTAAGATTATCTTTGATATTTTTTTGGCCTATGTATTCATCCCAGGAATTAGGTCGAAGCGTTTGGTCTAGGAATTTTTCGTCTGTGGTAATACGGCTATTTTCTTGGTTATTCTTAGGTTCTGAAGTTTTTTTGTCATTTTTTCTTGACATAATGTTTTTCCATGATATACTCTTTTCAGAGCCTTGATGGGGCGTTTTTTATTTCCCCATTTTATTTTGTTTGACGTTCTGAATATAAATCTCTAAACAATTATGCTCGCAAGAGTTTACGGGTTCTTTTTCAAGGACATTTTGGTTTATTTCTTCGGAAATATTGCTGAGGTTATCCTTAAAAACTAATTTAACTTTTTACCGCCAGGTTTAAAGTATTGTTTAGAGATTTATGTTTTGAACATTCTGAAATTTCTTTCAGAACCAATCTTGTTTTTATATTATTATTGTTTAGAACTTTTGCAAGCGATTAAATTTTTAAGACACATTTAATTTTCTTCTTCAAGGTCTATGACTCTGCCCAATTCATCGATGGAGCTTATGCCTTTTAATATTTTAAGTATGCCATCCTGTTTCATATCAAGAATATTCTGAGATTCTGCCGCCTTTTTGATTTCTCTCTCGCTAGCATCTGTTACAATGACTTCCTCAATTTCTTTTGTTGATAATATGGCTTCAACTATAGCTATTCTTCCTTTATAACCGGTACTGTTGCATTTATCGCAACCGACTGCTTCGAATATTTTTGCTGTCTGTATTCCGTCCAGATACGTTTTATCATGGATTGATGAGAGAGTATTGTCTATTATTTTTCTATCATGTTCGTTCGGATCTATTTCTTTTTTACAGAAAGGGCACAGCTTTCTCAGAAGTCTCTGCGCCATTGAAACATTCAAAGCAGAAGGAATTGTTTTTGGATTTACTTGAAGATCAATAAGTCTCGGATATGCGCCTGCAGCGGAATTTGTGTGAAGTGTTGAAAAAACCAAGTGACCTGTAAGAGCTGCTTGAATTGCAGTTCCGGCAGTTTCAGGATCTCGGATTTCTCCGATCATTATTATATCTGGGTCTTGTCTCATTGCAGCTCGAAGCCCTGCGATAAAAGTATAGCCTTTATCTTCCTCGACTTGAGTCTGAACGATTCCATCCAAATGATATTCGATAGGATCTTCAATCGTAAGTATTTTTACATCGGGAGTATAAATCTTTTTTAAAAACGCATAAAGCGTGGTAGTTTTTCCGCTGCCTGTAGGACCGGTAATCAAAAGCATTCCATTCGGCTTATTTATTTGTGTTATCAAGACATCAAGAGTTCTTTTTTCTATTCCTAAATCTTCAAGAGAAACGGCAATTGATTTAGGATTTAAAAGCCTCATGACTATGGATTCATCATAAGCTCCAGGCAGAAGGGAAGTTCTGATTTCTATATTATTGTCTTTTATCTTTATGCTGAAACGGCCATCTTGCGCTTCATCTTTGACATTTAATTTCAAACCGGATAAAAGTTTAAGTCTGGAAAGTATGAGCGCATAAGTTGGCTTATCAAACATATAAGTATCAAGGAGAACACCATCGATTCTGAATCGCATTCTGACTGCAACTTCTTCAGGCTCAAGGTGGATGTCGGATGCTCCGAGAGCGAGCGCGCCTGCGAGCATAATTTCCAATATTTTTGAAATCCTGTAAGTCTGTTTTACGCCCATCAAATCATCTGTAAGTTTTTTTATATCATCTATATGCTTTACTTGATCCATTAATTTTACGACAGAGTCGCTTGCGATATCAAAAGTTCCGGCAGTACTCTCGGTAGAATATGAAAGGTCTTTATATCTGCCCCAAGCTTTTTCCAAACTTTTTTTCGAAACCATATGGACGACAGGGAAATATCCTTCCCCGTTCAGTTTGTTGAGTATGGCTATAGTTTTGTCATCATTTGGAGATAGAATTGCGACTTGAATTTTTTTATCAACCATATCGAATATTGCCGCATTGGATGCACGAGCATCTTCTTCATTCAATATTCTTAAGGCATCGCTGTTTATTGGGAGAGCACTCAAATCCAAATAGTTGTAGCCGTATTTTCCGGCCAAAATCCTGGAGACGTCTTCTTCCTCATTTTTGCGCATTTCTTCAAGGCGTTTATTTTGTTTATCTTCGTCAAAGTCTACTGGCATATGCCAATATGATAACATTTAAATTTGCATAAATGAATAGAAAGCATTCAAAATAAGGGTTTTAGAGGTCATATTTTTAACATTGGGTTAGCTATTGACTTTTTTTCACATATGATATACAATGTTTCCAGCAATTATAAAACCGTTCATATCCAGATTTTTATGGATAGGCGGATTCATATTGATTATAAATATTAAAATTATGAAAAATATAAAAAATACAACTAAATATTTCAAAGCACTCGGGATCATTTTGATTGCGGTATTTTTTGTTGTCGCTTTACCTGTCAGAACATTTGCCGATGATTCTTCAGACACTGGCTATGACTATACATATGATTCTTCTTCAAACACTGGCTATGACACATATGATGCACCTTCAAACACAGGATATGATTACACGTACGATGATTCTTCAAACACTGGATACGATTACACATATGATTCCCCTTCAAACACTGGATACGATTACACGTACGATGATTCTTCAAACACTGGATACGATTACACATATGATTCCCCTTCAAACACTGGATACGATTACACATATGATGCACCTTCAAATGTAGATGATAGTCCAACTTACAGTTCATCAATAAATTATGGTACTTCTTATACGCCAATAAATTATAGTTATTCCAGCTATCCTGTCAGCGTAGGGTATTCAAATTATCCTGTCGTGCAACAACCCGTTCAAGTTCAACAGCCAATAGTGGTTCAACAGCCAGTTGTTACAACAAATCCAGTCGTATATTATACTCAGCCGGAAGTTGCTTCTACTTACTATGCTCAACAGCCAACAACTTATTACAGCGAGCCCGCTACAACAGCAGATCCAAATCAAGTTGAAGCTTATACAGACACTCCAAATGTAAGTTCAGTTTATTTGAGTGATGTTCCTTATACAGGTTTTGAAGATTATGAAGGTATAATAATTTTCATTTCAATACTTGTGCTTTGGAGCGCAATCTTGGCTTACATTTTCTTGAAAAGAAAAATCAATGAACAGAATTCTCTTGCAGTTGCCTATGTAAAAAATACAACAGATGCAAATGATTTATCGAATGATTCAGTTGCTTCGGATTTATTGAGCAAAATAGCTTCCGATAATTCAGACATAATCAAAGTTGAGGAATATGCAAGAACGAATAAAGTTTTGCTTTCAAGCGATGCATCCGCAAAGCTCGTCAAACTTTCAAGACTCGGACAAATAAATGTTTCTGATTATATAAGAAGCATTGCGACAGGCGAATGGACAGCTATAGGAGAAAATCAAATAAAATAATTACTCATCGCGCTTAAATGATGGTTGCGCAAAATCGAAAAACAGGCCTTAAATAGGGCCTGTTTTTGCTATTGACAAAAAAGCTTGTTTAGTGTAGACTATTAGCAGATCAAATTGAGTCAAATCTGTTTTTTTCTGAGGTGAGATATGAGAAAACTTATACCATACCAGCAAGAGAAACTTGCCAGAGAAATGGCAAAAGATTATGAAAGGGCAAAAAACAAAAAGATAGAGGAAACAGATCCAAAGGAGATAAAAAAAGTTCTTTTCAAAAAAAGCGTCAACAATGACGCAAAAAAAAATCAGGAGGAAAAAATGAAAAAAAGTGGCTGGACAGAAGTAAAGGAAATTTTTCTGATTGTTGGAGTTGTTGTTGTAATACTGTTTTTTGGGAAGGGACTTTTTCAGCCTTCTCAGAAAGTTTTGGCAGCGGTTCCAACAGTTGATGTCCCAATGACACAGCCGACTGCGATTTTGAAGGAGGCAAAAGTTTATATTTCCTCCGATAATAATATTGTGGTGGTGAAAAAGAAACATCACCATGTTGTTGTTGTAGCGGAAGCGGTTCCGACAGCAGTACCTACAGTGGTACCTGTCAGGGGAATTTATGTTTTCAACAATTTTTCCGGATCACAGAACATAGAAGTCTATGATGAACACGGACTTCTGTGCGTAGTTCTCCCCAGGCATATTCACCCAGTATCTTATGACGGACACGCCGGAGCAACGCTGAGGTTCGAGATTAGCGATTGTCCTGGCAGCCACCACGTTCTCGGCTCTGAAGAATTTAACGACAGCAAGACGTGGGTCATTAGATTTTCGAGCACTGACAGTCCTTATTTAAAAACGAATGATTTGTCGGTGCTTCCACAGAAGAAAGGATAAGGGAGATTAATTTCTCCAAGTTCCGCAACATAGTTGCGGAACTTTTTTTTTGGGCGGGATTTTGGCGGAGCCAAAATCCCGCCCTTTTTCTTTTAGTTATGCTAAAATTAAAATATGAAAATTGTGAGCAAAAGCTTGTCGGACACGCAAAAAATCGCGGAGGATTTCATAGAAAAAATATCTATGGGTTTTTACCCGAATGCTTTGGTTGTTGGACTTTATGGAGATCTTGGTTCTGGAAAAACTACTTTTACTCAAGCTGTAGCAAAAATATTTGGTATAAAAGAAGATATAACCAGTCCGACTTTTGTTATAGAAAAAATATACGATATTGTGCACAAAAATTTTAAAAAGTTAGTTCATATTGACGCATACCGTCTTGATTCGGCAAAAGAGCTTTCTGCACTTGATTGGGGAAAAACTATGGCAGATCCAAAAAATATTATTTTTATAGAATGGCCGGAAAGAGTCCTGGAAGTTCTGCCAAAAAACCATGCAAAAATAAATTTCAAATTTTTGAGCGAGAATGAGCGTGAGATTGAAATTTAAGGGTTGTCATTCCCGCGGAGGCGGGAATCCATTCTTAAATATAAAATATTATAGATTCCCGTTTTCACGGGAATGACACACAAAAATGAAAGAAAAAAATAAAAAAAAGATTCTAGTATTGCTTGACGTCCATGCGATTATTCATCGCGCTTATCATGCTCTTCCAGAATTTGCGACATCGAAAGGCGAGCCGACTGGCGCGCTTTATGGACTTTCAACAATGCTTTTGAAAATAATTTCTGATTTGAAGCCGGATTATATTGCAGCTTGTTATGATTTGCCGAAGCCGGCTTACAGGCATATTGCGTATAAAGATTATAAAGCCGGCAGGGCGAAAACTGATGAAGAATTAGTTTCTCAATTGAAAAGATCTTACGATATATTCCGCGCTTTTAATATCCCCATTTATTCAAAAGAAGGTTTTGAAGCTGACGATATGATTGGCACGATTGTCGAGAAAAATAAAAATAATAAAAATTTAAATATTGTGATTGCCTCCGGCGACATGGACACTCTTCAGCTCGTCGACGATGATAGAGTCAGGGTCTACACTTTAAAAAAAGGAATCAAAGATACTATTATTTACAATGAAAAAGCTGTGAATGAAAGATATGGATTCGGTCCAAAATTTCTGCCCGATTTCAAAGGATTATCCGGCGATCAATCGGATAATATCATCGGCATAAAAGGAATTGGAGAAAAAACTGCGACCAATCTGATACAAAAATTCGGCTCGATTGAAAATATTTATAAAAAATTAAAAAAAGACAAAGAAGAATTTGAAAAAGCTGGAATAAAAGAAAGAATAGTTGGCCTACTTGAAGAAGGCGAGGAAGAGGCGAATTTTTCAAAAATGCTCGGAACAATCAGGCGCGATGCTCCGATTGATTTTGAAATTCCGGAAAAAACTTGGAAAGAATCTATCGATTCGGAAAAAGTAATTTCACTTTGGAGCGATTTGGAATTCAGAACTTTGGGCGTGAGATTGAAAACAGTTCTCGGCGAAAAGCAGAGCTATGAGCTTGAAGATGAAAAAGTTCCGTCTGAAAAAGTGGGAGCTTTCAACGAAGGATTGTTCGGATCGAATCTCGATCAGGAAAAAGTGAAAGAACTTTCGGTTATGCTCTGGCTGATCAATTCAAATCTTACAAGTCCAACGCTTGAAGATATTTTCAATTTTACAAAAGTAAAAACTTTAGACGAAGCGGAAAAAATTATTAAAGATGAATTAAAAAAGAGGGAACTGACGAAAGTCTGGGAGACAATTGAAAAACCGCTCATTCCGATTATAGATAAAATGGAAAAAGTTGGAGTAAAAATTGATAAAAAAGAATTGGCAAAACTTTCAAAAGATTATCATGAAAAACTTTCTGTTCTTGAGAAAAAAATCTGGGAATATGCCGGAGGAGAATTTAATACTAATTCGCCGAAACAACTCGGAGAAATTCTTTTTGTGAAGCTTGGACTTAAGCCAAAGAATCAGAAAAAGACTGGCTCTGGCGCAATGTCTACAAAAGAATCTGAGCTTGAAAAGATGCGCGAAATGCATCCGATAATAGGTTTGATAATTGAATATCGAGAATTTCAAAAACTTCTTTCAACTTACATCGATGTGATTCCTGATTTGCTCGATAGCGGAGACAGGCTTCATGCAAAATTTTTGCAAGCAGGAACGACAACCGGCAGAATGGCTTCTTCAAATCCGAATTTGCAAAATATTCCAAATGAAAGCGAGCTCGGAAGAAATATTCGCGCAGCTTTTGTTTCAGACAAAGGAACAAAACTTTTATCTTTTGATTATTCGCAGGTTGAGCTTCGCATCGCGGCATTTTTGGCAGATGATAAAAAACTTTTGGATATCTTTAAAAAAGGAGAAGACGTGCACACAGCAGTTGCTTCAGAAATTTTCAATGTTCCACTCGACAAAGTTGATAAAGAAATGAGACGCCGTGCGAAAGTAATTAATTTTGGAATCATGTACGGAATGGGAGTGAATGCATTGAGAACAAATCTTAGCGCAGGCTCTTCACTTGAAACAAAAGCAAATCCATCTGTAGCAACAGTTAGCAGAGAAGAAGCGCAGAAATATCTTGATGCATATTTTACGAAATTTTCCGGTCTCGCAAAATTTTTGGAAAGAATAAAAATTGAGGCGGAACAAAAAGGATATACGGAAACTTTTTTTGGCAGAAGAAGATATTTTGAAGGACTTCGTTCAAAAATTCCTTTCATTCGCGCTATGGCAGAAAGGATGGCGATAAATGCGCCGATCCAAGGAACGGAAGCCGATCTCATAAAACTCGCGATGATAAAAATTGATGAATATTTGAAAGAAGAAAAACTTTTGGATAAAGTAAAATTGATTTTGCAGATTCACGATGAACTTGTTTATGAAGCTGATGAAACTGTTGCGGAAAAAATTTCCCCAAAAATAGAAAAAATAATGGAAAATGTGATTCCTCTAAAAGATTCAAAAGGAGTCGTGATGAAAGCTTCAAGTATGGAGGGAGAAAATTGGAAGGAGATGAAATAGTAAAATTGACAGAATGTCATATTTTGCTAACATCTCATGCAGGAGTTATTTAATTTTCCAGGGAGGTTATTATGTCCAAGAAAAAAAGTGTTTCCAATCGGCCTTATGAGTCGGATGTTATCAAAAAATTTGAGAGAGATATTGAAGGAGGTTTATTTTTTAATTTATCTACTCTCAGATCAACTCTGATAAGTCCTGTGTCTGTTTCAACAGCACTGCAATGGCGGAACGAAAAGGATAGGTTAATAATTTTGGAAAAGTTTGACATCGACGAAGGAAAAAATATAGCAACAAGAAAAAAGAAAACCGGGGATTGAATTTCTCCGGTTTTTTATTTTTAAATTTAAATTGACATGCAAGTTTATTTTGTTACCAGGTGCATAAATAGTTCTTAAATTTTCTCTGGAGGTGTTGAATGGGTAATTATATGGGTATAAGCCTAAGAAAATACATTAAGATGATGATCTGCAAGGGTTTTTCACTGGAGCAAATTTTGGCCGATGTGGTAGATAATTATCGTTATTCGTCAGTTAAAAATCTCTGGAGAATTTTCACAAAAAAGGAAAAATAAATTGTCAGCAGAGATTTCGTTGTCAGTATAAAAGACAATATTATCAAGAGAAAATAAAATAGTCGAGTTTCCGCTATCGCGGAAACTCGACTATTTTTTATTTTTGGCTTTCCAAGAATTTAATCACTGCATCATTCACCAAAACCATTTCTACATAAGCTGTAACTCTTTCAGGATCTGCGGTTTTGTATTGATCCATGAGATTTTTAACTTCCTTTTCAACTTGTTCTTTGCTCGGTTCGATTTTTTCTTCCAAAGAAATCTTTTGCAGAATCATCTGGGTCTTTGCTCTTTTTTCTGCATCAGGCATCCATTCTTTTCTCAAATCTTCCCAAGTTTTTTTGATATGCTTCAAATATTCTTCCGGCTGAAGTCCCATTTGCGCGATGTCGCCTTTGAACTGAGCTTCCATCTTGTCGAGTTCGCTTTCAATTATAACTTTTGGCAATTCGAATTTTGTTTCGCTGACGAGTTTTTCCATGAGTCTCGTTCTCTTTTTATTTTCAGCATGGACTTCTTTTTCCTTTGCAATATTTATTTTTAATTTTGATTTGAAATCCTCGACATCTTTGAAGTCGCCGAGTTTTTTTACAAACTCATCGTTTATTTCCGGAAGAGGAAGTTCTTCGCCTTCTTTATGAACTTCGCCGGGAGTATGAGTATGATTTTGCTGCGCGTACATTTTTCTTATCTCTTCTATCGTTTCTTCAACTTGTTTTTCGGTGACTTCTTCAACTTTTTCTTCAACAGAATTTTCTTTTTTGGCAATTTTTTTGTAGTCGGGGAGTTTTATATCCGGCATTATCGTGACTTTAATTTTGAATTCAATAGGAGAGCCGATTGCTATCTTGCTGATTGCAATATTTGGTCTGCCGAGAAAATTAACTTTTGCTTCTAGTAGGATTTCTGCGGCACAATCGTTGATTGCCATTTCGCCCGCATCTTCAAGCACGCCCATTTCTCCGAATTTTTCTTTCAATTTTGCATCTGGAACATGACCTTTTCTAAAACCGGGAAGTTCTGCAACTTCTTTTATTTTTTTGAAAGCTTTTGTCTTATAATTTTCCAATGCTTCTAAAGTAATTTCTGCTGTTATTTCAACCTCGCTTTCGGGAAGTTTTTTCGTATCTTTTATTTTGTATATTTTTGTATTTTCCATAAAAAACAGTTTATATTAAAAGTTGGAAAAATGCAAAAGGGGCGGCCGCGAAAGCGGCCGCCCCTTTTATTTTTTTATTTTGAAATATTTATCGTTGAAGTCGAAATTGTTGAAGTTGCCTCCTGCAAAGTTGATTTAAATTGTTTGCGTTGTTCTATTCTCTGTTTGCCGAAATATAAAGCTCCGACAAGCAATAATATGACAACAATTATTATGCCGGCCATCGCTCCAAAATCATCTTTTTGTTGTTTATTTTCTTCCATATTGAAAATAATTTATTGTTTGAACTCTTATTCACGCTTATTATATAGTTTATCGTTTTATTTGCAAACAAAAAGGGCGGCACCATTGGCGCCGCCCTACTTTTGTTTATTTTGTTTCCTCCCCGTCTTCAGCTTCCACGTATTCTCCTTCGACTGAAATTATATCTATTTTCCATCCAGTGAGTTTTGCTGCGAGTCTGACATTTTGTCCGCCTTTTCCGATAGCGAGCGATTGTTGATCCGCTGCGACTTCAACCTCAGCTTTTTTCTCAGCTTCATTCAGTGTGACTGAAAGAATTCTTGCTGGAGAAAGTGCTTCCTCGATGAATTTTTTTGGATCAGCTGACCATTCAATAATATCTATTTTTTCTCCGCCGAGTTCCGACATGACAGTTGAAACTCTGACACCTCTTTGTCCGACAAGTGAACCGACTGGATCGATGTGTTCATCTTTTGAAGCGACTGCAATTTTTGACCTTGAACCTGCTTCTCTTGCGATTGCTTTTATTTCAACAACGCCTGTTCCTAGCTCCGGAGATTCTGTTCTGAAAAGTTCTTCCAAGAATTTCGGATGCGATCTTGAAAGTCTCAAGAAAATTCCTTTTGGCGTTTCTTCAACTTTGTAAAGATATCCGCGTATTCTTTCTCCCGGTTTATATTTTTCTCCTGGGATTTGTTCCTCAAATGGAAGTATTGCTGTTGCTCTTCCCATATCTACGAAAAGATTTCCTCTTTCAAGTCTTTGAACAGTTCCGTTTACAATCGTTCCTTCCTTTTCTCCGTATTCATTGAAGACAGAAACTTTTTCAGCCTCTCTGATTTTTTGAACGATGACTTGTTTTGCTGTTTGAGCAGCGATTCTTCCGTAGTCTGACTTTTCTTCAAGAGGGAAGACGAGCTCATCTCCAACTTTTGCATCTTTCTTAATTCTTTTTGCATCTTCAAGAAAAATATGATGTTCAGGATTGTAATAAACTATTTTTTCTCCTTTTTCATTTAATTCTTCTTTTTCTTCTTCAATTCTTTTTGATCTTTTGAATCTTTCTTCAGCTTCGGTGTCTTCTTTTTCTTCACGGATAACAACGCTGTCGCGGTCGACAACAGTTTTTGTCTGGACGAATTCCATTTTTCCGCTCGAGAGGTCAATCTTAGCCTTAATTATTTGTCCTCTTTTTCCATATTCTTTTTTGTATGCAGTTGCAAGAGCCATTTCAATAGCTTCAAGCATTTTAGCTTTTGGTACGCCTCTTTCTTGCTCCATCTGTTCAATTACTGAATTTATTACTTTTAGGTCTATCATTGTTTTATTTGGTTATTTGTTAATAAAATATTGATGCGTTGTCTTTATAATTTTTTAATCCTAAAGGATAAGTAAATTATAGTCGCTTCGCTTCTTAATTTTCTAAAAAAATTAGCCCGCCTTTCGGGCGAACTTCAATACATACATATTATCAGCATTTGAACTTTTGTCAAATATATATTTAGTGATACAATGTCCGTATAGTTTTGCGCTTATTTAATAACTTTATAATTTTAATTATTATGAAAAAAATATTTATATCTCTCCTTTCAGTATTTGCCATCGGAATTGTTTTTTGCGGAACGGCAAATGCGCAGACGAGTTCATCTGCTTCTGTATCCGGAGGCGTGCTTGT
>PLOL01000032.1 GCA_003142075.1 Patescibacteria group bacterium | reverse complement strand
GCGAATTTCAGCAGTGAAATAATTTTTTATATCGCCGTGCCGGACAGCAAGAAATCTCTTTTTGAAACGCAGATACAATCGACATTTTCTGATGTAAAGATTTCCGAGAAAAAAGATGATTACAATATTTTTAATGAAACGGGAGATTTTGTCGGTTCCTATGCGGAGTTTTCAACTGACGATATTTTTCCAATAAAGACATATGACAATTATGATTATGATCCGCTGAAAATTATTTTGAACAGTTTTTCAAAGGTGGACAAGAACGGCGAGGGCGCTGCAATACAGATAATAGTAAAACCGGCTTCCAAAGAAATCGATTTATATAAAAGAGTTTTGAAAGAAGTTGAAAAAGGCGCAAAACTTAAAGAGGCATATGAAAAAGCCGATACTTCTTTCATGGGTATTTTTAAACGAGTAGGCAAGGAAATAATAAGCGGAGAAAAAAAGAAAGAAGACGACAAAAAGCTCGGCGATTCTCAGCAAAATATTATAGAAGGCATAAAATTAAAAACAGATGCTCCGCTTGCTATTGTGAATGTAAGAATAATGGCTTCATCAAATTCAAGAGAGGAAGCCGGAGCAATTCTTTCTGATATAGAATCATCTTTCAATCAATTTGAAAATACGAAAGGAAATAAATTTAGATTCAAAAGAATTGAAGGAAGTGAACTTTTGAAAATGTCCCGCGATTTTTCTTTCAGGATTTTCAACGAGAAAAATGATTTGGTTTTAAATTTGAAAGAACTCACAACTCTCTTTCATCTTCCGGAAAATGATTTCAGCGAAGCGTCACAGCTTAAACAGTCAAACGCGATTACCGCGCCGGCACCGCTTGATTTGCCGACTAATGGAATTTTGCTTGGAACAAATGTACACAGAAATGTAAGAACACCGATAAGAATTACAGCTGAAGACAGATTGCGACATTTTTATATCATAGGACAAACTGGTACAGGTAAAACGACTCTTTTGAANNGAATGGCGAAGGCGTTTGCATGATTGATCCGCACGGTTCGGATATTCAGGAAGTTCTTTCATTTATTCCGCCGGAAAGATATGATGACGTGATTTATTTTGATCCGAGCTACACTGAAAGACCGATGGGTTTGAACATGCTTGAATACGATAGAAAATTTCCGGAACAAAAAACTTTCGTTGTTAATGAAATGCTTTCTATTTTCAATAAGCTTTTTGACATGAAAGTTGCTGGAGGTCCGGCTTTTGAACAATACTTTAGAAATTCCGCGTTGCTCGTGATGGAAGATCCGGAATCTGGAAATACTCTTCTTGATATCGCCCGCGTTCTTTCTGATAAAACTTTCAGAGAAATGAAACTTTCTCATTGCAAGAATCCTCTCATAAATCAATTTTGGGCAAATGCCGTAAAAACTACCGGCGAGAGCGGACTTGCTAATTTTGTTCCGTACATCACGAACAAATTTGACGTATTTCTTTCAAACGATATTATGCGACCGATAGTTTCTCAGGAAAAATCCGCATTCAATTTCAGAGATATCATGGACAATAAGAAAATCTTGCTTGTAAATCTTGCAAAAGGAAGACTTGGAGAAATCAATTCAAATCTCATCGGGCTTATTATTGTCGGCAAACTTCAAATGGCGGCTATGTCGCGTGTGGATTCTTTTGGAACAGATTTGCCACCATTTTATCTTTACATTGATGAGTTCCAAAATGTAACAACAGATTCTATTTCCATGATTCTTTCAGAGGCAAGGAAATATAAATTAGCGCTTACAGTTGCTCATCAATATATTGCACAACTTGATGAAGGAATTAAGAACGCTGTATTTGGAAACGTCGGCTCGATGGCTGCATTCCGGGTCAGCTCTGAAGATGCAGAATATTTGGCGAAGCAATTTGCTCCGGTATTCACACCAAAAGATTTGATGAATTTGCAGATGCACAACTCATATGTAAAAATGCTCGCAAATGGCCAACCGACAAAACCATTTAGTATGGAAACAAATCTTCCGCCAAGAGGCACAAAACTTCTGCTTGATAAAATAAAAGAATTATCATATCTTAAGTATGGTCGCGACCGAGCAGAAGTTGAGGAAGCGATTATGGAAAAATATAAGAAAAATGAAAAACCGCTTTAATGCAGTTTTTCATGCCAGGTTTTCTTTACGTAATGTGAGCCCGCCACCGCGGGCAGCAGAACACGACTCGCTTTGCTCAGATGATTACATCTTCGCAAATCGATCAGCGTTAAGAAGTCTGAAGTCGTGAGCGCACCTACAACATCTAAAGTTTAATTATTAATTAATTTTTATAAAAAATAAATAAATGAAAAACGAAAAGTCTTTTGTAATTATAAAACCAGATGGAGTTCAAAGAAACTTTATCGGTGAAATCATAAGCAGAATTGAAAGAACTGGTTTGAAAATTGTTGCCATGAAAATGGCCATTCCAACTGAAGAACAATGCTGGTCACATTACAACAAAGATGATGTCTGGTTTTTGGAGAAGGGAACAAAAATAGTAAATGACAGAACTGCACGCGGAGCAGAGGTTACAAAATCAGCTCTAGAATATGGAAAAGAAATAATCGGCAGACTCGTAAAATTCATGACTGCCGGACCTGTCGTAATCATGGTGATAGAAGGAAATCAATCTGTTGGGATTGTAAAAAAACTTGTCGGAAGTACTGAACCTTTAACGTCGGATGTAGGAACAATAAGAGGAGATTTTACTTTGGATTCTTATACTTTAGCGGACGCCGACGGAAGAGCAGTTAGGAACCTCATTCATTGTTCGGATAAGCCGGCAGAAGCCGAAAGAGAAATAAAAATCTGGATAAAACCTGAAGAAATAATCAGTTACACTTCTATCCAAGAAAAAATGCTTTATGATGTAAATTTGGATAGTATTCTTGAATAATTCATTCATAAACACTAAAAAAAAATTTAAAAACTAGGTAAAACCTAGTTTTTTTATTATCAAAATATCAAAAAATATTGGAAAATAAGGGTAAAAATAAAGCTGGGGATAACCTGTAGAGAACTATCTGATTTTAACCTGTAAAATCCTTGACTTTATTCTACTTTCCTATATACTCGTTCTTACACAGATATGTTATACAAGAAATCAATTTTAAAGCGGCTTATATAGATGCATCTTTGATGTTGTCTACTAGTCGCCGAAAGGCGATTTTTTCATCAGAAAGATTGAAACTTGAAAAATAAAATTAAGGTTTAAGAGATTCTCTTTCAAGAGGATAAATTAAATTTAAATTTTCATTCTGTCATAGCATTACCAATTTTCCACGTGAAGTGGATTGGGTCTTTTATAGATGCTATAGGCAGGCAGGTGAATCATTCAATTTTTCTTGGAGAGAGATTGAAATGATTTAAAAAAATTTTATCAATTAATTTTGATAAGACTGTTATACGGAATTGATTCCATATAACAGGTTAAAACAAATTTAAAGTTTATAACGTAAACTTTTAAAGATTGTGGTTTTTAAATTTCCTAATGGGAAATTTAAGGGCGTACGGTGGATGCCTTGACTCTAATAAGCGATGAAGGACGTAGTTAAGCTGCGATAAGCTTTGGGGAGGTGCTTAGCAACCTTTGATCCAGAGATTTCCGAATGAGGTAACTCAGCCAATTTTATTGGTTATATTGCACTTGATGCAATATGCATACCCAGGGAAGTAAAACATTTCAGTACCTGGAGGAATAGAAAACAATGTTACGCAAGTAACAACATTTCCCTAGTAGCGGCGAGCGAAAAGGAAACAGCCCAAACCGATCACAAACTTTGTGTATAAATTTATTTTTTGTATTAAATAGTGGAGAGCATTATGGATCTTCCAAACAGGGTTTACCAATTATAATATAAATTGGAAACCACACTCAGAGCTGTAGCTCTGCAAAATTGGATATCCAGGTGAGTTAACATTTTAACAAGATCTGTTGTCTTGTGTTAACAAGCTCCACGGGCGAGTAACAACATAGAACACTAAAAACTTCTATGACTCGCCTCCATTATTTAGTACGAAAAATTTGTACATAAAGTTTGTGATCGGTGTAGTAAGATGATGACGTCATTTATTTATAGATGAGAAAAGTTACAAAATATTTTATTAGCAGAATCTGCTGGGAAGCAGAACCCTAGTGGGTAATAGTCCCGTAAGTGAAAATAAAATATCTTTTCCGTTATTATTCTTGAGTACCTCAGGACACGAAAAGCTTGAGGGAATCTGCCGGAACTAACCGGTAAGGCTAAATATTGTTAGAGATCGATAGTGAACTAGTACCGTGAG